>JAGROY010000121.1 GCA_020439995.1 Verrucomicrobiia bacterium
CGCTTTTCCAATCGATTACTCAGCGAGGAGCACCATCACCCTGAAAAACCGGGCACCACCTTGCAGTGGGATGGGCATGGATACACCGCCGTCCGCGTCGACTTCAGAAGCGGAACCTTCCCAGACAGAACTCCACGCTTCCGCTGCCAGATCACTTGTGCCCTCGACCCGGTAAGTCGCGTCGCCCGCCGCTCCGGGAACTGCTGAGGAGAACGACAGAATCGCCTCATCACGCGAAGCGTTGAGTGCCAGCTGTAATTTAACTTCGTGGGAGGGGGCGTAGACTGGTGCGATTACGCCCGAAGACTGGCCGGGACCTCCAGCAGGCTGATGATCACAACCCGCGCCTTCACACTCAGTCGCAACGGGTGCAATTTCCCCGTCTCCAGCTGCGGCAGGAACTTGCTCGCTCTTTGGCGCAGGAGCTACTTCTCCCGCATTCACACTGGCTGGTTCCACCATTCGCAACCTCGCTGTTGGCGCAGTCTCTTCAGCTGACAATGTCATTGCCAGCGCCATGCTCATCAGGCCGAGTTGGATCAAAATCGAATATCTGGATGCTGCTTTCATTGTGTCCTCCGCTTGCTTCTCAAAGGAATAATTCCTTATGGCAATTACGGTAAGCTAGTGGCAATTCAACGCAAGGCGTTTTCACAAGTTTGCGGCGCGAAACGCAAGTTATTCTCAGTTGTGATAGGAAATTGACGGGATCGCCTACATTTTCACCTGGTAGTGGCAGGCGAGATCGTGTGTGTCCCAGTTCAAACACTGATCCGGCGAAAATCCTAACAGAAGTGCAGCGGCGTGCACCGCCTCTTCAGTTGGAGCTTCGATCTCGACGAATGGCGGCACGCACTCGAGGGCGTCATGGTAATCATCGATCACAATCTTTGCCCCCGTTTCCGGCAGCAGAAACTCTTCGCGCTGTTTGCGGGTCTCGGCGATCTCCACATAACCAAGGCCATTCAAGATCTGTCGCATGGTGTCGAAACAACAGATGCTAACCTCCTTCTCATCCATCACTTTGACGGTGTCCTTGCGCAGCCTTCGCTTGAATGCGAGAACCGATTGGTCACCCTCCCGACGTAAACGAAGTGCAGCCCCGGTTGCCCGAATGCCACCATCGACATCATCGAAAAAGATGGCGTGCATCTCGCCGGAAAACTCCTGATAAGCTTGAAGAGCAGACAATCGCGCGTGCAGCGCGGCAAGGTCCACCTCCAATATCTTTACTTCGATCTCTGCTTCAGCTTTCATTTGAAAAGGGTGCAACACTTTCGCTGACATCACCAAAGAACAGGCGGCCAAAATCTTCGTAGCGTGGTCGTGACGCTGGAGGCCAGAATTCCTCTGCGCGGATTGCCTTGGTAGCAGCCAGCGCGCACTGCATCGCCTGCTCCAGCAAATCTCCGTTCAGCCCATCCCAGGTCGAAATAGCGGTGTCTCCAGCCGCACGCGGCATGTTAAAGTATCCCGCTGAGATCGGCGTGTCCGAGTCCAGCCCCCGGCGCAGCGCCAGGACATAGAGCGGCAGTTGCAGATTGATCCAGCGCATTTTCCTGCCATCCGGTCGATCGAATAGCAGCCACTGACGCAGTTCGTCGGGATTTTCGGTGCGCTTTAACCGTGCGAGGTGCGCATCTGCGGGAGGCGTTGGTTTGTTTGCCGTTTTGTAGTCCAGCACCCGTACTGCTCCGGTATTCCGATTGCGGTCGATGCGGTCAATGGTGCCGGAAATTTGCAGCCCTCCGATTTCCCAGGGTTGGTCGCGATCAAATCGCCACTCCACCTCCTCGATCCGCCAGCCTTCTGTGAAGTCCCGCACGTGCACCTCTGCCGCCCATGCCAATCGCTGTCTCGCCGCTTCTAACTGAATCCGTATTGGCACCGTAAGCACTTTGCCGTAGCGCCGTTCCACATATAAGTCTGCCGCGTCGAGCAGGAATGCCTTTACTTCGCGCTCATCGGCACAGCTACGCATCGTCTCATCACGGCCGAGTCGCTCCAGCGCATCGTGGCACAGGTTCCCAAACTCCATCGCGTTCATCTCCTGCTTTTCCGCATCCACTTCGCGCATGCCCAGGCCATGAGCCAGGTAAAATCGGAAAGGGCAGGACAGAAATGCCGAGAAAGCTGTCACCGAGATCCGCGAGCGAATGCGTGCATCGTCGGGCAATGGCAGTGGTTTGAGTTTCCATGCCCTTTGCCAGGGAGGCGGCGCGATCTCGTCCGAAGAAGTTTCGCCTTGAAACAATTGAAGTGCCCTGGTTGGCAGCACCTCGTCTGGACACTGGAGCAGCAGGCGCGACGGGCGCAACGGATCGCCATTGTTACGCGTCCGGCCTACGATGAAATCAATCCTGCCATGGCCCGCCCGGCACGCGAGCATTGCCGACAAAAGGTAGGCGTCCCTGCCCAGTCGCCGCTCATTGTCCTTTACCCCTAACATTACTCTCGCCTGATTCGGCAGGAAGGGATCACCGACGATCGACTCAGGAAGCGATCCATCATTGCACCCGGTGATGATCAAGTGCGGCGCATCCTCCCAGAGCAGCTCCAGCCAGCCCTGAAGATCGAGGTCATCTCCGTCCCGCTCGCGATAAAAAGCGATCCCGGACAGCGCGTGCTGAACAAGCTCCAGCGAATCCGCTGGCTCCAGTCGCACCTTTGCTGCCTTGGCCACCTTGCTCTCCAGAGCATCCAGAGCCGCACTCATTTCACCCGCAATGGTGCCAAAGGAAATGTCTTCCGGAGCATCCGTGCGAAAGGCGCGGTGCCCGTAGACAAACGCCAGCCATCGCAGCAGACAATCGCCAAAACCGGAACTGCCCGCACGGTCAAAATCGTCCAGACCGTCCGCGACGATCTTGATCAGTCGGGCGGTCGGTGGGGACACCTTTGTTCCTCGGCGTGTGGCATCGACCAGATCGTCTATGGTGTCCGGCAAATGATTGTCCCGCAGTTCGTCGAGCTCTGCAAGAACCACTGCCACCGACCAGCCTTCACCGGCACCCTCAGCCACAGCACGCAAAAACTCAGGATTCAGTGCCAGTGCACTGAATGCGCGAAACGATCGCGTCCGCAGCAGATCCCCCAGTACTGCCAGCGTGTGTGCCAGTTCATGCCGGGAAAAAGGGACGCCGTCCGGATTGAAGCACGCCACTCCCTGCTCGCCCAGCACTCCCTCCAGATGCGGCGCCACTTCAGCATTGGGAACGCCGATGCTCACGGCCCCGGGTGTCGAGTATTTTTCTAACAAACCCACGACTGCCTTCGCCTGCGCCCGGGCATTCGCCGCCAGGTGAATGGTCTTCTCCGCATCCGGAATAGGAATCTCCCTGCCTATCCATTCCGTCGGAATCGGACGTCCCCAGCTGTCGAACAGGCTTCGCATCTCTTCCGGTGCGTAAACGACGACCTTGGTGTGCGCGCGCTTGCTGAGTTGCTCCAGCGCACGCAGCGCCAGCTCGCTCGGATCGGGCACCGCCATTAACACGATGGATTGGATCCCTTCAGGCAATGTTGCCGAATCAGCAGCCGCTGCCCGCGCGGTGTGACGATCATCCTTTCCTCCTCTCCGAAGGATTCCGGCCATCCGCCGCTCAAGGCTGGCCAGCTCTTTCCAGCGCTCGATCTCGTCCAGTATTTTTCCAAATTGTCGAACCGCCGATGCGATCGTGAGTCCGCCTTCACCTAAAGCGGTGCGCAGCCGTTCAAGTTGCATTGCGGTTTGCAGTGCCCAGCTGAATCCACGTTCGACAGGTTCGACCGGGAACAAATGGGTGCATGTCTCAAGATCGACTGCTTGCAGAGTGCTGATCCACGCCAGCAGCGTTTCCAGTTGCGTCGCTACTTGATCGGAGTCATCGATCTGTGTGAGAAAGTCCGGCGGCACTGTCAGTGGAGGAATCACGGCAGCATCCCGCTGAGCCGCGAACACCGCCAGAGCCTCGCGCAATCTGCGCCCAGCAGCGCGTGTCGGCACCACCACGAGCAAAGAACTTAGATCCAGCAGACCCCCATTCCAGTCTCCCACCAGATGCGACACCATCGAGTCAAGCAGGGGGGCGTACCAGTCGACGAAGACACACTCATCCGCACCACCGCTAATCGTGGTGAAAAGTTCATCCTGTTTATAGAGTGTCATTCGCCTCCCACCTACATCAGGAACGCATGGATATTGCAACACTTGATCGCCGCCTGATTCACCATTCAGAATATTCAGAGAGCAGGGCGCAGGCGGATCAGCGCCTGCTCAAAGTGTGGCCAGAACGTTCTAGCTGCGCGCTCGACACTGATGTTAGCTCCCAGCTCTTGCTCCAGTGATGTCATGGCTACCCCCTGAATCCCGCATGGCGTGATCTGCTTGAACGGTGCAAGATCGCCCGAGATATTGATCCCCACCCCGTGCAGGCTGATCCAGCTTTTCACCCCGATGCCGATCGATGCGAGCTTCCGATTCTCCACCCACGCACCCGTGAGCCCCTCCCGGCGCCGGGCATTGATCCCCATCGCCCGGCATGCGGTGATCACGCTATCCTCAAGAGCCCGGAGGTAACGGTGCAGGTCCTGCCCGTATGTCCGCAGGTCGAGAATCGGGTAGACCATCAGCTGGCCCGGCCCATGATAAGTCGCCTGGCCGCCGCGGGAAATTTCGACTACTGGATGGGGGAGCTCGTGCCCACCCAGGCTCGATTGATCTGGCCGTTTTCCGATCGTGTAGACCGGATCGTGTTCAAGAAAGAAAACCGTATCCAGAACTTCGGCCGCCCGACGCTTTGCGACTTGATCCTCCTGCAATGCCAGCGCCTCCGTGTAGCCCACGCGGCCCAGCCAGCGGTGATCGATTGTTGCTTTCCGAGTCTCCATCATTTCACACCAGTCTGGATTCCTTGCTGATCGCTTTGTTAGGGTCGTTTTCGTAAAAATGGGTGAGGCCGATGGCGAGCGCATCCGCCGCATCGGGAGGTGGCGTCTCAGTCAGGCCCAGCAGTGCCCGCATCATGAATGCTACCTGCTGCTTGTCGGCCGCCCCGCGGCCGACCACAGCCTGCTTCACCCGCTTTGGCGGGTACTCAAAAATCTCCATTCCATGTTCGGCGGCAGCCAGAATCGCTGCTCCTCTGGCGGCTCCCATCGTGATAGCCGTCTTGTAACTCTGAACGTAGATCACCGATTCAATCGCACAGCAGTCTGGCTTGAGGTCGCGAATAACGCAGTGCAGTTCCTCACGAATTCGCACCAGGCAGCCGGATTGAAGGAGTTTCTGCGGGTTCTTGATCACTCCATATTTCAGCGCCCTGTATTCTCTGCCAAGGCGTTCGATAACGCCAAAGCCTGTATTTCGGAGTGCTGGATCGATGGAGAGGACACGCATTGGGCTACGGGGGGCTCGGGGAAAGAGGCCAACCCTATCTCAGACACGGGCTGGTGCAAGAGCAGCATTTGCGCTTCCCCTCCAGCATCGAATTGACGAATCGCCCGGACCGATCCAACATTACTCCAAAGTCCATTCTTCAGCGACCTCTATTCCCTCTGCCTTGGAAGCGAAAAAGATCCCCACTTACATTACAGCAACAGACGACCGGGTTCCCAACGACTGGCGGTTATGGGTTTTGTGTGCAACGGGAATCCTGACGGTCGTTGGTGTGTTCGTTGTGAACGCCATTAAGCAGCCATACCCGGAATGGCCTGCTCAGTGGCCAGAGTATTTTCTGTTCGCGGATCGGCGTGCGTTCCTCAAAGTGGCGAACTTTGGCGACGTCATGAGCAATGTTCCTTTTTTGTTCACGGGCGCATGGGGCTGCTTTTTCATTTGGCGCTGCCAGGCACGAAGAGACGGGCACATCATCGCCGTGTGGGAGAAATCGGCGGCGTTCGCGATGTTCTTTTTCATCATCTGCACGGGTATTGGCTCCGCCTACTTTCACCTTCAGCCCAACCCGGATAGACTATTCTGGGATCGTCTGCCCATGGCTATCGTGTTCATGCTGTTCTTTGCCATCGTCATCGGCGATCGGTTGAGCCTGGATCTCGGCAGGCGGTTGCTGCCAGTACTCGTTATCATCGGCGTCGGAAGCGTTGTCTACTGGCGCTGGTCAGAGGCGAGGGGCGTCGGCGATCTTCGCCCGTTTGGGATCGTGCAATTCTTCCCGATGCTGGCCATTCCCTTCCTCGTTGTTGCCTACTCTCCCCGCTATACCCACTCCCGATCTTACGTAGGTATATTTGGGTTTTACCTGCTCGCCAAAATTCTCGAGAACCGTGATCCCTGGGTATTCTCAGTTCTCGGAGAGACCATCAGCGGCCACAGTCTTAAACACCTCGCTGCTGGCTGCGCCACCTGGTTCATGGTAGATCTTTTCAGGAAGCGTCGGGCACTTTTATAGACGTTTTTCATTCCTGCTGATCACTGAGTTGCGACTCGGGGGGCACGTTCGACGGCTTGATATCGCGGAATGACACTTCACTGATGCGATTTCGGGATGTTGCAGCACACCTCAGCAACGACGCGGAGACTCTTCCTTATGCTGTCTGTATCGAATGCGTTGGTAATGTTAGGGGGCTCCGTCAATGCTGGGGGCTGTTGCTTGGTATCAAAACGCGCGAGCTACTCCGTGGTATGGTACATCCACTTCGACCTGGAAGCGCTGCAGAGTTTTGTTTCCAAGGTCATTGTAGAAAACAGAAAACCCTGAGATCCTCGTGTGAGCGAGAACTTCAGGGCTTCTGTCTGTGGATTGGGGGCGTTCTACAGCGCCGTTGTTTGTGTTTCTAAAAGTCTAATCTGTCACTTGGGTAAACTCAGGAATGGTGGCGATCCATTCTTTCGCTTGGGACGAGCGTGCGGCTGAATGATTGATCACGTCGGAGTAAGTCTTGGTGGCTTCTTCGAACTGGCCCGCTTGCTGATGGCACCATGCTTTGAGCAGCAGAACCGGGGGTACATTGCTGGTGGCGTGGATACGGGCGAGGTGACCGAGCACTTCCAGGGCATCGGAGATTCGCCCCGCTTTCGCATCGATTCGGGCAAGTCTCAGGCCGGTGGCGAGGTCACCTCTTGATTGATTGAAGGAAAGTCGCAGTCCTCTAAGATCGCTTGCTGAGAGGGATTCGACGTGACCGCGGGCATCCGCAACTTCGTAGGCAAGGCGTTGTTCTGCAAGTTCTGCTGCTTGGGAAAAGTTGCCTGCTTCGGCGTGGAGTTGGAACAATGTTTTCCATCCGATGGTTGCCCAGCGAGGATTCTCAGTTAGCGCGGTTTTCAGTTGTTGGTGATTGCCACGATCGAGCCAGACTTTGAACAGGGATGCAAGTTGGCGGGGCTGCCAGTGGGTCACGTCAGCGCCCGCCACCAGGGTTTCCGAAAGAAGGGCGTCAAAGCGACTTCCTTTTGGCGTCCGTTGCAGGGCAAGCAGCTGGAGTTCAGGATAGCTCTTCGCAAGAAAGACGAGTTGCCTGGTCAGATCTTCGTCATCCTTCGCAGTGTGTAGCATGACGCCAAAGTGTTCCGCAATGCGCGTGGGATCGCAGCGCAGCTGTTCCCTCCAAGCAGGGATCGCGTAGTTTTTCAGCCCAGCATCGACCCATGCTTTGGCTTCCTGGCGGGGAACAGACGGCGCGTTTGGGACAAGCATCCTCGCCCGTTGAAAATCGCGCTGTGCCTCGCGAGGAAATGGACCGAAGGCAAGAGCGTGAGTCGCCCGGAGAAAATAACCGCGCCAATCGAGCGGTGCCATGTTGATGGCTTGTTGCAACGTGTTGCGCGTGGTGGCAATATCGGCATCGTCTGACGTCGAATTCCATGCTGTGACGCTGCTCATGAGATTGCTAGCGCGATGCAGACTGGGAAGCGTGATCCAGCCAATGGCTGAGACGACAGGAATGGCTGTCAGGGTCGCGATGGTGAGCGGCTGTGGAAGGCGAAACGCAATGGAAAAAGAACTCCTTGTGGGTGCAGGTTCATCGCTTGCAGTGCCGATCCTCGTATGCCTGTCGCGGGTGTCTATGGCAAATGCCAACAGGATTACGACGGGAAGCAGTGTGCCAAGACGATGGGCGGGGACATCAATGCAGCCGAGAGCAATGAATTGTACTACGCCGATGGCTGCCGTTATGTGCAGCAGGTGATGCCGTGAGCGGACATGCTGCTGTTGCTTCCACGGCACTCTGGCCAGCAGCATGCCGAGGAGAACGATGATCCCGATGACGCCTGGAAGTCCCATTTCGGCAGCAGCCCACAGCCAGTCGCTTTCGGGATGGCGGACGTGGTATTCGGAGATGGAGGCATCCCGGATTTGGGCGAAAGCGGGTTCAAAATTGCCCAGTCCTGTGCCTAGGATGGGAGCCTGGGCGATGAGGCTACCGGTATCCAGCCAGATGTCGATCCGGCCCTCCGCAGTTTGTCCGCTGATGGATTCTCCAATGCGTTCAGTGAGGCGCCCTCCGTTTAGTATAAGGTAAGAACAGGCAAGCAGCAGTGTGGATGCGCCGATTGCGAGGGGGATCCATTGGCGGCTGCTGAATGACCACCATCCCGAGACTGCTAGAACACCGCCCGCCATCGTCAGCACTCCTGCACGGGAACCGGCCTGGGTAACGGCGGCGGTGAGGATGGTCAGGCAAATTCCCCAGATGATAGTTTGCCGCCAGTGATGGCGTCCATTCGCAAGTAAAAGTCCTGTAGCGCAGACGGCTCCAAGGGCAAAGAGCGTGGCGGTTTGATTCCGATTAGCGAAGGGGCCAAACTGATTGTCGTGTGCGGCTCCGGGCCAGGGCGTGTTCGATAATTTGAAGGAAAGGAATGCTATTCCAATCACAGTGGTGCCTCCAGTGAGGATGCTCAGGCCGAGTTTACGCTCCTCCGTGTGCCAATGGACACCCGTGATACAGGCACCCCACGCGAGGACGGCGGCAAGCGTGAGAAAGGACTGCAGGCTGACCCATTTCTGCGGTGTGACGAACCTGATAAGTTCGTTCGCATCCGGCAGGCTGGGGATAATCTTCGAGAGCCAGCCGGGTTGTGCAAACCAGTTGCCTGGCAGAAAGCAAAGCCCTGCCCATGTCAGTATAAAGCAGAGCACTGCCCAAACACGGGGAGCATGCCTGAAGCGTCGACCGATGGTGGGTATCAAACACGCCATCCCCACGAAAAGGATTACCCGTGCCCATGAAGTGGCCATCGCTTCGTTGGCGACGCATGCCAGGAGGGATGTTGCTACAACGAACCCGATCCTAGACTTTCCTATGGCTCCCGATCCCCGTTCACTCATGCTCTCTTGCTCCAGTCTTGTCCTCACCCCGATCTCTCTTCTACCTAATCCCTCGTTTCCGCCTTTTCTTCAAGGGGTGTAGTTCTGCACGGTCCCCAGGAGGTGACACCGCTGGAGTAGGCACCTTGCAGGCACTTGGCGATGCGCACCCAATCCTGAGCTGGGCGGGAGTCGTCGCGGTAGCGCAGGTGCCAGGATGACTGGTCGGCCATCTTCAGTGAGATCACCCGATCGTTGTCCTCCGGCGCTGCGTTTGTACCATGGGAAACATGTTCCAGCCCCACTCGGTACAAGCTCTCCATAAATGCCAGCCAGAATTCCTCCGCGCTCCGCGCCCGATCGATTTCCACTTCCAGCAGCTCATTGTGCATGAGCGCATAGCGAATATCTCCACGGCGGCTCCATGCCATGGAGAGGTCTTTCAGGAAAGTCCGCCAATTGCGTACGTAGCCAAGGTAGCGGGCGCTTGCAAAGGTAACTGATACGACGAGAGCGCCCACGATCGGCAGTGTCTGGCCGCGGTTCCAGAACAGGCTCAATCCGGCCAGCCCGAACAGCACCGTGGTGCCATACATCATCATCAGCGTACGGCTCTTTGAGAATCCCCGTGAAGCCATCCGGTGGTGGATGTGCTCTGCGTCTGCACGAAACAAGGGCAGGCCGGTGATGCCCCGCCGGATGATCGCGAATACCGTATCCATGAGTGGCAACCCTAACGCGACCACGACAACCAGCAAGGCGGCTGCGATCGATCCTTTGTGTGAACCGGCCAGCGAGACCGAACCCACAAAGTACCCGGTGAGGTAGGCCCCTCCGTCACCCAGATAGATCCGTGCTGGTGGAAAGTTGAAAATCAGGAATCCGCTCAGTGTACCTAACATTGTGACACTCATCGCGGCTGCCATGGGGTTCTCTGAGACTACGCCGAGAATCGCCAGAACCAGACAGAGAAAAACTCCCATTCCTCCTGCCAGCCCATCCAGCCCATCGATGAGATTTACAATATTGGGAACAAAGATGAGCCATCCAATGGTCAGAAACAGGCTCAGCTGGCCAATCAAAACCGGTTCGTCGGTAAAGGGAATGTGAAAGGTCTCGATCCTCAGCCCCATTGAGTAAGCGACGAGCGCCACGATGAGTTGGCCTGCAAGCTTGAAGCGGGCCCCCATTGGTGAAAGATCGTCGATGAACCCGACTAGAAACATGAGCGCGTTGGTCGTCATGAGCGCATTGAAGTGCGATCCATGAATATTCCCCGTGATCCGAAGTATGCTCAAAACGCTGAACAGCGTCAGGAAGATCGGGACGCCACCCAGTCGTGAGACTGGCTGTCCCTGACCCTTCCGAAACAAGTCGGGTGCGTCCGCGCCCAGTTTGCCTGGACGTTGCCTGACTATCAGAAAGCACAGCGCAGCGGAGAGAACTCCGGCTATCGCGCAGATCGCATAAAGTGTTGAAGACAAGGAAGAAGCCAAGTGGTGAGAGGTGCTGCAAGGGCGGAATGTCGATGACCGCCTATGTTCTATAAGTTATAATTATTATGAAAAATATCAACTAGCCAATGAGTATTTCCTCGAGAGAATCGATCGGGCGACGCAGCTCTGCGAGGCTGGGCGGCGAGTATTTCAGCTGCCTGGCCCCCTGCGCTTGCCTCATGCTGATGAGCCAGTCAGCGACTTGTCGTGCTGCCTGCGGTCCAACGGAGATGGCTGCCGTTGATGGGCGATCGGCGAGTTCAGCCGTTACTGCGGAATTCTCTGGCCCGATCCAAAGGATGGGGCGGGGGATGTGGCGCATCACGGCGAGTTTGCTTGGCCAGAGCAGTCCTTGAGTTACCGGGTTCTGTGTTGCCACAAGAACGTCTGCCGAGAAGAGAGAGCCTAAGAGCGCTTCCTTCGGTGCGTAGTCTGCCCACTGGCAGTTCTTCAGGTCGAGTTCCTCTGCACGCAATTTCGCTGGCTGACGGTTGGCCCCACCTCCCTGAAATACCAGTTCGAATTCACCGGGCGCTTCAGTCTCCAGAAGCTTCTGCGCTTCGAGCAATACCGCCCATTCGTGGGCCCGTCCCAAATTGCCAGAGTAGACCCATTGTAATGGGCGATCTGGGTTGTCTCTGGCAATGTTAGAATCTTCGCTGGGCCACTGAAGTGCTAGTGGAGTCCACGGTCGGCACACTGCTGCAGTATGGCCGTTCTTTTCGAACAAGGCCTGCATGTCTTCGTCCAGCGCGACCAGAACATCAGCGCGACTGTAGGCCCAGTGCATGAGAGTCCTGGTAATTCGGTGAACCAGGCCGCCTTCCTTAATCTCGCCGAGACGCACTGCTACTTCAGGATACACGTCCATTGCCCAGTGGGCAAAACGTTGACGCCTGAGGCATGCCGCAAGTGCAGCAGTTACCGCCAGGCATGTGGGTGAACTGAGACAGAGCAAAAGGTCGGCCTTCGGTGCCACCAGCATTTTCGCCAAAAGCACAAGATGGCTCATGAGTTCGCCAGCCGCCCGGTGCAGGCTGCTGCTCTTGGCCTTGCCGCTACGGTAGTCGGAGGAACTGGCAATGCATTCGACCTCATGACCCGACTGCCGCAGATGCTCTGCCAGTTCACCTGCGAGGACGGATGTAGGCGCTTCATCTGGTGGCATGAAGCGGTTGACGATGAGAATGCGCATGGGTTTTGACTGGGATCCGGCGATCAATTGATCTCTATCCTTGGCTCTGCAGCAATCAAGCGCACACCTGCTGGAACATCTGAGGTCACAGTGACTCCAGCGCCAACCATGGAGCGTTCACCGATGGTGACTCCCGGGCAGATGAATGCGTTCGCGGCCACCCATGAGTGGTCTTCGACGGTGATTGGTCGGGTAACGAGGCTGAATCCTGCCGAGCGGAAATTATGGGATCCCGTGCACAAGTAGGCGCGCTGGGAGATGCATACGTGCGAGCCAATTCGCACCTGTGCCAGGCTAAGGATCTCAACTTGTTCGCCGATCCACGAGTGGTCCCCGATGGAAAGCCGCCATGGGAAAGAGACGTTGGTGCGAGACCGAATGACAACGCCCTTCCCTACAGTTGCGCCGAAGAGGCGCAGCAGTCTGCAGCGCAGACCGGATGGAAGAGGCAGGGGATTGAGGAAAAAGGTGCACTTCACCAGCACCCAAAGCGCTTCTTTGATGCGGGACGCGCCCCTGTCAAAATTGCCGGAGGTGTACCGCGATAGATCGATCGGAGTCCGGTCGCTCGGGTAGGCGTCGATCACGTGTTCTGGATTGGCTAGGAGACGAGGCATGGGGCGGATTCAGTTTCTGATAGACTGCGGTAGGTCTCGGCATACTGTTCGGCCACGTTATGCCAGTGGTAGGTATCTTTGCACCAGTCACGGAGAGCGTCGCGCTGCGCTGCGCTGAACTCAGCATCTGTCAGTGCAGTGCGCAGCGCCGTGTGAATGTTGGCGATGGAAGGCGAGCAGACGTTGACACCGTCAATATCCTGATGCTGAGCCCAGGGTGTAGTGTCTGTCGTTAGAACGGGCGTGCCAGCCCAGAGTGCTTCCAGTACCGCGAAGCCAAAATTTTCCGATCGAGTGGGGAGACAGAACAAGTCGGCACCGACCAGGTAGTCCCATCGTTCCAGCCCCCAGACTCCGCCTGTCCAGGTGACTGGTGGCAGCTCGGTGGCGTGTGTGGCTGCAAATGCTTTGAGTTCGCGGGTGAACTCGGCGTCGCCATTGCCGACGATAACCAGTCGCCATCCTCCAGCAGGTGCGGTCCTCAGTGCGTCCAGGAGCATGTCGAGACCTTTCTTCGGATCGATGCGGCTGAAGTAGAGCAGGATGCGTTCGTCCTCGCCAAATCCCAGGCGCTGGCGGGCCGCTTCCCGTTCAGGCAGGTCTTTCACATCGATGCCGAACGGAAGGACTCTGATCAGGGCCGGATCGACGAACTTTGCCAGGTTTTCGGCTTCCAGAGTGCTGGCCGCAATCACCGCTGCAGCGTTTTGAAGCTGGCGGCGTTCGATGAGTTTGAAGTAGGGCCACTTTTTCCAGATCTTGTGCTGCCAGGCCCATGGCTCAAGCATGCCATGGGGGGACACGACGTAAGGAATGTCCTCGTCCATGCAGCGCTGGTAGGCACTGCGATGGCCAGTTTGCCACATCCCGTGGAAATGCACCAGGTCAGTGCCGGTTTCAAAGTCTGTCTCGCTGGAGACTAACACTGTTCCAGAATCCGCTGTCAGATGGCGGCTGAGTCCGTCCAAAGCGGTATCAATTCCACCCACCCGCTGAGCGGAAGGCGGAACAAGAAACGAGACTCTGGTAAGATCGGGCTGGTTGGTTAGGCGGTTACGCATTGAGGACTTCCTCGTAAATATCGGTGTAATTCCTGGCCATCGTCTCGACCCGGAATTCCCTCTCGTAGAGGGCTCGTGCTCTATTGCTAAAGTTTCCACGACTGGTGGCGTCTAATAGCCTATTGTGCCAAGCGCCGGTGTCATCAATAACGCACACGTCATCTGTAGTGAACGCGGCTACTTCATCGACCATTGGCGATGTTAGAAAGGTGGGCAGGCCGAAGCTCAGTGCTTCGAGGATTGACAGTGGCAACCCCTCATACGCGGCGGTGTGAAGGTAGGCGTCAGATGCCGCCAGCCAGGGCTTTACATCATCCTGCCATCCAATCCGCATCACGGACTGCTTGAGATTTTGCTGAGTAACTGTTTGATCCCACTGCTCCGCGAAATCTCCATCCCCAACCCAGAGGAAGCGCAGATTCCTGTGCTGCTGTTGCAGGCTTGCGGCGATGTCGAGGAAGTGCTGCGGTGCTTTTTGTGCGGTGAGCCTCGCGACCATGGTGACAAGGATCTCGTCATCACTGAGCCCAAGTTCGGCACGTTTTTCCGCCCGCCACCGGGCTCTGTGCGTCAGTTCTGGATCGGGCGTTCCATTGTAAACGCGGCGGATGCGTGATGTGTCACCATTGACAAAATCAGCGAGTTCATCGCGCCGGGAGTCTGCCACTGCGGTGAGAATACCGGGATACTGATTGAGGCAACGTCTTGCCACGAGGTCGCGAAGCCAGGCGTTTGAGGCTTTGAGGTACTTTGCGCTCTGGCTGATGTGGATGGTGCAGATGTTAGGTAGATTGCCCTGTTTTGCAGCGGCGAGAAGATCGAGTCCATCTTCAAGGTTTTGCTTGTTGATGTGCACGATGTCCGGATTCCAGTGCCGCCAGCTTTGGACAGCAGTGTCTCGGTTTCTTTCGTGCATCGCAGCTGAAAGGCAGCGGCCCTTGAGATCGTAGGTGTTGATGTAAGGGGCTCTCACGATCTCACCACCGAGTCGGCTGAATGCATCGACCAGCGGCGTCATTCTTGCGTGATCGGACGCCCACAGGCCCACTGTGTGTCCCTGTTCGATCAGGGCTTGACCAAGGTAGCGGAGGAAGATTTCGCCCCCGCCGTGGGAGCCTGAACTGGAGCTGGCGAGAAGGATGCGCATGGTGTCAGGCAATGAGCGGAGATTCGGATGCGAGGACGGAGTCCAGAATGTTGAGGAATGCGCGGGCGCCAGCAACGGGTGTCAGTTGCTGGCTGCGGGCCAGCGAACGTCTGCTCATAGTGGCCCTCAATGCCTGATCGGTGCCAAGTTTCACCATCGCGTCCGCCAGTGGAGCCGTCTCGCCAGCAGGGACGATGATTCCGTTGATTCCTGGTTTAACGAGGTCATGCGCCGCGCCCACTGCTCCAGTGGTGATGATCGGCAGTCCGGCACCGAGCGCCTGATTCACGACAACACCCCATCCATCGTGACGGCTGGGAAGCACGAAGACATCCGCCTTTGCAAAAATGGCGGGCAATGCTTCAGGTGCTTGAAAGCCTGCGAACTCAATGGACTGGCGGACTTGCTCGGGAAGCGCTTCAACCAGTGGTGGCAGTTCTGCTTCGCGTCCTACAAGGATCAGGCGCGCTCGAAGGCCCAGTCTCCAGGCTTCTTGATAGGCATTGAGAAGCACATCGATTCCTTTGCGCCTGATCATTTGTCCGCAGAACAGGAACACGGCTTCGGATGAGGTCGTTCCGCGACCAGCTGCAGCCTGCGCGAATGCTTCGAGATCGCAGAAGTACGGCAGCTGGTAGACCGGTGTCTTTGGAAAACGCCGCCGATAGTCTGCCTGGGCGACGGATCCAATCGCAACGATTGCCGATGCCTGATGCAGTCGTTTGGCTAGTGCCTGCTGCACTATTCCTGGGAGACCTGTGCGGGAGCGAAGTGTCTCTCCCCAGAACACCCAGGGGAGGTTGCGCTTGCACAGCTTCTGTATGACCTGTTGGGTCGTCACGCCAGTGAGTGCGGCATTGACGATGGCAATGTCAGTGTCAGCAAAGTTCGGAAGTGCCCAATTGGTGTGGCAGCGCACCCGTCCGCGTCCGGCTGTCCAGCCTGGGAGAACCGTCTCGTAAGGAGCCAGTGATCGTGCGGGCCAGGGTGAATCCGGTGCGGCATCCTCAAGGTAGTGGACGCGCAAGTCACAAGTTGGTTCGCTGGCAAGAGCGGAGAATAGATCCCGCTGATAGGGCGATGGAACGACGGATACCAGATCGACTTTCATGCGTGGCGATTCTCAGATGAGTGAGGCAAGCGGTGTTCTTTCACTGCGGGAGGGAAAAGTCTGACAATAACATAAAGGGCCACAGTTGGCAGGGCGGCAGTGGTGAATGTCAGCAGACTGCGCATCGAAATGGCGAGAGCGAAGAAACCTGAGGCATAGAGCACGCTGGTAAGCGCGGCGGCTGATGAATAGCCGCCGAGGCGGTTCCACCATCCGGCGAGGGCTCCAAACGCCAGCGATGCGGCAATCACTCCAAGTATTCCAAAAGCCATATAGGCTTCTCCAATAAATGTGGTGGCGATGGTGAAGCCTTCCGCATCAAGGGCTTCTTCAATGCCGGTGCTCAGTCCTTCGGGCTTTCCGGGCCAGAGCGCGCGCGGAATCGGTCGAACAAGAGCCCAGACCGGGACTTCCATTCCCAGGTAGTCGAAGCGTTCCGGGAACTGGGCGGTCAGCTGGGAGATTGCGAGCAGGTTGTAGTCCACAAAGAGTGTGTCTTCGGATACTGGCATCATTGAAGTGTCACCGGCGAGATAGGCTTTGAGTCCACTGTTGCGGAACTTAAGCATGTGATGCGTGGAGAACATCAACAGGGCTGCGATGATGGCTGACAGAATCGCAACTCGCTTTCCGCTAGGATGCGGGGATGTAAGGATGTAGGCGACCGGAAAAGTTGCAAGGTAGGTGGCGAAGACGTTGCGGGTGCCATCGCAGAATGCCGAAAAGAGAGTGAAGGCAAAAAAGAATACGGAGGCATATAGTTTCCTGCGGCTGATTTCACTCCGACGATTCCAGATCACCGCGAACAACGGTGGAATCAAGTAAAGCATCAGTGCCAGTTCATTGAAAAGCGCCTTCCAGTTGCCCAGGCGACCCCTCACCCATGGGACAGAGAATCTTGGGCCGGTTGTTGCTTCCCACCATCGAACTAGATTGAAATCAACTGCAACGAACCGGTGCATGAAACCGAGAATTGCAGCAAGAATGAGGAGGTTGAAGTACCACGCCGCTGGTGCGGGGGGCATAGGATCCATGGCCGCGTGTAGTTGCTTGGGAGGAAAGAAATGGCGACCAATTGTGATGCCTGCGAATGCCAGCAAGACCAGTTCGAGGCCCCTTCCTGTAAGCGACCGCGTGACTGTTTCGTCGAAGTCGGGTTGCGGAAACAGGAACTCGACCAATGTGAGAAAGTAGAGTGCAAGCAGGCAGACGGAGTCGCCCCTGATTACATTGCGAACGCCTCCTTGATAGAGATCAATCAGAAAGCTGATCGCAAGTCCGATCCCTGCAAAGATCGCGACATGGCGTGCCATCTCGGCAGGGCTAACGTCGGGGATCGTCGTGTAGGCAAAGACGAGTGCTCCGAGAAACGTGAGCGTTCCTGCTAGCGATGGTGATGGATGGGAAATGGTTATGCCAGAACCCCTTTCGTGATGGATTGTAACAACCGCGCTGGTTGTTGCCAGGTGTAGTCACCAGTGACAATACTTGGCCGCCTTTCCCAGAATCGTAGTTCTTCGAGTAGCGCTTCGCTGTCGCCAGCGGGGAAGATTGAACCATTTGAGCGATGGCGTATCAGATCAGCTGCGCCAACGCGATCGCTGACGATGCACGGCACGCCGGATTGCAGTGCCTGAGGAACGACCAACCCGAACGCTTCTTCCCACGAGGGAAGCACCAGAACGGATGACGCCCGCATCGCGTCAGCCAGTGCCATGCGGGAGACCGCTCCTTTTAGCTCCACTTCAGTAGCTCCGCGGTAGTTGCCAAAGTCTGCCGCGGTCTCCGAGCTATGCCTGCCGAAGAACTGGCATTGCCAGTCCGGCTCGCCAGCAAGTTCCAGCGAATCCAGTAGCGTCTTGATCCCCTTACGAAGTGACAATTGACCGGCAAAGCAGATTCGAAACTGGCTGGCAGGAGCCACCAGCCGCTTTGGGAAAAGCACCGGATCCGCGCCGTAAGGAACAACAAAAATGCGATCGGGATCGACACCTTCTGCCGTCAGTTGTGACTTGACGATGGACGAAGCGACACAATGAAAATCTGCGAGTGCAATCTCCGCCTGTTCGCGGCCCTCACACCGGGGATTGAAACGATGGGCATCTTCAGTGCGTACGCCAGCACGCTCGTACTCAGCCGCGACCAATGCTTTCTGGATACGGATCGGCCCACTTGCGTGATTGAGCATGGCCGGGATTCCCTGGCGACGGCATTCGCGGAAAATCTCACGACTCTGGCCGGGCATCGCGTGCACGACATCGGCCCCATTTTTACGCAGTGCTTTCGCGACGCGCTGGTCGAACATGCCATCCTGCCATTCAAACAGGCGGCCATCCTTTGGGCGCAGGTTCTCAGGGATCCGCAGCATGCCGTAGGTCACCAGAGTGCGGAAACTCTTACTGATCACACGCAGCCGGTCGTTCCCGAATTCGCCCAGCTTCCACGCAGGATAGCCAGAGTAATAGTCGACGCAGGAACCGTCCTCGGTGAGTGCGACTGCCATCTCGTAGAGGTGGCAGGGATTGGTGCTGGAGATCGCAATCTTCAAATCAGCCAAAGAACTACAAGTGCGCAATGCGGGGATGACGGCGCAGTGAAAGAAATGAAAGGACGGAGCGGCCATCGACAGGACAGCGCCAGCGTCGGTTGCGGATCAGATGAGGAACTACCATTCTGATGCCATGGAGTATTCCAGTGATGCGCTTGCGTCGGGCAGTGTCCCAAACCTTTCGAACGAATTGGAAAACCCCAACAGGTATGAGATAAAGCGGGTAGCGCAAAAAGGGAAGCAGCGCAGCGTTGGCGATGTTCCCGCCCGCGATTCTCGGGCTGGAATGGTGGGATAAATCGGTGTCGTGGAAGACGCGCAATTCAGGCGCGAACAGGATGCATCCACCATTTGCATGGAGCCGCAGGGCAAGATCCGCTTCCTCCATGCCATAGGCAACAGGAAGTGGCACGTAGCCGCCGATTCGCTCGATAAATGCTTTGCGGTAGGCGCATCCGCATCCGACAAAATCGGCGACCCACAGTGGAGTGCAACAATCGCTGGCATCGTGGACTTGCCCTCGCTCTTTAATTGAGGCTGCGAAAACGTCTGCTTCAGGATGATCGTTCGCCAATCTTTCTAGTCGAGCGAAGAAGTCAGCGTCGACGGGATAGGAGTCGTCATCGAAGCTCGCAATGATCGAGTGTTTCGCCTTTCCTAAAAGAACATTGCGACCACCTCCAGGGCCGACGTTTGACTCATTCACCCAAACGTTGATCTCCGGATAGGCGTCACGTAGGCGATCGGCGATGTCGTTTCGATTGCCGTCGACGTGGACAAGGATCTCATCGGGGGCTGGTATGCAGCGCTCAAGTTTCCCAAGCGTAAGCAAAGTGAGATCCAGTCGATCGTAAGCGACGACGATGGCTGAGATATCTACGGTGGGCATCGTAGTCACTGGTGGGCGAGGCTACGAGGCCGGATGAAGGCTGCTGGTACTCCGGCAGCAATGGTGCCAGCGGAAACATCTTTGGTAACCACGCTTCCAGCTCCGATAACTGCGCCGTCACCAATCGTGACGCCGGGAAGGACGACGCTGTTTGCCCCGATCCAGACATCATTGCCGATGGTTACCGGGCGGTTGGTCATTGGTTGAGAGCCAATGGAAGCGTTCGGATTCATGCCGTGGTTACCGTCGGTGACGTAGCAATTTGGTCCGATCATGCATTCATTGCCGATGGAAAGGGTGCCGTGAACATCGATGACCGTGTTACGATTGACGTAGACATTACTGCCGAGCCTCAGGCGCGGTTGGGTGGTAGCGCTTTGTGTAATGATCAGTGTTACACCGCGATCCAGCATGATGTTGTCGCCCAATGTGATCGCGTTCCATGCGCGTGGGATGTCTACCTTGCGCAGCCATGCGCTGCCTTCAAAGCGCACGCCAAGCAGGCCGAACCAGAGCTTGCGGAGGCGTGACGCCACGGAAGGCGCTTTCATTGCTCCCTGCTGAAGGAAGCGCTGCACCGCACGTGGATTCGCTTCACTGATCCGTGGGGAATCAGTGCGAGAACAGGATTCTGTAGATGCCAATTCCAAAGCCAGTAATTCTTGCGGGAGCTTCACTCAGTCCGCGCTTGCACGCGAGTGTGCCTGCAAACTGGAAGCCCATCATGACTGCAAACTTAAAGTAATCCGTGATGCCTTTTCGACCGAGCACGCTGCGCATGACAAAGTGCTTGTTCACCAGTTCCATCGCGGCCAGTCCGGTCACGCTCTTCTTGTGTTCGCCTGGCTGACTGTCGTGATAAATGCGCGCGCGCGGGACATTGACCAGCTTCCAGTCGCGTCCGACCTGCAATGAGAGCGCAAGGTCTTCTGCGGTTGATGCTCCCTCGAAGATCGCAGGAAAAACCGGGTCAGGAAGGCAGCGCCTTCGATAGAGGGTGCAGCCAGCGTTGAGCCAGTCGACTTCAATCGAGTCGGCAGAACCATCCACCCCGGGCAGTTGGGTGAGGCCGGGGCCAAAGCATCGCCCAGCATAGCTGGTGAGACGTTCGCCATTGAGGAATGCAAAAACGAAATCTGCCAGTTTGCCGGGGCGCTGGTAAGTCTGATTGGTTATCATCGCGTTCGCGCCGGCGATGGTGTCGGATTCGTTCAACGCCTGCCACAGTCGTTCGATACAGGAAGGATGAATTACGATGTCGTCGTCCATGAACAGGATCACGGGAAAAGTGGAATGATCAATTCCTTGGTTGCGCTGAACGGCTGCTCCTGCCTTGACGGCGCGAAGATACTTGGTTCGCCACGGCCATTGATCCTGCATGTTCTCGTACAGTTCGACCGTGTGGGCGTTGTCGGATGCATCGACAATCACGACTTCTGCGGGATACCTGGATTGACGACTCAGTGTCTTGAGAGTGCGAAGTAGAACCGTCGGCCGATTGCGGGTTGCGATGATCGCAGATACGGGAATCGTGCCGCTGAAACCGGTGGAACTCATGATTTGGACTGACGTGATGTGATTGTTTTAAGGCTTCTTCGCGAGGCTTTCGCCAACCATTCCGCTCCACCGAACCCAAGGAGGCGGTAAGCTACGCGATAGGTCGAAGGAAATGCGGCAGCTTTCGGTAGTTTTCGGGCCGGTATCTGCAGGCGAGCCAGGCGTTCGACCGAGCGAGCCACGATTGGATCCAGTTGGTAGAGCGATCGCGCCAGTTCCATCCGCGTCTCCGCGATGGAGGTGAGCTGCTCATTCGTAAGTTGCCCGGTGGTCTGCAGATGTGCTTCTGCGGCATCGATGATCTCCAGGCGTTTCGCAATGCTGAGGAAAGGATCCTTTTTGCAGACGGTATTTTGACTCCACTGACGGTAGACCGCTCCGGCTTCGTTACAGCAGGTGAAGTTTGCTCCGTGTTGCAGGAGGCGGAGGTAGAGATCTGCTTCCTGGCAGCATGGCTGGTTTTCGTTCCAGCCACTGACGGCCTCAACTATCGACTTCTTCCACAGCGGGCCGCCAGTCTGTGGCATTCTCCAGCGAATGAGCAATGTCCAGGGATCATAGGAGATCTGCACATCCTGGGTTTCCATGTGGGTGACCCGTGTAGCATTTTTGTTCCAGTATTCCAGGATTACCGGCGAGTAGATGACATCAGCATCCGTATGCGATTGCAGATGCTGAAATTGCCGCGCGACCTTGGTGACGGAAAGGTAATCGTCTGCATCAAGGTATTGCAGCCACTCACCGCTGGCCAGCTCGAGCAGTCGGTTGCGGGCGTGATTGCCGCCCTTGTTCGGGCCGGATTCCCATTGGATCTGACCGTCAAAACTGCGGATGATGTCGAGACTTCCATCGGTCGATCCATCGTCGACGACGATGACTTCCTTGTCCGCGTGCGTCTGACCGAGCGCTGATCGAATGGCGGCATCGATCCAGCGCTCAGCGTTGTAACAGGGGATGAGGATGCTGACGAACGGATTCATGAGACAAGGGCAGTATCCTGGTAGATGCTTACCAGCCGATCATTGAGTTTCTCGATGTCGAATTTTCGCTCAACAAGTGCCCGACCATTTTTGCCGAAATCCGCCCAACGCTTGTGAGCGTCGCGAAGCTCGAGAATACAATCGACCAGAGCGCTGCTGTCGGCAGCTTTGAAAAGTAACCCACTCTCGCCTTCGATGATTCCTTCGGGAATGCCGCAGCAGCGAGATGCAATGACGGGGAGTCCCATTGCCTGAGCTTCTTGCAAGACGAGTCCCTGGCCCTCCATGCCGACGCTTTGGCCTTCCATGCTGAGGCTCGGCAAAACAAAGATATGCGATTTCTCGAAAAGCTCGACAACTTCCGGACGGAGTAGAGCCCCGTGGAAGGTAACATTCTCCTCACGAGCTTGTCTTTCGAGTGCGATGCGTTCTGGGCCGTCGCCCACTATATCATAATGGATATCGATGCCACGATTGGCGAGTTCTGCGACCGCCTCGAGAGCGATGTGAATGCCTTTGCTTTTGATCAACCTCCCTACTGTGAGCAAGCGAAGAGTGTGGTTGGGTTGCAGAGTCCTTGCCGAAAAGCGAAATGCAGGCAGGTTAACTCCGACTGGCAGGAGCTCAATGCGATCGGCAGGGCAACCGAGTTCGATTGCACGGTTTGCGGAGAACTGTGAGTTGACTGTAAAGCGGGTGCCGATCGTGTGCAGCAGGCGGTAGTCTTCGCAGTTCGCCGCTGATCCAATATCGACGCCGTGGAAGGACGTGATCAATGGGGAGCTGAGAAGGCCCCGAGATTCGAAATCTGCAATCGTGCGTCCCATGAAGCCAAAGTGGCAGTGGATCAAGTCGAACTCCCGACTCTGGAATAAACTCCAGAAATAGAATCGCTGGAGCCCCGGAGAGTCCCATGGGGCGGCGAGTTTGAGGCTGGCTAAGGCATGCCTTGGTTCCACTCGTAGCCAGTCAATGGCGAAGTCTAGAAGGCGCCGGAACTTGGATCTCGCGAGCGGCTTCGGGTAGAGGGTGCGCTCCAGAAGTTGGTATTCAACGACGTCAGACTGCACGGCTTTTTCGGCCTTTTCGCTGGCGATGATCGTGACCTCGTGTCCACGGTCGATCAGTCCAGTGATCTGGTTAACGATAAATGTCTCCGAAATTTTCGGGAACATACCTGCGACGATCGCAATCTTCATGAGCTAAGGGAGGGCTTGAGAGCTGATTTTATTCGAAGCCGGATCAGATCGCTTGGGCGGGCGCGATACCGATTCCCGAACGAGATCTCCCGGTAGGCTCTGAGCCCATCAAACCCGCGTCGGGTGGCGCACTGGCAGCGATCGAAAAACATCCTGGCGAGGAGTGTTTCAAAGGCTGCTTCAGGGAAGACGTTTCGCTGTCGATTTGCGACAGCTGCAGTGTTCAGCCAAGCGGCTACCCGGGTATAGAATGCCATGGTCTCCTCCCACTCGCTCGCAAGGATTTGTTCGTAGCAATCTAAACCATCGATCCCGAGTTCACCTAGGACACGCTCGCGGATCAGTCGAGTTTCCCTGTCCTTGGTATCGCTGTGAGCACGTGTCAGTTGTGAGCTGGAAATGCGATAATGGGTGAGGCATTCCTCAAGGTTAATTCCGGTTGTCACTCTGAGCAGGCGGTACCACAGCTCATAGTCCTGAGCGACCTTGAGCGTTTCGTCGTAGCGGATATGGTTCTCAACGAGAACGCTGGTACGGATCATCACACCGGGGTGAAGAAAACTGGATCGCAGGAACAATGTTGCCTGACATTCGTCGGGCAGACTTGGGTAATGCCAGATTTCGCGAGCCCCCTTCTCATCGAAAAGCTGCGCCCATGAGCCACAAATGCCAATCTCAGAATTTTTGCCCATTACGTCGATCTGCTTCTGGAAGCGATCAGGCAGTGCGATGTCATCGGCATCTAGTCTCGCAATGAATTCGCCGCGTGCGCGCTCAATGCCGATATTGAGTTGTGCGCTGAGTCCAAGATTTTTCTCGGATCGGAGATAGATGATGCGAGGATCATCGATTATCTCAACGGATTCTTCCGAGCCGTCATCGAGGATCAGTAATTCGAAATCCGCGAACGATTGCGCGATTATACTATCGATCGATGCTCGCAGAGTTTCTGCCGAATTGTAACAGGGTAGCAGAACGCTGATCGCTGGGTTTTTCATGAACGCAAGAAGACGCGCGAGGCAGCGAGGCCGAACGCCCGGAAGTAGTGGTAGGTAGCGAGTTCGATGTGGACGCTGTTGGTCGGATGAATCCAGGCGTCAGACGTTTCTGCTGCCATTTCAACTGCTTCCCAATCGATCTCATCAGTCTCGCGGATATGGCGGATCAGGTGGGCGAGTAGCGAGATAGGATCGGGTTGCCGATCTTTACCGCGTAGGAAGTAGTGAACGATCTTTGCTCCACGTGAGAAATAGGGAGATGCGTCGACCATCGCATTGCAGGTCAACGGTAATTCGTGGGCATCGATATCAAATTCCTGGAGGGTGTGATTGAGCGACGGCTGATCCTGATAAACACCGTAATGCGTGAGCAGAAGGCGCCAGTTGTTGTGCCAACGCTCGGAAAATTCCCGCATCACCGGTGAATCCGCCATGAACATCACTCCGCTGTTGTAGTAGTGATCGAGTGGGTAGTGCCAGGAAAGTTCATCGTAGAATGGAACGATCCACTGGGGGAAAACGGGATCTGGAGATTCTCTATTGCGGTCGAGCGCAGCAGCAAATGGTGCGCCGTGGGTCGTAATTTCGTCGAACGGCTTGAGCGGAAGAGCATCGGAGTCGAGAAAAACGAAATCACCTTCGACGAGCTGGCGCATGGTGGTTTTTAGATAGCGGCTGCGCTCAACGTTGCTGGTGAATTCACCTGGGATCGGCTCGATTTGAAGGGTGTCAAAGTCAAATGGCGAATTTGTCGCTGTACGTTCGTTCGTGAGAACTGTAGCGCGAGAGTTCGGATAGAGACGCTTGCACAACGACACCGAAAGATACGTCATCTCGCAGAAAGCATCGCTATCTGGCCCGTCACTGATGAGGATGTGGCAGGTGTCAGGCATTGCGTTTGATATGCAACCACTCGACCCCGAATGCTCGCTGTTCGTCGACTGCGGCTAGCTTCAGTTCCGGATTGCTGATCCAAGTAATCGCTGCAGCATCGGCCAGGCCGCGACCTTCGTAGGCGATCGTCTTGAGCGTGTGAGAGTTCTTGAATCGCTCCGCCATCAAGTCGTGGATTCGGGTCGAATCTGGTCCGTCGTGGACTTCCACAAGAAGATCGAATCCAAGCAAAGCAGGTGACTTGACAGGATCGAGCAATGCTTCCTCACCGCCTTCGATATCGCAGATTACGCAGACCCTCTGGCCAGCAAACTCGTCGAAATCCTCCGGGGTGCAAATCGTTCGTAATTCAATGAGTGAGTCGACACCGTTGAGTTTTGCTAGTTCTTTTAAACGAGCGTGGGCATTGAGATTGTTGTCGAATGCGACGACGGGGACGCCCAGTTTCCGAGCCAGTCCCACCGCGTAGTAGCCTTCTGCACAGCCGATATCGATGATACGCTCGTAGCCACCGACGATGATCTGCTCGATGGTGGAATGAAGTTCGTGCTCGTAGCAGCCAACGATTTTTGGAGCCAGCCTGCTTCCACAAGAGCGGGAGATGTAGGGCATGCCAGCGAACGGTCCATTAGCAACTTTCCATCCAAATTCCTCAAGAACGGCTCGATCTGGCTCGGCCTTGTAAATGTTGCGCAGGCGAGGAGATATCATCCATTCGCTGCGAAATTTCAGCTTTCTAAGGAGGGTGTGCACGACGCTTTATGCGGTCAGGACGATTCCACTTCGATCGAAGGAGACATTGTGGCGCCCGCACACTTCCTTGGTGATTCTCTCGCACTCTTTCAGATCGAGCGCTGCGATCGATTCCGCGCTGCCTTTGGCTCCGAAGAATGTGTCGTCAATAACTTCGCGCCGCTCTATGAGTTGCCACTCGATAAAGCGGTTGAGAAGGCGGTAGGTGAGTTCGTGTTTAACGCTAGTGTCAGGATGATAGTCATCGATGACGATAGGTGCGCCGGGGGCGAGGCGCTCCCAGAAGATGGCGAAATCACGGTGGATGTGACCATCGGCATCGAGCATCATTCCACCGATTTTATCGCTTCTGACTAGATCGACTACTTGCTGGCCGTTTTCCGTAGTGAGGTAGTCTGCGAACAATATGATCCTGTCGGCCACTCCGTAACGCTTGATGAATTCCTGGAAGCGTTGGTAGTTTTCGTTATAGCCACCGAATTGCGCGCGCGTTCCGCCTTCGAATTTTTCGATGACGACAAGCTTCGACTTGCACCGCCGTTCCTTGAGTGCCCATGCGATGGCAATGCTGGCAGAGCCGGATGCACCGCCGACTTCGACGATATCGTGGTCGCCGATGGCATCGTCTAGAAACGTCCGATGGATCGCTTCGTAGAGCTCTGAACCGAGCAGCCCGTCGGTCTGGAGTTTCATCCACAGAAAGCGCCCATATTTCTTCATCTGGTAGGGTTCCAGAATGGCCTGAGGAACGCATCGTTTGATCAAACTTCTCATACTGAAACGGTGTGTCTGGGGGATAGGGAAGCAGTCTCGTTAGACCAGGTCTGGTCGACGAGAAACCTGCCAGTGAAGTGTTTGCCGGCATTGCCGAAGAAGTCACCTGGCGCGATTTCGAGAGTCATGCATTGCTCGAGTTTCTGTTCGAGTTTGCCATCGACCATAAGGAGGAAGGTCAGTGAGTAGGTTCCTTCGACAAGACCTGGTCGCTCAAGACGACAGCTGAGACGAATCCGATCGGATGACGGTTTCAAGTGAAAATCTGGGTCGCAGTCGGGGTGAGCAGTGAGCAGGCGATTGTTGTTCGCGTCGTCGATGCCGATACCCAGTTTTACGTTCGAACTCTTGTGTGGTAGTTGAATGTCTACGCGGATATCGATGCTGTCGCCACACTTGATGGCTTCGCCGAAAGTGCCACCCGCTGGGCGAGTTTGAGCGTTGACGATTTGTGAATGTTGGCCTTCAGAAGCCGAGCTGTAGCAATCCGTTTTGCGATTGCCGGAGTTTAAGTAGCGCTGGATAACTTGGTCGGTGGTTCCTGTAAGGGTCAAACGACCGCTCTCGATGAGAAGTGCGCGGGTACAAAGGCTAGAGACGGCTCCAAGATTGTGGCTGACGAAGAGCACGGTGCGCCCGAGGCTGGTGACCGATTTCATCTTGTCGAGGCACTTGCGTTGGAATGCGGCATCACCCACAGCGAGGACTTCGTCGACGATGAGAATTTCCGGTTCGAGGTGGGCGGCAACGGCGAATGCGAGACGCACACTCATGCCGCTGCTGTAACGTTTGGTCGGGGTGTCAATGAACCGGTCTACCCCTGCGAAATCAACGATTTCGTCGAATTTCGCAGCGATCTCGCGTTTCTTCATGCCAAGAATTGCACCGTTCAGGAAAACGTTTTCGCGCCCGGTGAGCTCCGGGTGAAAACCGGTGCCCACTTCCAGGAGTGAGGCGACACGGCCCCGGAGGGTGATTTCGCCAGCGGTGGGTTCAGTGATGCGTGACAGTATTTTAAGGAGCGTCGATTTCCCTGCACCATTGCTTCCTACAATACCAAGGACATCGCCGCGCTCTACGTCAAAGCTAATGTCTCTGAGCGCTTCGAAACTCTGCGCCCCCTCGGTCGCGCCGAGCATACGGTTCCAGGTTCGAGATATCGCATCGCTGAAGCTTGTAGCGCCGATGCTGCCGAGCTGGTAGCTTTTCGAAATTCCACGGACTTCGATGATCGATTGAGACATGGTGTACGTCGTTTCGTTAGACGGTGTCGATGAACGTTCTCTCGGTCTTCTGGAAGAGAACGATTCCGGCGATGAACAGGATGATGGAAACACTGATTGAGAGCAGTGTCAGGGCGGCCGATGCAGTCGCTTGCCCGAGGAACATGAGCCGGAAGTTCTCCACGATCATCGTCATCGGATTCAGGGCAGGGAGCCATTGCCAGTCTGTCGGAATCCGAGATAGAGGGTATATCACGGGCGTGGCGTACATTAACAGTTGGACGAGGAAGGCGCTCAGGTGGGTGAGATCACGGTACTTTGCTGTGAGAGCGGATACCCATAGTCCGACGCCCAGTGCTGTCGCGGCCAACTGGATAATCAAAAGTGGCAGGAAAAGGATGTTTGTAGTGGGGTGCACTGCATCCCCTGCGCTGGTGAACAGTTTAAAGTAGGCTAAAAATCCCAGAAAAATGCCTAGATTGAGCGCGAATGCGAGAAGGTTTGAGATCGTTACTGAGAGCGGCACGATGAGTCTTGGAAAGTAAACTTTGCCGAACAACGGAGCATTGGTGACGAAGGTGGTAGAGGTAGTGCTGAACGTCTGCGAGAAGTAGGTCCAGCCTAGAAGACCACACAGATAGAAGAGCACTGAGGGGATTCCGTCAGTCGAGATCTGTGCCACCCTGTCGAAGACAACGGTAAAAACGAGCGTTGTGAGCAGCGGCTGGATGATGAACCAGAGTGGCCCAAGCAAGGTCTGTTTATATTTTGCGACGAAGTCACGGCGCACGAGCAGGAAGAGCAGGTCGCGGTAGTCGGCGATCTCTTTTACTGGTAGGTGAAGCCAGTGCTGTCGGGCACGAATGGTGGTTTGGTAGGACATTGAGCAAAATCCTAGCTAACTAACTAGTTCGAGAGATATACCCGATCGCGGACTCCGCGTGCGGCGGCCAAGAAACGTTCCATATTCATGTAGCCGATGCCACGAGCAGCCGTACGATACCACGGGCGCTCTTCGACGCTGAAATCCGGGTCGAGTTTTCGGGCAAAATGGAACGCTCTTGCAGGAATGCTCTGGGCTCCATTGCGATAGGCGTAGATGCCGTGCTGAGCAATGACGCTGGCAAGAGCACGGCAGCGTTGCCGGGTCATCTTGTAGTGGGGGCGGCGCATGAGCTCATCTGTGAGTTCGAGTAGGATGCGAAGCAATGCTCCGGCTGGCCTGGCATTCTGGCTGATGCGGGCTTCGCTAGGAAGGTGCCGCATGGAATATAGGAGGTCTTCCTGGAATTCGATCTTGGCGCCAGCGGCGCACAGGCGAAGATGCAGGTCGAGTTCCTGCGCAAAAGGAACACCGGGTCTAAACCCGCCCACCTGATCTAGCAGATCTCTGCGGTGCAGCGGACCCAGAGTGCTGAGCCGGTGGTGCAGGCAGTAGACAAACGGATCTTTGCCTTCAGGCGATTCGGTGGGACTCTTCCTGGGACGTTCAGGTCGCCCATCGCCAAAGATCGTTCCTCGGCAAAACACAAGGTCAAGGTCACCGTTCAAGAGCAATGGAACCTGACGTGCAATTTTTTCAGGCATCAGGAGATCGTCGGCATCCAGGAATTGGATCAACGTTCCCTTCGCCATCTTCAGCGCCTCATTCCTGGCCGTGCAAGCGCCACTGTTAGGAATGCTTTTCCATCGAATGCGGTCACCATAGCTGGCGAGAATTTCGGTGCTGTCGTCATTCGAGCCATCGTCCACCACGATCACCTCTACCGTGGGATATGTCTGCGCCAGCGCGGAATCGATGGCTTCGGCGACAGTGCCTTCGCTGTTGTAGCATGGGATCAGAATCGATACCAGTGGGGTGGATTTCTCTGTTGCGTTCATTTTCATTCCTCTCTTCCTGTTCTTGCTTGCTTTAGTCAGACACGGTGACCGCAAAAGTCTTTTGCTCGTTTGCTGAACTCAAGCACGCTGCCGCCCTTGGTCAGGGGGATCCCCGGACGGTTCGCTATACTTTAATTTATAAACAAAAACCGTAAATACCAGAATTAATGACGCTTGATTCAAGCGTTGCGACGGTTGGTTATTACAATAATGGTAATCATTGAAATGTCAATAAACCCAAATAATTTAATTGGTCTGGTGCCTGTTTTTGGCGCACTCTCAGAATCACCAGGGTTATGATCATCCTGCGCTGAGGTTGTGAATGCAAATTACTTGTTGTAAGTGTGTTATGGGTGATGAATTTGAGCGGCCCTTTGATAGGCAGAACACAAATAGGTCGTTCATCATCCAGATCCTGGCCGGGCAAGATACTCTGAGACCGAATGTATGATGACGCCGCTGGTGTTTGATTAGTTCGTGCGGGACGATCTGGTCAGGATTGTGGTGCGGAGGATCGGCAAGGGCGAGGTCGAGCTTGCCGGGGCAGTGGAGTTCCCTTTCCCTGCAAACTCACCAGAGGAGATCCCTGAGTGGATGGTTTGCCCTTGATGCGGAAGATTCCGGGGCAGGGTTTGATTGTACTATTCTATTACCACGCTTCAGATTTTCACAGAGGATTCAATCCAACGCGGACAATCAGTCGTTGGTCGCCCGAAAATGATGCCGAGGCACGGGACCTCGAAAAGTTCAACCAGTAGGTGGCGCAACTCAAAAGGTACTCTGGCGTGCAGTCCCGGCATCTGGTTGAATGTGATTGCCGTGATGATAATCACCATGGCCAACGTTCCTCTTCTGGGTGGTGAATAATAAAAACCGCGATGTGCGGTACCAAGACGGAAAGAAAGTTCGCTGGCGGGGAGGCGGCCGACTCCGACAACCTGACCCTCCAAGATCGAACGTTGGTCACTGATCGTTTTTCAGCCTGTCAATGTGCTCATGAATTTGTTCAAGAACTGCCATGGCTGCGGAATCAGTTGATAGGTAGGGTTTTGCATGGCGTAAGACAGATTTGAGCGGTTTATAAGGAAGGCTGGGCGACCGGATTCATTGAAATTCCTTCAAGTATTCGCCATATCCGAGTCGCTCAAGATTCTCCTTTGGGATGAATCGGAGTGCAGCTGAGTTCATGCAGTAGCGCTTTCCAGTTGGCTCGGGCCCATCGTCGAAAACATGTCCGAGGTGCGAATCAGCGGTTTTGGATCGAATCTCGGTGCGCGTGGCGAATAGCTGG
>JAGROY010000476.1 GCA_020439995.1 Verrucomicrobiia bacterium
CAGTGGCTCATTCATTGTGGAGACGATCTTTTCGGTTCCGGGAATGGGCCAGCACTTTGTGAATGCCGTCATCGATCGCGATGAGTTTCTCCTGCTTGGGCTGGTCGTTTTCTACGGGTTCCTGATCGTCGTAGTCAACCTGCTGGCTGATATTGCCACAGGCATGCTCAACCCCAAACTTCGCCTGGAAAGCTAACAGATTTTCGTTCCCGTTGTTCACATGGTGCACCCGAACAAAGCCGCCCAGGAGGCGATAGAAAGAAGCAGCTCGCTGGGGCGGGATGCCTGGCATCGTCTGCTCAAGAACAAGTTGGCCGTCGCCAGTATGGTGATCCTGACCATCATGTTCGTCCTTTGCTTCGTCGTCGCCTGGTTTTTGAAGGACCCGGATGCCGTCGACCATTCCAATAAGTTCGCATCGCCCTCGTTTGCTCATCCGCTTGGTACTGAGCAGCTAGGACGCGATGTCTTATCACGTATTCTATATGGTGGGCAGATTTCCATTCTGGTTGCACTCGTGGCCACCGCTGTTTCGGTTGTGATTGGCATCGTCTACGGAGCTATTTCAGGATTTGTTGGCGGACGCATTGATGCTCTGATGATGCGCATCGTTGATACGCTTTACGCTATTCCGTTCCTGGTTCTTGTCATCCTGCTCCAGGCAGTGCTCGATGCCTATGCTACGGAATCCGTTGGCTGGATTGTTGAGAACACGGGCTGGGACAAGAATCTCGTCGGCCGCTTCGCAAATATCGTCCCGCTGTTTATTGCTCTGGGCATTCTCGGCTGGTTGACTCTTGCCCGTATCACCCGCACACAGGTTCAGGCGTTGAAGAAACAGGAATTTGTCGAGGCCGCAGTGTCACTCGGACTCAGTCCGTTTCGTATTCTTTTCAGGCACATCGTCCCGAACACAATCGGCCCAGCGATCGTTTATTCCACACTTACCATTCCAGGATTTATTCTCACCGAAGCGGCGCTGTCCTACCTTGGATTGGGTGTGAAAGCTCCGAACAGTTCCTGGGGAATTCTCATCAAGGAAGGGGCGAATTTTCTCGAAACGCAGCCGATGCTTCTGATCATGCCCAGCATCTTTTTCTCCGCCACTTTATTTGCACTCAACTTCCTTGGCGACGGACTGCGCGATGCGCTCGATGTGCGCAGTTCGAAAGACTAATGAATCTGAAACATGCCGCTACTCGAAGTTACTGATCTCAAAATCTGGTTCCACACGCGCGAAGGCGTTTTCCGTGCAGTGGATGGTGTGTCGTTTTCTGCGGAAAAAGAGCAGACAGTCGGGATCGTGGGAGAATCGGGATCAGGCAAGTCGGTGACCTGTTACTCCTTGCTTGGATTGATCCCAATGCCACCTGGTCGGGTCGAGGGTGGTAAAGCAATGTTCGATGGGATCGATTTGCTGAAATGCAAGGCAAAGCAATTGCAGGCCATCCGGGGCAAACGCATCGGGATGATTTTTCAGGATCCAATGACCTGTTTGAATCCGTACCTGCGAATTTCCACCCAGCTGATCGAGCCGCTGCTGGTGCATGAGAAAATGGATCCGATGGCGGCGCGTAAGCGGGCGATCGAGGTGATGGAAGAAGTCGGAATTCCAGATCCCGAAAAACGTTTCGAGATGTTCCCGCATGAATTTTCCGGAGGCATGCGTCAGCGCGTGATGATTGCAATGGCGATGATCACCAATCCCGAGATACTGATTGCGGACGAGCCTACCACAGCGCTCGATGTCACGGTTCAGGCACAGATTCTGTCCTTGATCAAAGACATGCAGCGCAAGCACGGCACTGCGGTGATATTCATCACGCACGATCTTGCCGTGATTTCGAATATCTGTGACGAGGTAAATGTTATGTACGCTGGACGTATCGTCGAACGCGCCTCTGCGGATGAGCTTTTTTCCAATCCCCTGCACGCCTACACCCGTTCCCTGCAGAAATCGATTCCAGCCATGCAAATCAAAGGGCAGGAGCTTTACACCATTCCAGGGCTGCCGCCCAATGTATCCCGGCCAATTCCAGGTTGTGCGTTCGCGCCGCGCAATGAGATCGGTGATCGCAGCAAGTGCCTCACGGATTCGCGACCTCCTTTCGAAGAGATGCAGCCCGGCCACTGGGTGCAGAATTGTCCAGGATGCCTGGCTTAGTAACGTATTCCCTTCATTCGAATCTGACTGTCTAAAGCAATGGCCTTCCTTGAACTGATCGATCTCAAAACCCACTTTCCGGTAAAAAAGGGCCTCATTTTCCGCAAGCAGGTTGATATGGTGAAAGCTGTTGATGGTGTAAACCTGGCGATTGCGAAAGGTGAAATTCTCGGGCTGGTGGGGGAGTCAGGTTGCGGAAAATCCACACTGTCCCGCACCGTAATGCAGCTCATTCCAGCGACATCCGGTTCGGTCATGCTGGAGGGCAAGGATCTGACCAAGACGACTGCCCACCACATGCGTAGTCAGCGTATCAATTTCCAGATGATCTTTCAGGATCCCTACGCTTCGCTCAATCCCCGGATGACGGTTTATACCACTCTCGCGGAAGCATTGCGTACCCGCTTCCCTGCGCTGAACGGAGATGAACTTACTGGACGCGTTTCTGAATTGATGGAGCGGGTCGGGCTCGATCGCAGATTCATGCGAAAGTACCCCCATGAGTTTTCCGGCGGTCAACGGCAGCGCATCGCCATCGCCAGAGCACTCGCACCGCAGCCAAAGCTCATCCTCGCGGATGAACCTGTATCAGCTCTAGATGTGTCGATCCAGTCGCAGATCCTCAATCTGCTGAAGCATCTGGTGCGCGAACTCGAACTGACCATGATCTTCATTTCACACGATCTCTCCGTAGTCCGCTACATCGCGGACCGAATCGCCGTAATGTACTTCGGCAAGATCGTCGAACTCGGCCGCGCCGAAGACGTCATGGACAACCCGCAGCACGAATACACAAAAACGTTGATCGCCTCCATCCCGAAGATCGAGAAACGAGGCTAAGTAAGTCATCGAATGCGAGCGCTCCTGCAGAGAGTTTCAGAAGGCAGTGTCACGATCGATGGCAAAGTAACCGGCAAGATCGGGGTTGGATTGGTGATTCTGTTAGGAATCGAAGAAGCCGATGATAACTCAGATGTCGACTGGTTAGTCGGCAAAATATGTCGAATGCGTATATTCGGCGACGACGACGGGCTCATGAATCGATCCGTCCAGGACATTGGTGGCGATGCCCTGGTCGTCAGCCAGTTCACCCTTCATGCCAGCACCAGAAAGGGCAACCGCCCCTCGTTCATCAAGGCCGCCCGCCCCGAGCAGGCGATACCGCTCTATGAGGCAATGATCACCGCCCTGTCCAAAGAACTCGGACGCCCCGTTGCCACCGGTGAATTCGGAGCAGACATGAAAGTCGCCTTGGTCAACGACGGACCAGTCACTATCTGGATCGACAGCCGGAACCGGGAATAGCAACGCTGCCCTACACCTCCAGATAGGTCAGGTTCAGTCAAATCCATTTCCTCCAGGACTTTATCAAGACAGTCTGGGACTTCTTCGCTAATGGCAAACTCGTTGCATGGAACCTCGGTTTCTGGAGCAACGAAGCCCAGACGCTCGATCGCTTCTCCATCTTGGCCCACAGCAGCTTCTCCCTCTACTTCGATGACCTCCAGATCGCTAA
>JAGROY010000122.1 GCA_020439995.1 Verrucomicrobiia bacterium
AGACCTGGTCTGGCATCGCACCGGAAGCTTCTACGATGCCGCCTACCAGGCACCGCTCTCGTCCCCCACCGTTTTCAATTTCTTCCGCCCGGACTATCAGGCACCTGGGCCCATCCGCGATGCCTCGCTTGCCAGCCCGGTGTTTCAGATTACCGACAGCTATTCCGCCATTTCCTTCCCTAACTTCCTCTGGGAAACGCTTGTCAACGGCTTCGAAGCGCAGCCGTGGGGTGCGGAAAGGGAACGCTTCTCGCTCGATTTTTCCGCCATTCTGCCATTGACCAAAGAGCCAGCGGCACTAGTCGACCGGCTGAACCTTCTGTTCTGCAGCGGATCGATGACGCTCACGATCAGGCGGGCGATTATCACTGCGATCGAGGATATCCCTGACACTGCACCAGGAGTGCGGGCAATGCTGGCCGCCTACCTGACTCTCATGTCGCCGGAGGGCGCAATCCTTCGCTAACCCTTCCTGCCTACGATGATCGATTCACAACTCACGCGACGACGTTTTCTCGGAGAAGCCAGCTGTGCTGCGCTCGGCTCCGCATCGGTTCTATCGACCCTGCTCAATCTTCGCATGGCGAATCAGGCTGCCGCACAAGACCTGGGAGCAGGCACCGACAGGAGGTCTCTGGTGTGCATCTACCTGGGCGGAGGAATGGATTCTTTTAACCTGCTGGTTCCCCGTGACGCCACTGCCTACGCAGAGTATCAGGCCACCCGGGGCAATCTCGCGCTGCGCCCGGATCAGATGATTGCGCTCAATCAAACGGCGCAGGGAGACGGCAAGTCCTATTACATCAACAACGGGGCCAGAGAGCTGGCTGACATGTTCAATGGTACTGGCGCGTTCGCCGGAAAGCGCAGGCTGTCGTTTGCTGCAAATGTCGGAACGTTAGTGCAGCCGACCAGCATCGATGAGTATCAAAAGGGCACCGTACCTTTACCAAAAGCCTTGTTCTCCCACAAAGACCAGACGGAGCAGTGGCAAACATCCGTACCTCAGGGAATGCGGGAACTCACCGGCTGGGCGGGGCGGGCGGCAGACCTCCTGCATTCAACCCACAATTCCGGCAAGACGGCGATGAACCTTTCGTTCAGTGGCAACAACGTGCTGCAATCTGGTAAGGCTACCACACAGTTCGTCGTCACTCGTGACGGTGCTCTCTACTTTTCTGGCAGCACGGCAAAGGACGGCCCATTATTCGCGAAGAATACAGCGCTCAAAAGCATGATGGAAGCCCACTATGATAACGTGTTCCGCAAAAGCTTCGCCGGCCTGACACGGGACAGCGCTGCTGCCAGTGAGTTTTTCACGAGCGTGTTTTCCAACGCTCCCACCATCACCACTCCATTTCCGAACTCACGAATCGCCGAGACACTCCGCTCCGTCGCGCTTACAATCGCCCTGCGCGATCAGCTCGGGCTGCGACGCCAGACGTTCTACGTCGACTACAGCGGCTGGGATCATCACTCTGAGTTGATCAATACGCAGGCGACCATGTTGCGTGAACTCAGCCCTGCCCTGGCGGCATTTCAACTTGCCCTGGAGGAACTGAACGTCGTCGATGACGTGATCGGTTTCACCTGCTCGGACTTCGGCCGCACACTGCGCTCCAACGGCAGAGGAACTGATCACGCATGGGGCGGCAACCAGTTCGTGTTCGGGGCGCCCGTAGCAGGTGGACGCGTCACAAGCACAACGCTGCGCCCGTCCGGCTATCCATCGCTGGCTCTCGACGGGCCAGACGATATCGGGCGGGGCGGCAGAGTGCTGCCCACAACTTCAGTGGATGAATACTTTACAGAGCTGCTGAGCTGGTTCGGAGTTTCAGGCACCCAAATGGACAGCGTGCTGCCCAATCTGCGTTCCTTCTACGATCCCACCACCATTACCCACCCGCTGGGAATCCTAAGCGCATGACATTTCGTCAGAAAATTGCTCTTGGAATTCTACTCATCGCCAGTGGAATCATTGCGCTCGTTTCGAACAGGAATCCACCACAGAAACGGGTAGTCAATGTTCCCCCGACACCGCCTGCATCGATCGCCGTAGTTCCCCCCATTCCAGCGCCAGAGCCAACGGAGCAGATGGAAACTGCCTTGATCGGTGAAGAAATCCTCGCGGATTACCTTGATCCCGCAGGTTCAGCGAGGGCCGATCTCATACTGATGAGCCACCTGCTCATCAGCTTTGATACTCTGGTGAAAGCGGTCGACGCACTACCGCTTGGTGCCAATGGAGATATAGCTGATGCTTTCCGCGGGAAGAATCCCGTCCAGATGCGATTCCTCCCGGACGATCACAAGGCATTCAGTGCCACAGGTGAATTGATCGACCGTTGGCAGTCACCCCTGTACTTTCATGCGGAATCCAGCGACCGCATCGCTATCCGCAGCGCAGGCCCTGATACCGTGATGTGGACGGAGGACGACGTCCATCTGGAACCCGATGGACAATCGTTCTCCGAACGCACGGCACTGCTGCCTGCAAGTCTTTACGGCGACACCGATCAGGAGCTGAAGTAGCGCGGGCGTGGTTCGGGAGGTAACACTTCCCACTCTATTTCACGTGGTTTGGATGCGCCCGAAACCGGCGGTGGCGGTGGTGGCGTAGGCCTGGAAGCAGATGCGGTCGGAGTATGCCGGAACTCGTAGAAGATCGGCCCAAAGCGACCGAAGCGCACACCTGACTGCGCCGGTGATTCTTGCGCTTCCACCATTTGCCGCTCCGATTCGCCCGCGAACCAGACGAACATCCCGATGAATGCCAACATTGGTCCACCACCACCGAAGATTCCATAGCAGGCAAGCAGCACCGCGATCACTTTGCCTATCTTGGCGGCCAGATTCGTGGCGTAAACGCGATCCTTCTTCATGCTCACCAGAGCGCGAAATACACGTCCCCCGTCCATCGGAAACGCCGGAAGCATGTTGAAGAGCACCAGCACCACGTTCGTCCCTCCGAGGTATAAGAGGAATGTTGCTAGCTCAGTGTTCGCGAACTGCACTACATAGAGCAGCGGAAACAGAATAGCAGCAATGACAACGTTCACCGCAGGGCCCGCCAGGGCGACCACCAGTTCCTGCTTCGGATCCTTTGGCATGCGATTGAGACTGGCGACTCCGCCGATCGCGTAAATGGTAATATCCCTCGTGCCAATGCCATAGTGGCGCGCGGCGAGGCTGTGGCCTAGCTCATGCAGGATAACACAACCAAACACCGCTGAAATGAATAGCACTCCTCCGGCGAAACCAAACGGGTTGCCTCCTCCGGTCAGGAATAAAAATACGGTGATGGCGAACGTCCAGTGCAGAAAAACACCGATGCCGAACGGCTCGCCTAGTTTCCATTTTCCTTTCATAATGATACCCTTCACTGCATAAAGCGTTCCAAATGGCTGGACTTATGCAACTGAAGCAGTTGCATGAATCGCTACAAACGGATTGGACACAATGTCACGACACATTGTCCCACTATGGATCAAACTGTCACAGCTGAGAGGACTCATTCACCATGCGACTTGATCGACTGATTCAGTCGTCCCTCCGCATGGGCACCAGGGAGGCGCGCCATTTTCTGGCAACCCGCAAGGTGAAGGTCAACGGCATCGTTGAGACCATGGGCAACGCGCAGATCGGCTATTTCGACCGCGTCGAGGCTCGCGGCGAAGTCCTGCAGGCACGGACTCCGCGATACGTGATGCTGCATAAGCCGATCGGCGTAGTCAGTGCGACGACCGATCTTCTACACCAGACGGTCATCGAGTTGATCCGTGAACCGTGGGCAGGCGAACTGCACCTGGCAGGGCGCCTCGACCGGTTTACCTCAGGATTGGTCGTCCTCACCAACGATGGCGCATTCTCCAAGGCACTGACATTGCCGGAGAAGAAGGTGCCCAAAACCTACCTCGTATCCACCGATTCCGACACTCCTCCCGAAGCCGTCTCCGCGTTCGAAAAAGGCATGCCCTTCGCCAAGGAAGGCGTTACCACTGAGCCAGCGATCGTCGACCAGTTGAGCCCAAGAAGCTGTAGGCTGACGATTTTCGAAGGCAAGCACCACCAGGTGAAGCGGATGTTCCTCCGATTCGGCATTCGTGTGGTCGCTCTGCACCGTGAATCTGTGGGCAATTTACACCTGAACGACCTCGCTGCCGGGATGTATCGGGAACTGACAGCAGAAGAACGGCTTGTTCCTTGACTACGGGCGAGTGTCGCGGTTGACTCCCGCTCTATGGATATGGATGTGCGCAGAGCGGCCGAACTGGCCCGTATCGAACTGACTGCCGACGAAGCCGAACGCTTCGGCGGGCAGCTTGGCAAGATTTTGGAATACATCGACAAATTGAACTCGCTGGATGTCAGTGGGGTCGATGCGATGGCGCACGCCAATGCAGTGTATGACGTGACGCGACCTGACGAAAGCCGCCCAGGCTTCGGCTTGGAGAAGGCGCTGCGCAATGCCCCGCGCAAGACTGCCGATCAATTTATCGTAACCAAAGTAGTCGAATAACAACAGGAATGGAACTTCATCAACTTTCGATTACCGAGCTTCTGGATCGCTACCGAAGCGGAGCCGCCAGCCCGCGTGAAGCTGTGGAAAGCGTCCTCACTGCGATCAGCAACGGCGACGGCACCATTGGAGCCTATCTTTCCCATGGCGCCGAAGCAGCTCTCGCGGCTGCGGAAAACGCTGACACGTCTCTACCACTGGGCGGCATTCCCATTGCCATCAAAGATGCCATCAACGTCGAAGGGCAGACCACCACCTGCGCATCGAAGTTCCTCGAAAATTTCAACAGCCCTTACGATGCCACGGTCATCGCGAAGCTGAAGGCAGCGGGAGCAATCCCACTCGGAAAGACAAACATGGATGAATTCGCTATGGGCTCGTCCACCGAGAACTCTGCCTTGGGAAAAACAACCAATCCGTGGGACACTTCGCGCATCCCGGGTGGCTCCAGCGGCGGCTCGGCTGCTGCGGTTGCCGCAGATCTTGCGATCGCCGCGCTTGGCTCTGACACAGGAGGCTCGATCAGGCAGCCGGCTTCACACTGTGGCTGCGTAGGACTGAAGCCGACGTACGGTCGCGTGTCCCGCTTTGGTCTCGTGGCATTCGCATCGTCCCTGGATCAGATCGGCCCGATGACGAAGACTGCGGAAGATGCTGCACGCGTGTTGCAAGTGATCGCGGGTGGCGACATCAATGACAGCACGTGCCTGGACGAGCCAGTGCCGGATTATCTCGGTGCGCTGAATCAAGGAGTCAGAGGGCTCCGCGTCGGATTGCCGAAGGAATATTTTATCGATGGCATTGAGCCGGGGGTGAAGGCGGCGGTGGAAGCAGCAGTGAAGGAACTCGAGTCCCAGGGGGCCGAAATCGTCGAGGTTTCCCTGCCCCATACTGAATACGCGGTGGCCACTTACTACATTATCGCAACGGCGGAAGCATCGGCAAACCTTGCCCGGTTCGACGGCGTTCGCTATGGTCACCGCTCAGCGATTCAACCCGAGAGTATCGTCGAGCACTACAAGAACACGCGCGCCGAGGGCTTCGGTGAAGAGGTAAAGCGACGCGTCATTCTTGGCACCTATGTGCTCAGCTCGGGCTACTACGATGCCTACTATCTCCGTGCGCAGAAAGTACGCACGCTGATCCGTCAGGACTTCACCAAAGCGTTCGAAAACGTGGACGTTATCGCTTCTCCAGTCGCCCCTGCGCCGGCATTCAAGATCGGAGAAAATGCAGATGATCCTCTCAAAGTTTACCTCGAAGACATCTTCACGATCGCGGCAAATCTGGCAGGCATCTGTGGAATCAGCGTGCCCTGTGGATTTAGCGATTGCAAGGGATCTCGGCTTCCCGTTGGCCTGCAATTGCTCGGCAAGCCTCTGGGCGAGTCCGATATTCTCCGCGCAGCACATGCCTATCAGCAGACTACCGACTGGCACAAAGCTCGTCCGTTCGAATAATTTCGTCAGGCCGCTGGCGTTCGTTTTGCCGCAAGATCCTCAGCCCTCACCGGGTTGAATTTCAGCGCCAGCACTGCTGCTGCGATGGTTACGAGCAATGCTGCAATCGTGTAGAGTTGCGATAGACTGCCTTCAGCCAAGCGTCCGCTCAGGTAGCTACCAACGATGCGAGGACTGCCGAGCACGAGCATGGCATAAACGCCCTGGATCGAATTTCTGAACTCCGCGCCAGCAAGCCGGTTGATGTACATGATGGGCAGTACAAACAGAGCGGCGATCTCCGGCCCATGGAAAAGCTGCACCCAGATCGGGGTCCACGCATTCTGGAATGCGGCAAGACAGGCGAAACGCGCAGCCATGCAGAGAACGCCAAAAACCATCAGCCGTTTGAGACCGAACCGCTTGCGCAGGCGCTCGAGGTTCGAGATTACGAATATTTCGATCACGACGCCGATGCAGATAATCAATCCGATGACGTTTTCCGAATAACCCGCTATTTCTTTGAGATAGAGGGGAAAAAAGGTGTGATACGCAGGGGCGCAGAGATAGGTGATGATGAGCGGGAAGCACATCCATCGGCCTTCAGGCCCGAAGATCACCTTTGCGGCAGCCACTGTGGGAAGCCGATTCGCATTCTGCGCACGCGGCGGATTCGGTGGCAGCCTCAGGCTATGAAATGCTGCAAGGATGGCAAATGCTGCCGCACAGAACATCATCACGCCAGTGATAGCTTCCTTCCCCGCCGGAAGAAACGCAGCGACTGCCCACAGCAGAGCACTTGGCACGATGAAGCCTGCCGTTCCCCACACCCTAACAGAACCATAAGGTGCCAGTGGCCCCAGTTCTGGATCGTGCTCAGCCTCCATGCGGAAGTACATTCCATCCTGAAGCGGCGGCACTGAAACGTAGCTGAGGTGATAAACGACATAGCAGGCCCCTACCAGCCATACGCCAGTGGCAAAGTGCATTCCGAGAATGAAAACCGTACTGATCGCCAGCGCCGTGGCGATGATCCGACGCGACTCGATGCGCATGTCTGCGAGCAGAGTCATCAACACCGGGGAAATGATCATCGAAAAGCCGGACGCAGCCATGATCGCTCCAATGTCCGACTTGCTGAATCCCTTTTCGTGCCCAAAGAACACGGATAGGAGCGGCATCATACTACCCATCACGGCGTATGAGACAAAGAATTGTATTTTGATCAGCCCCATCGAAGGCAATAATGCGCGCCGCCTTTCGCGAACGCGATCTAAAGTCACCCTCTGCTATAGGATGTTCTCTGAAAACCAATCGGGATCGAAGTGATAGAACTGATCCACCTCTTCACCGTATCCGATGAAACGTGGCGGAATCCCGAGTTCATGCATAATGCTGACGGCCACACCACCTTTGCCACTGCCATCCAGCTTGGTGATGATGAGCCCGGAAAGCCCACCCACAGCGGTATTGAATTCCTTCGCCTGAGCCATCGCGTTCGAGCCAGTGGTGGCATCGACGACAAGAAAGATCTCATGCGGTGCGTCGGCATCATTTTTGGCAAGCGTACGCTGAACCTTGCTCAACTCCTGCATGAGATTGTGGCGGGTGTGCAGGCGACCAGCAGTGTCTACCAACAGAAAATCGCATTGCTCCTTCGCCGCACGCGCATAGGCATCGAAGCACACAGACGATGGATCCGACTTATAGACTCCCTTCACGATGGGAACGCCGATTCTTTGAGCCCAGAGGTCAAGCTGCTCGATCGCCGCGGCGCGAAAAGTATCGGCAGCGGCAAGCATGACTGAGTGCCCTTGAAAACGCAGATAGTTCGCCAGCTTGGCTGTCGATGTGGTCTTACCCGTGCCATTGACACCGACGACGAGAATCACCTTGGGCCGCCCCTCAAGCGGTTCCATCGGCACCACTTCCGCTGGCAATATCCCCATGATCCGTTTGCGGCAGACTTCGACCACATCGTTGGCATCCAGCGTGCGCCCCATCCCTTGAAGCTCGTCAATGATCTCAGTGGTCAGACGGACGCCCATGTCTCCTGAAATCAATGAGTGCTCCAGGTCGTCCCAGTCGATGGCGTCCCGCGAAAAGCGACTGATGAGCGATTTGAAGAATCCTGCCATAGTGTGTTGTTGGGGGATGTATAAAGTTACTCTTCCCGTGCGGGCGGCCCGGGTTCGTCCGTCGGCGATGAGACGGGTGCCACATCGCGCAACGGCCTGGTCAAATCACGCTTCAAGCGGTCCAGGATTCCATTGACGAAACGCCCGGATTCCTCCGAACCGAATCGTTTGGCTATTTCGATTGCTTCATTGATTGCAACGACCGGCGGCACATCATTGCAGTGGAACATCTCATAGATGGCGACGCGCAGGATGTTGCGATCTACAGTCGATAGACGGTCCAATGCGTAGTTTTCGGTCACAGCACGAATACGGTCATCGACAGCATCGCGATTCTTCTCGACGCCATCAACTAGTTGCATGCAGAACTTCCGAACAAAGCCATTCGCAGTGTGCAGCTTCCAGAATGCCCGCCAGTCCGACTCATCGGCCTCGGCATTCAGGTCATTGCTGAAGAGGAACTGTACTGCGGCTTCCCTACCTTCCCGCCGTTTGCTCATGTGGCCCTGATCTTCGCTGCTTCCGCTTCGCGATCGATTTTCTCCGGATAAGCGGTATGCAGTTTCTGCCAAAGCTCAGCCATATTAAGGGCAGCGCGAGCGGCTTCAGCACCACGGTTAATTTCCTGCCCCATGCAACGCTCATAGGCCTGCTGTTCGTCGTCAAGCAACAGAACTTCATTAATAATCGGAACAAGACGCCTGCACGCAATGTTCTGCAGCGAGTCAGTGACGGTGCGGGCAACTAGATCCGCATGAGCGGTCTCTCCTCTCATGATCACTCCGAGCGCTATGATAACGTCTGCCTTCGTATACTGAATGATGTATTCGCAGCACACAGGAATCTCGTAGGCACCGGGCACCCGATACAACGGCACGGAAGCGTTTGGCATGATCCCGAGAATCTCATTCTTTGCTGCCTCCAGTAGTCCTCCCACAAAGTTCTGGTTATACATACTCGCAACAATAGCGAACGTACTCCTGGGTCCTATGACCCTTGGTTTGCGAGGAACACGTGAAGATGGAGAAGTCGACATGGCCGGAGAATATTACCATACCCCCTGCTGCGCAAACAGAATCCGCGACTTAGCTGAGTCCCCCGATCGAGTACCGCTATCGCCCCCGCCAGTGAGCGGTGTCAGACTCACAACTACAAGAATGGCTAAAAAGTTGTCAGCGTTAATGATAGAGAGCTACGTCCGTACACCTCGCCGATTCGTGGCTCTAGAGAGTCGTTGAACTACTGTGATCCCGACCGCGCGCCCTCCGATTTTGACCAATACAACCTAATTTCTTGCGAAATCGCCGGGAAACGCCATCTCTAGGTCAGCTCCGGCCCCATCCATGCCGCCCAGACCACTACTCCCCAGAATACTCATCCTTTTAAGCGTCAGCGCATTGCTTGGACTCTTGACGTACGTGGTCGTACACAATCTGAAGTTCAATGCCAATCCGCTAGACCTACTCCCAAAGAATCTTCCCGAAGTCGCCGGGCTGAAAATCTACCAAGACTCGTTCGCGTCTCAACACGACATCATCGTAGCTTTGAGACCGAAAAACCCGGCGGATGGCGAACTGGCAGCGCGCTCCCTGGCCGAAGCTCTGGAACCGCTCGTTCCCACAGACATTCACAGAATCTCCTGGCGCCAGCCGTTTTTCGCCGATGCTCCTGGACTGGCGGAAACGGAAGATCCCACGTTGGACCCGACATTGGAGCCGATCGATGAGTCCGCAGAAGTTCTTAACCCCGATGCCGGTGAGCTGATCTCTTTCGTCTGGATGAACCAGCATCCCGATAAAATGGCCCAGCTGGTGGAGAAACTCAGTGAAGGCTCGTCCGCCAGGCTGTTCGAAGAAAACCTGAGCGCCCTTGAAAACGCGATGACCGCTGACGACATGGCGAAGGCGGGTTTTGGCTACGATCCCCTGGGACTCCTGCATCCCCCGGAGCAGGACAATGTCCGCTTCGAAGACGGCAACAGCAATCGCATCCGGTTTGCAACCGAGGACGGCACGCTACGAGTGGTGCTTATCGAAGCTGCGGGCAAAAACATGTACGACTACAGACGCACCAGCGCCTGGGCCGAACGCATCCGAACTGCGGTAATCGCCTGGCACGAAAACTCGCCCTATAAGGATTCGATCGCGGTCGAAGTCACGGGGCGTGCTCCCTACATCGCGGAAGTTTCGCTGGCCATGGTCAGCGAGATGAACACCTCTATTTTCGTGACCGCAGGCATTATCCTGGCGCTTTTCTGGATCATGTATCGCCGGATTTTGCCGCTGGTCTATCTGATGGTGGCGCTGTTCATCACTTTTGTACTAACGTTAGGAATCGGCGGACTTATTTTTTCAGAATTGAGCGCGATGAGTGTCGGCTTTGCCGCGATTCTGATTGGTCTCGCCGTCGACTACGGGTTCGTGATTTTTCAGGACTCGATCGAAGAAGAAAGCACGTGCCCCCGAGACCTCAGGCGGAGGCTTTTCCGGCCGATTGCGTGGGCGGCTCTGACCACAGTGGTGGTTTTTCTGGGGCTCAACTTGAGCAGCTTGCCAGGCGCGGCACAGCTTGGCACAATGGTAGCGATTGGAATCACCGCCGGAGCGACAACGATGCTGCTCCTTTTCACCTGGCTGATCAGCCGGTTTTGTCGCAAACCGCCAGCACACGCGCCAGCGATCGTGGACGACGGCATCGAAGGCGCCCCATGGCCCGGGCGTCGGGGAATCGCTCTGGTTACCGGCACTATTATCGCGATTTCGGTTACCGTCCTCACTATCAACGGTCTTCCCGTGATCACAAAATCCCCAGATGCTGTGCGCCCGCGATCGAGCAAAATCTGGAAAGGCTACGAGGAGATCATGGATCGCCTCAGCAGCAAAGCCGATTCGATCATGGTTATCGCCGCAGGGGCAGACAAGACGGCTGTGGCCGAGCGCCTGCAATGGATTGAACAGGAGGTGCTCCGGATGAAGCAGGACGGCCTGGCGGTGGACAACTGGATGCTGCCGACCGCCCTCTGGCCACACCCTGAGAGATTGCGTGCCAACGTGGCGAATGCCCGGATTCTGGCAGGCATGAAAGACCGGTTGAATGACGAGGCCGCTGCTGCGTTCTTCGATGAGACCTCGATGCGCTTCACCAATGAGGTTCTCGACTCCTGGGGGAAATTTGCCGATGTGGGTGATCAGGCATTTCCTCACAATGCAGTCAGCCAGTGGATCACGGACAAGGTGTTTTCATTCGATGGAAACGAGATGGCGGCAGCGGGTAGCATCCGTCTCACCAATGGCTGCACAGACGAGCAAGCGGAGGCAATCATCGAGAGACTGACCGTAGGGAAGAATGGCGATGTCAGTGGCGTCTATCTGGCGAACTGGAATCACCTGAGTCCGGCAATCGGACGCCTCATTCAACACGATTTCTACTACACGATTTTGCCGATTGCCGGGGTCATCGTTCTCATGTTGTGGGTAGTGTTTCGCGACACGAAAGGAACGCTATTGTCCATCGCGACCCTTGGAGTGAGCGGGCTGTTGCACCTGACCTTCATGTCGCTACTGGGAGCCGAGTGGAACATTATCAATATCGTTGCGATCCCACTGCTGCTCGGTGCCGGGCTCGACTACAGTATTCACATGCAACTGGCGATCCGGCGCACTGGCAATGCTCGGCTGTCCCAGCACAATCTTGGCCGCGCCCTGCTGCTCTGCGGGGTTTCCACTGCCGTTGGTTTTGGCTCGCTCGCGTTTTCGAGCAACACCGGTCTGTCTACACTGGGGATCGTTTGTGCGATGGGAATTCTGACCACCATGCTTGTCTCCGTCTTCCTTCTCCCCGGCTGGTGCAGCATCGGAAACCGGAAGGTTTCCTGATCGTCGAAGAGCTATTGAATCGCTCCCAGTCTTGGCACATCACGCAGTTGAAATTCAACCCGGCGCCGCTTCCAGCTGGGCCCGACTTCTTCATCCGCGCCCTCACTGCCATTCTCATCGACCACCATACGCTCGGGTTCGATACCAAGTCCCACCAGGTAAGATTTAACGGTCTCGCAGCGCTTTTTGCTCAGATAGAGATTGTATTCTGCGTTTCCCCACTTGTCGCAGAAGCCACGAATAATTAGATCTTTCCCGGGATTCTGCGCCAGAACACTATTCACCGCCCGCAGCTTTGAACGCTCGGAACGTCGGATTGCAAAACTGTTGATACCAAAATACACGATCGAATCCTCCAGCTCGGTTGCGGGAGCATCCATCGCTGCCCCTCCGGGCAGTGGCTTGCGCAGTTCGAATTCTTCGGAAGATGCGATCGGCGTCCGGGGAGCCACACGCTGCAACTGCATTTCCACTCGGCGCTTCTTCCAGCTCTCTTCGTTGGGGTCTCTAGACATGAGAGCCTCGGACCAAGGCTCAATTATCACCTGCTCCTCTTTCACGCCGTGCATGCGCAGAATCTTGCGCACCGAACCGCAGCGCAAATTTGCAAGTTCCTGGTTCATCCTGGCATTCCCTCCCTGATCCGTAAAACCGCGAAGCACGACTCGGTAATCGCTTTCAGCAGCCAGCGCAGTGCCCAGCTTTTTTAAATTGCTGATGTTCTCAGTGCCTAACATTGCGCTGTTAATTTTGAAATAGATAACGGTTCCCTCAATTTTTTCCCGAAGCGCCGCATCAACCGATCCGCTACCGCCAGCAACGGAGGGCAGCGATACTGGCACCATCGGAGCAGCTGCCACCGGTTTGGCAGCGGCGGCGATGATTCGCAAAGCACCGGCCTCCGCCACATGGATGTTGTTTGTCACCTCAAAGTCTGAAGCTGGAAAAAGACCGGCAATTGCGCTGTCGATCTCCCGGCATCCGCGTTCGGACACCGCTTCGACAACTGCGGTGACGACATTGTTTTCGACTCCGATTTTGGCGGTCATCGCGTAGCTGAAGAATCTGCGGCTCGCTTCCGCGATCTGCTGATACCATTCGCCATCCGCAAGACTACCATCGATCTGCAGTTCGTCTGCAACGGTCACGGACGCTGGGACGATCGAGTTGAGATGGTTCATCAGTGCCGCCTTAGCAGCAACGGTAGGCAGGGCACCGGTCACCCGCAGGGAATCGGGCGCAACGAAAAGAATGGTGGCGAAGGCTGGTTTTCTATCTGAAACGATCCCCAGACGATTCTCAAAAAAGGGAAACGCGGCTCCTAAGTGGGAGACTGTAAGCCCCCCAAGCCGTTCCCGATCCATCTCGCTGGCTACGACTCCGCCCAGCGCAACCCGATTGTCCTGAATCGTCAAGCGGCATCCTGGCGCATCATGAATGAATTCAGGCACGTAGGCCAAAAGAGCATCCTCCCAGGGAACACTGCCAAGCTCCCGGTGAACTTGCAGGCGGTCGTCGATGCTGCTTCCCTCCGGCACCGCCGCACGCAACACCGGCCGCAGGCGCTCTACTAGCGAAGCAGTCAATCGCCCCTCCACCCGAACAGATCCTGACCGCAGTGTAGAAATGGACAATGCTGCCGGCTCCCTGAACTGCAGCCCGTTGTAGAGCTTGCTCACCGCCTCCAGTCCGGCGAACTCTCCCCTTTCTATACTGGTGATCGCAGCAGCGGTCTTTTCCAGCAGACTCCGGGTACCGATCTTTCCATGCACAATACCCTCGGTGCCAACGAAGGATACTTTCCAATCTGCCTCATCCCGTAATTCTGGAACCGCCCTGAGCAGGGCGGCTGTCGATTTCAAAGTAAGTGAGCCCTCGACCTGGCCTTTGCGCAGAGATGCTACCCCCACAAAGAGACCTGTGAGAACGAGAACGATGACGATTATTCGAGTGGCCGTTGGCATTTTTCCGATGCACCGGATGTGCGATTGGCGGAACAATACCAATTTTTATAAAAAACGTCAACAGCTGGAATCATTTTCAAGAATTCGTCCAGAATCTGGGGCTTAGTTGCTTGAAATCGGGTTAGTAGCCCAGCCCCAAGTCAAGAATTACGCGAAATCCAAGGTTCGACCATTGAGCATCAGCAGATAATAGATCCTCACGGTCGAGGCGCATAATGGTCTTGTAGGAATCGGACTGGTGCATGTCTAGTCCCCATGCCCCCCCTCGAACGACATGCAATGTATTCGCGTCACTCCCTGCAATTTCGTCCTGGCACCATTCCCGCACGTTTCCGCCTAGATCAGCAATCCGGCTTCCTCGGAAACTGCCGACGGGACTCGTTGCCGCATAGCCGTCGTGATAATCAAGCCATTTGCCCTGCACATTTCGCTTTATCTGATGCGGAAAATTCTCAGTCAGCTCAGTCGCTGGCCATTCTGTCCCCCAGGCATAGACCTTGCGATTCGTGCCAGTCAGGATTCCAGCTGCCACGCTCCACTCCGACGAAGTGGGAAGTCGGTAAAAGGCCTGCGGCCCTATTTCACCGGCTGCCCGATCGCGATTGGTCAGCCATTTGCAAAATGACTCCGCATCACGATGATTAATGCCGATCACCGGATGGTCATCTTGTTGTTCGAACGGCGGGTTATCCCACGAAATGTTTTCGATTGGGCCCCAGGTTTCATCGCTGAGGAGAGTGATCATTCCCTCGGGCACTTGAGTCGCAGTAGCCTCAACGTATTCCCTGAAATCCCTGCGGCGGACTTCCCAATGGGAAAATAGAATGGTTCCGCCAACAAGAACAGGATCGAACCTCAGGCCGGTACGATTGAGCCAGCCCCGTCCCGGCTTGGGTGGCAAAATCCTGTTAGTTGCAGAATCGGTGCCCCCAATGTGCGCGCTCTCGAGCATTGGCGAATCGAGAATTTTTCCGCCCCCCGTGGGAGCAATTCCCTGAGCGGACAGGATACGCAATGCCGTGCCTTCCAGCGGCGAAAGATCCGTCACGCGAGTATGATCCAGATACAATTCCTGCAGCGGCATTCCTCGCAGCGGAGACAAATCAGAGACAGCCGTGTTGCTCAGGTTCAGATGGGTAACTGGCATGCCATTGAGCATCGAGACATCTGTCAGCGCGGGATTGTTAGACAAGTCGAGGCGCAACTCTGCGTCCCTCTCGTGAATCGAAAATTCAGGTACTGTGCCATCTTCCATTTCGGCTCTGGCCAACCGTTTTTCCAGGTCTTTCCATGGATCATAGTCCTGCCGGGCGAAGTTTGCCCGGTCCTTTGCTCCAGGGTGTTCGGGTAAAAATCCAGTTGCCTTAGCCAACTCCATACGCTCACGTGAAAAATCACCCGTCCGGCGCGCCTCAGCGGCCTTGTGCATCGCTTCCTTGTAGCCCTTGGTTCCTACTTCAAGCTGCTTCGTCAGTGCCTCCACCCTGCGCCAGTCGACGGCATCCGCTTTGTTGGTGGCCTTGGGTATTTTTATCGCCGAAAGATCCAGAGCAACATCGGCATCACCCGCTTCGACTGACATCAGAACTGCAGCCTCCAGCGCAGCGGGATCCATTGCCTTCTGCCCGGCCCTGACAGAGCTACGAACCATCGCGGCGGCGATGGCGACAGCAGCTTCCTTGTCCCCCTTGTCCATCAGCTCGCGCACTTGCTTGAGTTCCTTTGCCTGCTCGGCCGCCAGCGTTTTCGCAGGGCCGCTGCCGTCTGATGAAACGACAGGCTCCTCATGCTTCATCAGAAACCGAACTGCCATGATCGCACCAATCGAAAGCGTAGAGAGGAGCAGGATAAGAACGATCGCTGGTACGAGGCGCTTGGGTCCACTGGTGGAGCCAGCGACTCCTTCTTCCTGTTGTTTCCTCATATAGCGTAGCCCCGCCAGAGGATCATTCTTATTCCCGGTTCCCACCATCTTCACTTGCTCAGCAAATGCCGCAGCCGAACCGTATCGCTTCTCCCTGTCGGTGTGCATCGCGCACAATACGATATCGTCCGTGCCACGATTCACATCCGCTCTGCTCGACGGCAAGACGGTAAAACCTCCCGGCGTTTTCCCAACTAGCAAGTGATACGTGATCGCTCCAAGCGTATAGATATCAGAACGAAAATCAGACGGTTCAGAGGGCACGAGCTGCTCCGGCGCGAGATAACATCTCAGCTGCACCGGACGATGGATCATCGACTGCAGCAACTCTGCATCACTGGCGAAAAGGGCCTGAACGATGCCAACTGCGGCCAGCTTTACCTCCATCTCCCCACCTTCCTGCTCATCCACTAAGATCCAGCCCGGATGAATGTCACAATGTACAAATCCCGCCTGATGCGCTGCATGCACCGCATCCGCCGCTTTGCCTACTATTTTAACAGCCTTCGCGGGCTCAATCCGCTCGTTCATTCGACCGAAAAGCGGTGAGCCTGAAAAATCTTCATAAACCACTGCGATCCAGTCTCCAGAACGATCGACTCCCGCTATGGCAAGAAGCCCCTCATGCTCCACTTCTGCAACTTGGATCATGCTCTCCACGAAGGCTTCCCTGTGTTCTTCATCGTGAAACCCATCAGGCTTTACCATGAGGGTAATCCAACGGGAGCCATCTGGAATGTAGCGGGCCCGGCAGAGCACTGTGTTCCCACAGCTAATTAGGATTTCCGTAATTTCAAAATCCGGAAACACTCCATCCGGAAGAAGTTCTTGCTTAGAAGGGAACTCTCTGGTCTTCGTCTCTTGTTCTACGTCTGCAATATTTGCCATACTCACTGAAAAATAACGCGTCTAAAAGTGAATCACAAATAGAAATATATTTTCCATAATAATTATAAATTGACCAAGATCATCATTTTTGGACCTTCTCAGGATGCTAACCGAGTTTTTGGATCAACTTTTCCAGTCTGGGCAGGTGAAACTTGCAACGGCACGCCCGCTTGCAGTCGCAGAAACCGGCGCAATCGATCGCCTGAAGCAGGAGGAATCGGCCTGGAGGTCGGATTTCCCTGGAGATGCCCCGCCGTTTTCACTGGATGCCGCCTACTGGGCGGCGAGTTTGACCTATCGGCTCGCGCAATTCTTTGCTGCCCGCGACCTGCCCGCTGAAGCCGTTCACCGGGATCTGTCAGAGCCCTGCCCTGTCAGCAATTCAGATTTGAGCGCCATCTATTCGGTCGATCTCACATTCCGCTACCTGCCCGATATCTACCGGTTGGCAGTCGCGCGGGCCGCCGCCGATCCTCTGATCGCTGAGCTGATGCGACTGGCAGACAGCTGGCCGCTCTCGTCTCCAGGCATTCCTCCGGGAGAATTTCGGGAGAGCAGTGTGCAGCACTTCCTCGGCCAGCAAAATTTTGAAAGGCTCTACGTGGACAGAGTGCTCGATGCCAAAGCCTTCGGATTGCTGGACGAGCCCCGTCTCCAGGCAATCGCAGAGGCCACCTGCGGTACCCATTTTGCCGAGATTCGCGACCGTTTGCCTCGGCCGCCTCTGTCGCAGTGACCGATTCGACTACTTGTCCTCGATCTGCTTCCAAAGCAGATACGCAGCAGCAGCAGTCAGGCCAAGGCCTAAAAGATTGTTGAGCAGCCCAAAAATTCCTGCGTCCACGTCCTCAAGCTCATCGGAAGAAGCGATCTGAGCCTGATTTAACTCGCTCACTTCATCTGCCTGGAACGGCTGCTTCTTAACCGGGCCCGCAGTTGCCTGGCAAACGGTCAGCCCAAGGGCAACTAGAGTTGTAATGGCCGCAGCCTTATGGGGAATCATGGGCGCAGTAAGCCGCTCTCCGGGTGAAAAGTCAACCTTCCCTTGCGAAAACGTAAGGCGCTGGCGGTTAGGCCAGAATCTCCTTTACCACATTTCCGTGCACGTCCGTCAGACGCATGTCCCGCCCACCGAACCGGAACGTGCTCCGAGTATGCTCGACTCCCAGCAGGTGTAGCATCGTCGCGTGCAGGTCGTGCATTTCCAGCTTCCCTCTTACCGCGTGGTAGCCGAATTCGTCAGTCTCACCGTAGATCGTGCCGCCTTTGACGCCACCTCCAGCCATCCAGACGGTGAAAGCGAATGGATTGTGATCCCGGCCATCGCGCCCCTGTGCGAACGGAGTACGGCCAAATTCCCCTGCCCAGACAACGAGCGTCTCATCGAGCATGCCGCGTTCTTTGAGGTCCTGCAGCAGCGCCCCGATCGGTTGATCCACTGCCAGCGAATTCTTGCTGTGATTGTCCCGAAGATTGCCATGCGCATCCCACCGGTCACTGCCCACGTTTGGGCAGGTGAGTTCGATAAATCGCACCCCACGCTCCACCAGACGCCGGGCCACAAGGCATTCGTTGCCGAAAATCCGGGTCGCGGCATTGCTGTGATTCAGACCATAAGCCTCTTTCAGATATTCAGGCTCAGACTTCAAATCCATCAACTCTGGAATCGCGGACTGCATTTTGTACGCCATCTCGTAGTTCCGGATCGCTGATTCAAGATTGTCGTGATGACCAGCCCGCCGCAAGTTCCCGTGGTCAAGCTTGGCCAGCAGATCCAGCTTCCGTCGCTGCGATGAGGGAGATTTCTCCTGCGGAGTGATATTTGCCACCGGCTGGTTTTCGGGGCGAAAGACCGATCCCTGAAAACTCGCTGGCAAGAACCCGCTGTTAAAATTGTCCAGTCCCCCGGGCGGCGTCAGCCCGCCATTGAGCACTACGAACCCCGGAAGGTTCTGACAAGCACTGCCAAGCCCGTAATTCACCCAGGCCCCCATGCTGGGCCGCCCCTGTAAGCCGCTTCCTGTGTGGAGAAAATAGTTGGCATTCGTGTGCTCGGAAAACTTCGAAGTCATTGAGCGAATCACGCACAAGTCATCCACATGCCGTGCCACATGTGGGAACAAATCACTGACTGGCGTACCACTTTGCCCATACTGTTTGAATGCCCATGGACTCTTCAGTAGAGTGCCATTGTTATTAAACTGGGTGGGCTCCACTTTGAACATTCCGCCCGGATCCTTGCCGTCATGCTTGTCGAGCATCGGCTTGGGATCAAATGAATCCACCTGCGACACTCCGCCGTCCATGTAGAGGAAGATGACATTCTTCGCACGCGGCCGAAAGTGCGGCGCACGTGGGGCGAATGGATCCAGAGAAACCGTTCGATCAACGCCGCTCGCATCAAAACCCGCAAATGCCCGGTCTCCCAGCAGCGCGTTCAGCGCAAAGCCACCAAACCCCATCCCACACTGCTGCAACATGCCACGCCGGGTGACGGGGTTCCTTCGAAACTGGCTGCAGTGGTTCTTCATAAGGCTATGCAGTCACACTACCCACTCTCGCAGATTTCTCAAGGCTTCACCAAGTCCGACGGAGGCGGATGAATCTCGCGTCGCCATCAGAAACCGGAATCTCTACCGCCCGCAAGGCTGGCGGAGTAAACAGGTACTCCGCATCATTGAGCGGACGCCAGGGAAACTCGCCTGTCCCCGGAGCCGCTTCCAGAAGGCTGTCCCCTTCAGCCCGACTCCACGATACGCGAATCTTGTCCGTAGCATGAATCTTCTCTATAAAAAGCTTCGGCAACAACTCGTCACCGTCAGGAATTCCATTCTCGTTCACGTCGATCCCAAAACGCATGCCTTGCCCCTTCGGAACTCCGAGAAAATTGAGGACGTCACCGGATTTCAGACGCGCCAGTAACTCTTCGAACATCACTGGCGGCACGGAAACAGTGTCGAAAACTATTGAGCCGGATTCCGCGTCGAATCGACCTGCCGCACGTTCGCCATCGACCACGCCGGTCACTACCAGATCGTTCCAGTATTGATTCACATCCGCCCGGGAAGGATCCGCATTTCCCGCCATCGTTTCGAGTGTTTCCAGCAGTTCGGGATCCTTCGAGTTTTCAGCGGTGACCGTAACGGTGTGACCGACGACAGGTGAAGTCCCGCGCGTAATGGAATCAAATGAAAGGATGAAAGCGCGTGTATCGATCAACTGGTCCACATCCATGACTGAAAGAAAATAGAAGTGCGGCAGTGGCAGTGCCGCACCAGTGCCATCGTGCCCGAAGCCGAACCCTGACAGGGTGCGCCCCCTGGATGGCGTGAAGATTCCTTCCTTCTGATAACTTTGAAGCAGCGACGGCGATTTTACGAAGTCGACCACCGAAGTATTGTTCAGTTCATCAATGTTGTGATCGGTTCCACTCGGAAGGGAGTGGCAAATCGCACAGTGGCTCAGTCCGTGATTGAGAAAATTAAGCCGCCCCTTTGTCGGGTCGCCATTGGCTATCACCGTCGGCACACTGCGATTGAGATTTCGAAAAGGGTTCGGGTGAACATTGAGGGATTTGAAGTAGGACACCAGCAGAGCGAAATCCGCATCCGGCAGGCGGTCGCCTCCCATCAGCTTGTCGAAGGTTGCATTGAACTCCTCAAGGTTTGCACGATCGCCCCTCCAGTGGAACGAAGGCTGGCGAATGGACACACCCGTTGGGTTCTGCGCATCGGAGATTCGTTCAGGCTCAGTCGTCATCCCGCGAAGCGTTTGAGTCACCTTGGGCCCCTTCATTGGATGCAGCGCCCGGGTTTCAATTTTGGGAACTTGATCGACCCCACCAAAGTCGTGATTCACCCGGTTCTCGCCCTCGACGTAAACCATTTCTCCTGCCGGATCACCGAGATCCCAGGCGATCCCATCGTGCTCGGCATCAATGTGGCAACTCGCGCAGGAAACGGTGCCATTCCCAGAAAGCCGGGCATCGTACAAGAATCCTCGACCGCTTTTTACGTCCGGTGGCGTCGGATCATGGCTGGCAACGGGCAATTCTATCACCTCCTTTGCTGCTCGAGCATCGATGACCGAAAGCGTATTACGGATCCTGTTCAGCACGAAAAGCCGCTCACCAGTTGAATCGAACACCAGTCCCCGCGGCCCGCGCTTTTCGCTCGAACGACTGGCCTCTCCCTCATCAAGCACAGGCCCAACATCCACTCGCGCGACCACTTGACCGTCCTCAGCCCTTACTCTGGCAATGATATCCGACCCAAATCCGGCGACCCAGAAGTGAACTCCATCAACTTCAAAGGCAATCGCTGTCGGCTGGGCAATGGAAGTGCTGCGTGCAGCCTCATTCGGCAACTGGGAGTAGTCGATATCAGGATTCAGGTCAAACGGAACGACCTCATTTGGCGGGTCTGTTAGTGAGAGATCCATGCGAGTGACACGGCTGTCCACAAAGTGGCCGCGCAGAGCGGGTTCGAATCGGATGAGATTCAGAGCCTCGGTGTTCGCAGCCCACAGCGAGGATCCGTCGGGCGAAAACGCGAGATCGAACACCGTCGTTCCGACACCGCCGTAATAGCCATCAACCGCGAGCGTGGCGACATCGATCCGGCAGACATCATGATCGAGAACTTCATACGAAATCATTTCGTTGGAATCACTCACTATCAGCCCGGTCTTAGGAGCGGGCGGCAGTGCTGGATTGGTCGGCATCGGTGGTTCCGGTGCCAGGTGCTGCGGCAGAATCGTCGTCCTGTTCCCTGAATGCAATGCCGCGACATAAACCTTTTCGCCGCTGGGGTCGATCGCAAGGGCACGCGGCATGAGGCACTCAATCGGAATATCAGCGAGCTTCTCCCGGGTGACAGCGTCGAACACCGCTATGCGACGGTTCCGGGCGCACGAGACAAAGGCTTTCCCGCCAGCGAACGCGACGTCGGCAGGCTCGTCGGGAACGTCAAGATGGCCGATCACAGCACCTCGCGAAAGGGATACGATAGACACCGAATCCGAAACCTCGTTGACGATCCATACCTCGTCCGCAGTACGCTCAGCGATCGACACGGGCTCGAGCCCGACCGGGATTTCCGCAGTGAGAATCGGTGTGCCAGTGATGTCGAACACGGACAGCCTGTGCCCCGGGGTATTCAAAGCGAACAACTTCCCACCGTCGGCAGAGATCCGGACAGGATGCGTCTGTCTGCCCTCGAATTGGATGAATGGTTCCTCCCCTCCAGCAGTGATCGCCGTAGCCATAGCGGAGATCAACAGCGAGAGGCGGAATCTTAAAAGAATAGAAGCCATAGAAAATAATGGATATGTTAGGGTCAGAAACGCCACAGCAGTCCGGCCCGCAGAGTAAAATCTGCACCGTTGTCCCCCACTCCCAGCCCCGACCCGGCACCGCAACGAACCGACAGACTTTCGTTGGCCTCATAGTGAGCAGAAGCGATGAACTCGTGCTGTCGATCGCTGTTTCGGGACAAATCCCCCACTGCCTCGAGGCTCAAAGCGATGCGATCGGTGATGCCACGCCGCGCACCGATTCCGTATCCCCAGTAGCCTTGATCATCGTCGGGAAACGTACCAATCAGATTAGCAGCAATCTTCGTCTTGCCGATACTCGTCTGTATCACTAGCCGTGTGATCCATTGACGTGAATCGTGGTTGTGAATGCCCGAATGTTTCTGGCTGCCGCCGCTGGTTGTCTTGGTAACTTTTCGAGTTACGACGGATTGCTTGCTGTTGGTCACCTGCGTGGAAGTGGTCGTGGTCGGCGCTTGCCCTGCATTGTGTCGTGGCTCCCGGGCTGGTGCAGATGGAGCGCAGTCCAGATCAAACAATGGGTCACAGCCCGCCCCCGGATCGACTGGATCCGGGGGCACCTCGGTAGTGACCGTTTGCACGACAGGCGCATCCACATAACTTACGATTTCCTCAACAGAAGTGCGGGTGACCAGGGGATCAGATGGATCTTCAGCAAACTGGTAGCCCACGGAAATCCCCGCCTTTAACCACGAATCCGAGTGTGGATCCGTCAGTTGCAAATGCAGGCGCGGCGTCACAGAACTGTAGCGCCAGTCACCGTGTGAATTCTCAGCGATCCGCACGTCGACTCCGATTCCCACCCGGGACATCGGCGTAAAAAACACACCGGACTCTGCACTGAGTTCGTCGATCCCGCCATATTGCTCCCAGTCAAAAGCCGAATTGAGGAAGCCACTGCCGGGATGTCCGATATCGTAGTCCTCCAGCGCAAGAAACTCCGAACCATGGTGGGCATCCGCGCTGCCGGAGATCAACTCCAGAACGAAAACCGCCAGGCTGGCACCTAAGATTCGAGTTGGCACCGTCATTGGCATCAGACCTTTCCGCTACGGCTTCTACGAACGACGAACCCCGCCGCTGCCAATGTGACAAGCAGAGCGCTAGACGGCTCAGGCACAGCACTTGCCGTAAGGGTGGCTGAGAAGCCCTTGCGCAAATCTCCCGGCACCACTCCCGGCACAAACGCTCCTTCCTTTGAACCAGCAATATTGAACGTGTAACTGCCAGCATCGAGCGCCAGCGTCATTTCCACGAACGGCGCATTTCCAGCATTGCCATCGTGCGCAACGTAGACCATGTCGTCGATCCACGAAGTCTGGTTGCCATCGTTGTCAAAACGGTGGCCGCCATTGGGATTTGCCAGGCCCAGCGAGCCGTCTTCCGCATTGGCTTCTAGCCCGCTCCACAGCGTGAATGCGGGCACCAGATCCGCCCCGGCACCAATCATTTCCCCCGGATTGTTTTGATCAGGAATCTCCACCCCAGCCGCCTGGTCGATCCGGATTGTGAGGTTGACGGGCTGCGCCAGGGTAACTGCAACCCAGCGTGACAAGTGAACCCAGCCAGTCTGTGCGCCGAGGGTCGGATCGTCACTGGCAAGATTGGGATGATCCCACGAATAGGCATCCGTATCGGAAGCCCATTGCGCGCCCTCGCCAGGGTTTAACACGAAGTAATGATCGTATTTAAAAGTATTCACTCCCGGGATCGCCGAGGCATCGGCGGCATCGACAAAAACGGTGGCGGCAGACACTCCAGATGTGGAGAGAGAAAAACCAAGAACAGCAAAAACAAAGCGTGAAATAGAAGACTTCATGAAAGAATCTTAATGAATTGATAGGATAGAAAGGATGACGGCACTGTTTGGAATCAATGCCGACAGTATGGAGCAACCTCCCCTACAAAGGGGAACTTGCGTGGGTGCAGAGCCCTGCTTGAGGCACACCGTGTTGCATCAATAAATGCAACCAGTTGACCGGGCAGAACGGCCCGGACGATTGAAACCGTCGCAAGAACTGCGCGACGTTAACCTATCAAACCACTCGAGGAGGTGCGTCAAGCGGCTGGCTCGCACTCGCACGAGGCCAGTCACCCGAGTAGTCAGGCCGGGGAGTGGATCGACCAGGCAACTCGACCACCGTGATCGCCGCTTCAGTCTGCAGTGTAAAGACGAGCTTCGTCTTCACCAGTTCAGACACGGGCAATGTCGGCGACTTCTGCTCCTGCTCACTGCGCACACCGGATTCCACCGCCTTACAGAGAGAACAGGGATGCTGACCGTCAAAAGTCCGGGACAGACCTGAGACGAGCGAGCCATCTTCCCCGGTGTACGCGATTGCCATTCCCACCCAGGCCACACACTGGAGCAGTGTCCAATGGAAGCCGATTGAGAGCGCAGTAAGAACGGTGACGGAAAATCGAAACATCGATAGATCTAAGGAAGAGTAAGCCGCCATCCATCGACGATGTCAAGGGACACCGTAGCCTTTGAATCGACGGCAGTCGCATCGACTCATTTCCGTTTTTGACCTCCCAGGCTTCCAATCCAGACTGAAATGCTATAGTGAACCACTATGAAGCCAATATTCTGGACTCTTGCAATGATCGTCAGCGGACTGACTGTCTGCCTTCCGGCATCGGGGCAAACCGCTATAAGTGCCGACGCGATGAGAACTCAAGCGGTCAAGCTACAGCAGGAGGGAAACTATAAAGACGCGCTCGCAGTATTCCAAAAGCTGACACTTGAGATCGATAGCAACGCCGACGAACCGCTCGCGAGTGACCTGTCCGCAGCGTTCGACTGTCTGATGAGGCTGGGGCAACAAGCGAAAGTAGATGCACTTCTTGAAAAGGCCGTGAAACGCCACAGCACCGACTGGCGTCTGCTTTGGAGAGCCGCCACACTTTACCAGGACGTTCCGCACTACGGAGTAATTATCGATGGGGACTACCAGCGTGGCCGGGGCGGTCGGGGGCAGTACGTCAACACACTTGAGCGGGACCGCGTGCGCGCGTTGCAGCTATTTGAGCAGGCGATGCCACTTGCTGAGCAGTCAGCCAGCGAGCAACTCTACCGTGACCTCGCCAGGCTCTTACAGATGAACCAAGGCGGTGGTGCCTGGCGGTTTCAGGTGCTCACTTCCACTGCTGAGTTGCCGGACTTCGGTGATCCACAGGGAGTCAACCGTAGTGGTGCAGCACCTGTCGATGCCGACGGTAAGCCTGTCTATTACGCCATGCCAGAAAGCTGGGCGGCAGCGAAAAATGATGGCGAGCGCTGGCGATGGGCACTAGCTAAAGCTGGCTCCGCAAGTGCCGCTGCTGCTGCCCGTTCGAATCTTGTTCATGCGCAGTGGCTACAGCAACAGTTTGGCGTGCAGACCATGGCATGGGGACCACGCATAGCCTCAGATGTCGACGCAAATGACACTGGCCGCTTTGCCGTTCACACACTCAAGGAAAGCGAGACCATTGCCAGGCTCGCCACGGGCGTGCAACGCTTCGCCCTGCCGGACGAGTTCAACTTTATCAAGATTCTGCGAACGGTCGCACAGAACCGCGCCGATGAGAGCAGCGCACAATCTGCGCATGATCAACTGGCATCCATCTTTGAGAATCGTCGCCAGTATGACAAGGCTGCGGCCGTTCTGGTCGATGCAATGGAAACGTTTGGCAATGTCGACCATCGCCAGCGCCGCCTGAAACAGATCACGGGCAACTGGGGGCGCTTTGAAAACTCCGAACTCGGCGCAGCAGGTCAGCCGGCAAAACTTGGCTTCGTCTTTCGCAATGGAACCAAAGCCAGCTTCCGGGCCCGATCTATCGACATTGAGTCGCTCGTTGCCGACGTTAAGGCTTACCTGAAATCGAACCCTGAACGACTCGACTGGAACAAAGTTCAGCTCGACGCCATTGGCTACCAGATCCTGCAGGACAACTACGCCAAGTATGTGAAGGACGAAGTGGCCAAGTGGGATGTCGATCTCCACCCCCGGGAAAAGCACTGGGACAAACGCATCGACGTGATCACACCGCTGACCAAAGCCGGAGCCTACCTCGTCACCGGAGCGATGGCAGACGGCAATGCCTCGGAGATCGTAGTATGGCTCACCGATCTGGCACTTGTCAAAAAGAACGGTGATGGCGGCTCGCATGTCTTCGTCTGCGATGCGGCAACCGGCACCCCGGCACCGAAAGCAAACCTGGCATTTTTCGGATACGAGGTGGACTACATCCAGAATCGCAACAACAAGCAGCGTCGGCAGGCCAATATCAAGACCCGGGAGTTCGCAGAGTTCGGCGGCGAGGACGGGCAGTTTTTTGCTACAGGAAAGAGACGCTTTGAAGATCGCTACAACTGGCTGATCACCGCCACCACCAGCGACGGAAAAATGGGAATGTTAGGATTTTCCGGTATCTGGATCAATCAAAACGGACGCGGAGATCAGCTCAATCAGACCAAGGTTTACACCATCACAGATCGCCCGGTGTACCGCCCCGGCCAGGAAGTGAAGATCAAAGCGTGGATCCGCGAGGTGAACTATGACCTCAAGGACGTCTCCAAATTTGCCGATAAAAAGGCAACTTTGATCGTCAACGATCCCCGCGGCCAGAAGGTCATCGAGAAGGAATTGCGTGGAGACACCTACGGCGGGATCGACCATGTCCTGATGCTTACCGAAGGAGCGACGCTGGGCAATTACTCGATTCAGATCAACGGCAAGCAGTTCGGCGGCTATGCGAATTTCCGCGTTGAGGAATACAAGAAGCCAGAGTTCGAAGTGAAAGTGAACGCGCCCACTGAACCCGTTTCGCTTGGGGAGAAAATCACGGCTGAGATCGTCGCCAATTACTACTTTGGCGCTCCAGTGGTCAATGCCACGGTGAAATACAAAGTCATGCGCAGCGACCACAGCGCGAACTGGTATCCGACGCGGCCATGGGACTGGATGTATGGGCCCGGCTACTGGTGGTTCGGCTACGACTACGATCGGTATCCAGGCTGGTACAGGTGGGGGTGCATCGCCCCAGCACCTTGGTGGCAGCCGTTTGCAAGCAATCCGCCAGAACTCGTGATGGAGAACGAAGTGGCGATCGGAGCGGACGGAACGGTTAAAATCGAAATCGATACTGCTCTCGCTAAAGAGTTGCACGGTGACACCGATCACCGCTACCAGATCACTGCCGAGGTTGTCGATGAATCGCGTCGTACCATCGTCGGCCAAGGTGCCGTGCTGGTGGCGCGAGAGCCATTCCGTGTCTATGGGTGGACGGATCGCGGTCACTACGAGACTGGCGACACCATCTCGGCAAGTTTTCAAGCGCGCACGCTGGATGGCAAGGGTGTCGCGGGCAAGGGCACGCTGCGATTGCTGACCATCACTTACAATGATGCCATGGAACCGCAGGAGAAAGTGGTAGCCGAGTACGATCTGGAAGCGAACGAGGACGGCTATGCCAACCAGAAGCTGAGTGCATCCGAGAAAGGGCAGTACCGCCTTTCTTACAAACTCACCGACAGCAAAGGACATGTGATGGAAGGCGGGCACGTTTTTGTTGTGAGGGGAGCGGGGTTCGACGGGCGCGAGTTTCGGTTCAGTCAGCTGGAGTTGATCCCGGACAAAGCGGAATACGCCCCGGGAGAAAAGCTAAAACTAATGATAAACGCCGAGCATGCAGACAGCACGGTGGCCCTGTTTGTTCGCCCGGCGGACGGCGCATATTCGAAGCCCGAGATCATCCGGCTCACGGGTAAAAGCACCGTTCACACGGTCGACATCGCGAAGGGCGATATGCCTAACTTTTTCATCGAGGCATTCACCGTCCACGATGGAAAAGTCCGACATGCCGTGAGAGAAGTGATCGTTCCACCGGAGAAGCGGGTGCTGAATCTGGCCGTCGAACCATCAGAAGAAATCTACAAGCCCGGCAGCAAGGCAAAGGTGAAGCTCCGGCTCACCGATCACGATGGCAAGCCCTTCGTTGGCACCACTGTGGTGAGCGTCTATGACAAAGCGCTGGAATACATTTCCGGCGGAGCCAATGTCCCGGACATTCGCGAGTTCTTCTGGAAGTGGCGGCGCAACCACTACACCCAGTCAGAAACCAATCTGATGAAGGCTTTCGGGAACCTGATACGACCGGGAACCGAAGGAATGCAAACCCTGGGTGTGTTTGGCAATGATGCGATCGATATGGATGGAGTGGTGATGGAAGGAAGTGGTCAAGCATTCGGGGGGGCGCGAATGATGAAATCGCGGATGGCCATGCCGATGTCTGCAGCAGCTCCAGCATCTGAAATGGTCGCTGATGCAGCCCCGGCATCGGTGGGAGGGTTTGAGTCAGGTGGCGACGGCGCACCGGATTCAACTCCTGAAGTTACCGTGCGCACCGATTTTGCCGACTCCGCATTCTGGATCGCGACTCTTAACACCAACAAAGATGGCCATGCCGAAGTAGAGTGGGACATGCCGGACGATCTCACCACCTGGAAGATTCGCAGCTGGGCAATGGGCTCAGGCACACGGGTGGGCGAAGGCACTGCCGAAGTCATCACCAGCAAAGATCTGCTCGTGCGCTTGCAGGCGCCACGCTTCTTCGTCGAGAAGGATGAAGTCGTCGTGTCGGCGAATGTTCACAACTATCTCGATGCGGAACAGCTGGTGCAGGTATCGCTGGAAACCGACGGACAGACGATGGAGGCAATAGAGCGTTCCACTTTGAACTCAGCCATCACCCTCACTAGCGGTGGCGAGCAGCGTGTCGACTGGCGAATGCGCGTGCTGCGCGAAGGCACTGCGATGCTGCGGGTGAAAGCAGTGGCCAGCGGCGATTCCGATGCCATGGAGATGGAGTTCCCGGTCTTTGTGCACGGCATGCTCAAGACCGACTCCTACAGCGGTGTGCTGCGACCGGATGATGAAAGCGGCGAATTTGTGATCACCGTGCCCACCGAGCGCCGACCAGAGCAGAGTCGACTGGAGATTCGTTATTCTCCCACCCTTGCCGGGGCTATGGTGGACGCATTGCCCTACCTGATCGACTTTCCTTACGGTTGCACTGAGCAAACATTGAACCGCTTTGTACCGACCGTGATCACCCAGAAAGTGCTGAAAGACATGGGACTCGACCTCGCTGCTATTCGCGACAAGCGCACCAATCTCAATGCACAGGAGATCGGCAATGACCAGGCGAGAGCGAAGCAATGGAAGCGCTTCGATCGCGAGCCAGTCTTCAGCGAAACCGAGGCCGCCAATTTGGCCAAGGACGGACTGGAGAAGCTGACCAACATGCAGAACTCCGATGGCGGCTGGGGCTGGTTCTACGGCACGCAGGAGCGCTCTTATCCGCATACCACCTCCGTCGTGGTGCACGGCCTGCAGGCAGCGCAGGAGGCCAGCCTGGCACTGGTTCCCGGAGTGCTCGAACGGGCTGTCGACTGGCTGAAGAACTACCAGGCCGCAGAGTTGCAAAAACTTAAAAACGCCCCGTCCGAAACCAAGCCGTGGAAGAACGACGCCGACAACATTGACGCATTTGTCTACAGCGTTCTGGTCGACGCCGACGTCGTCGAGCTCGACATGATGAAGATGCTCTATCGCGATCGCACTAAGCTAACCCCCTACTCGAATGCACTACTGGGCTACGCATTCGACAAGCACGGTCGCGATACTGAACGGGATATGATCCTCCGTAACCTTGAGCAATTCCTGGTCATGGACGCCGAAAACCAAACTGCCTGTTTGAAGACAGGAAACCTCAATTGGTGGCACTGGTATGGCAGCGATATCGAGACACAGGCAGCCTACCTTCGGCTCTTGTCCCGCGTGAAGCCCAAAAGCCCTGAGGCAGCTGGCGTTGCCAAGTTCCTGATCAACAACCGCAAGAACGCGACTTATTGGACTTCGACACGCGACACCGCATTCTGCATCGAAGCCCTGGCCGGATTCATGCGCGCCAGTGGCGAGGACAAGCCGGACATGACGATCGAACTTTACGTCGATGGACAGAAACATCAGGAGGTAAAAATCGACCGCAGCAACCTGTTTCAGTTCGACAACAGCTTCATCCTGGAGGGCGATGCAGTGACCGCTGGCGAGCACACCGTTGAATTTCGAAAGCGCGGCACCGGCCCTCTTTACTACAACGCGTATCTCACCAACTTTACTCTCGAGGACAACATCACCAAGGCTGGTCTCGAAGTGAAAGTCGAACGGAGCTTCCGCAAGCTGACGCCAGTCGATCAGTCGGTCAAGGTTGGTGGTGCACGGGGACAGGCACTCGATCAGAAGGTAGAGAAATACGAAAAAACACTGATCAAAAGCGGTGACTCCTTGAAGAGTGGTGACCTCGTTGAAGTAGAGTTGATTCTCGAGAGCAAGAACGACTACGAATACCTGATTTTCGAAGACATGAAGGCAGCCGGATTCGAAGCTGTCGACGTCCAGAGTGGCTACACCAACAACGGTCTTGGCGCCTACAGGGAGCTGCGTGACGAACGTGTCGCATTCTTTGTCCGACAGCTGCCAATGGGAAAACACAACCTCACCTATCGACTTCGCGCCGAGATCCCCGGTAAGTTCAGCGCCCTTCCAGCCAGGGCATCGGCCATGTATGCACCGGAACTGAAGGGCAACTCCGATGAAGCAAAGCTCGTGATCGAAGATTAAGTTCTACGGTTGCTACGAATTCCGCTAGCCTTCAACCATGCTGAATTTTTACGGTAATCGGGTACGCCATTGCGATGGTGTTTCCCGTCGTAGTTTTTTGAAGGCGGGTGCCATGGGGATCGGCGGGATGACTCTTGCAAACTTGTTGCAGGCGGAGGCGGCAACAGGCCGTGGCAGCTCGCAGAAAGCCATCATTAACATCCACCTGGACGGCGGCCCTCCGCAAATGGATCTCATTGATCCTAAGCCGGATGCGCCCGCTGAATACCGGGGAGAATTTGGCACAATCCGGACCAAAATTCCGGGATTTCACGTCACGGAATTGATGCCCAGGGTGGCGTCGATCGCCGACAAGTTCATCTTTCTGCGTTCTCTGGTCGGGGCCGCCAGCCTACACGATGGATTCCAGTGCCAGTCTGGATTCGATGCGAAAGAATTGTCAAATGTCGGAGGTCGCCCTGCGATGGGAGCCGTCCTCAACCGGCTCCTCGGCTCGCCAACAGATGCCGCGCCCGTTTTTGTCGACCTGATGCAGGGGCGGCCACTAGTACGCAACAGTGCGCGGCCAGGGTTTCTCGGCCCTGCTTACAGTCCGTTCAGACCAGACATTTCCGAAATGTTCCCCCGCGAGCTGGAGGAGGGAATGAAAGGCGAACTGCAGAATCTTGGTGCCGGGCACCAAGTCAGCTTGTCACTTGGGGACGGTATCGATGCCGGACGCCTCGACAGTCGCCTGACATTGCTCCAGGGACTGGATTCAGTGCAGAGATCCCTGGATGCCTCGGGCTCGATGGACGCCATGGATCGTTTCCACCAGCAGGCATACGGCATTCTCACATCCGGTCGGCTTGCCGAGGCGCTTGATTTGGACAAGGAGGATCCAAAAGTGCTCAACCGCTACACACCGGCGATGCAGGTATCAAAGCTGGCATCGTACACCAGCGAAGGCCCGCTGGCAGCCCGCAAATTGCTGCTCGCCAGGCGGCTGGTAGAAGCTGGCGTGCGTTGCGTGAGCGTCTCCATTAGCGACTTCGATACCCATTCGGACAATTTCCCCCGCATTCGGCAACTCGGGCCGATCGTTGATCATGCGTTGTGGGCACTCGTCACCGATCTGGAAGAACGCGGGATGCTGGACGACGTGACCATTGTTGCCTGGGGAGAATTCGGACGCACGCCTAAAGTGAATGCCGAGGGCGGGCGCGACCACTGGCCGCGCGTGGCGATGGGCATGCTGGCGGGCGGAGGGATGCAAACGGGTCAAGTCATCGGATCGACCGATCGCTACGCCGGAGAAGCAACTTCACGACCTGTGCACTACCAGGACGTGATTGCTACCCTCTACCACAACATGGGGATCGCCCCTCGCTCCGTGACCATCAACGATCCCACTGGCCGACCGCAGTACCTTGTCGATCATGGCCAGGTGATTCGCGAAGTGATTTAAGTGATTTGATTCATAGAACAACTCCTACGACGTCCTACCGGAGCGGAACGGGGCTTATTCTGGTTTTACGACAGGAATGACATCCCCCATTTCTTAACTTGCGCCATCTTCCATTCGTCTCCACAATGCCTCGAAAGAAGAGAAGAGGAATGGAAGTAGAAAAATCCCCCCTGCATCGGAACCCCGCCCATGAGAGCAGGTCTAGAGAACTCTGTGGAACGTCACTTAGCCCACTGGCGCTTGCAGTCATTTCGTCAGCCCTGCTCGCTGGGCTAGCCCCGGTGGCAACTGCGGCTGAAGAACTCATTCCGCTGAACTCGGAATGGCAATACTACGACTCTCCTATGCCCCCGGCGGATCAGTGGATGAGTGCCGGCTTTGCTGCAAAGGCTGCCGATGGCTGGAAAACAGGGAACGCTCCATTTGCTGTGGATCTTCCGGATACGGCCACTCCGATTGCCAGCGACGGCGATGTTACTCCTACGACTTATTTCCGAACCGAATTTGACTTCGCGGATCCAGAAGCGTTGTCCAAGGCGGTCTGCTATGTTCGCGTGAACGATGGACTGGTCCTTTACTTGGACGGAGTTCTACTGGGCGCGTCTGGCGTGGAGCGCCCCAACGCCAATGACCCTGGAAACGTGGGGCATAATCCTGGCAGCTCATTCAGCCGGATGGAATTCCCGATTCCTGCCGGACTACCTGCCGGTCGTCACACACTTGCCGCAGTCGTCTTTCAGAATCCTCAAGACCCGCAACGGATGGTCTTCGATCTCTCGCTGGTCAGCCTTGCCAGGGGAGCACTAACGGAAGTGCTGATCGAACCGCGCAAGGGCGATTGGAAGTATTTTGACAGAACCGAACTCCCAGCTTCGAATTGGAACTCACTCGAATTCAATGCCAGCAGTTGGAAGTCTGGCCCCGGTGTACTTGGTTATGGTGATCCTGACATTGCCACTACTCTCGATTTTGGCACTGATTCAGAGTCCCGCCCGATGACCGCCTGGTTTCGCCGGGAATTCGAACTCACCGGGAAAGGTCGCACACCGGTGTGGATCGGTATCCAGTTCCTGCGCGACGACGGCGCGGTCATCTACATCAATGGAATCGAAATGGTTCGACAAAACATGCCGGACGGCCCCATCGATCCTTCAACCCCGGCGGTCGATACCCAGAATAACCATGACGAGATGGTTTACCATTTTTTCCCAATCGACGGAAGCTACCTGCGTCCTGGCCGCAACGTCATTGCTGCAGAAGTGCATCAAGTGAAGCCGGACAGCACCGATTTGCGATTCGATCTGGGTCTCGACGTCACCTTTGAACCCAAAGCATGGAAATGGAACTCTGCAGCCGTAGTCCAGCCGCCAAAGCAGATCAATCGTCACACCACTGAGCAAGCGACTAGCACAAACACCACAGATCCACCGAATCAACGATCAGCCAATGTCGTCAATGCAGGCGACAGCGCAGCGATTCAATCGGCAACACCCGCAGACTGGAAGGCAACGACCATTGCCATGCGCAGTTCTTCGGAAAAAGTTTATGAGGCAGGTGATCTGGATCAGGCCGCGAGGCGTTACGCTGCGAGCCGATGGGCGACAGAATTCGCGGGCGACGCCCGGGTTCTTGATCCCGCACTGAAGCAGTATCTGCTCAGCACTGATGCCACCACACTGTCTCTGGAGTATTTCGACCTTTTGAGTCCCCGGGACAATACCAGAAAAGTTTACACCATCCTCAATGACATCTTTACTGCTTCGCCAGTGGCCTTCAAAGCGTACGCGGGCCTCGCCTTCGCCATCAGCATTGTTTATGATCAGGCCCCTCCCGCGAACTGGCCCCACCATCAGGTTTCACAGTCCCTGCTGCCAAGGAAGCTTCCTGATCCTATTGAAGCATTCCAATTCTGGAGCTCGACGGACCAGCGCGGCAAAACCCTGCATCCGCTCGACAAGCTCCAGCTGGAAGAACTCAAATACGTCGTTGATTCCCCGGTGTCGATTGCTGAGCTCCGCGCAGCACTGGGAGAGCACGCTCGCCTCAGTGGCATGGATGATCTTTATTCTGGAATCCGGTATGACACCCAGAGATTTGAAACCGGCGTGTACGATTGGCCGCACACCAGCTACGATCTGGACACCATCAAAAAACTCGGTGGGATCTGTGTCGACCAGGCATACTTCACCACCACCGTGGCGAAAGCGCATGGCGTTCCGTCGATGCTGGTAAGCGGCGCTGGCCAGGAGGGTAACCACGCCTGGGTCGGATTCCTGAACAAGAAAAACTGGGACTTCAATACCGGTCGCTACCCGGAATCCAAGTTCGTCACCGGCACCATGTTTGATCCGCAAACCTGGGAGCAACCGACCGATCACGAAATCGCCTTTTTGAGCGAGCGCTTCAGAGGAACCCCCAAGTATCGGCAGTCGCGAGTGCACGGCCGATTTGCCCGGGAATTCTTCACCGATGGAGATGTGGCGGCAGCAGAAAAAGCTGCACGCGCGGCAATCGACACGGAATCCCGCAATCTTGACGCCTGGACCATCCTGATGGACTGCCTGGCTGCGAGAAAGGCCCCGCGCTCCGAACGCGAAGCTGCGCTAGCCGACGCCGCCAAAGCATTCGGACGTTATGCAGATACCGAGTCCTACTTCCTCGAACAACTTGCCGCAAGCTACGCCGAGCAGGGAAAGACAAAGGAAGCTGAAAAACTGCGCGCCGGGATCATCCGCCGCAACAGAGAAGCCCGACCGGATCTGGCACTCGCTCAGGCGAAAGCTGAACTCGACAAGAAGATCGAAACCGAGCCCGTGCAGGCACAGGTAGCGCACTACAAAAGCGTCATCAACCGCCTCGATGATGCCGGCCTCATCGCATTCTATTCCCTCACAGAACCATTCCTGGCACACTTGGGACGCAAAGGCGAAACGGACGCCGCCCGCGACGTCCTCAAGTATACCAAAAGGCGTCTCAAATCATCCGGCGAAGGCCAGCTTGGCGAAGCATTGGATGGCTGGGACAAGCGGCTGCCAGATTGATGGCTGCCGCTTGCCTGCTGCTCAAACCTTCCAGGGATCACGGTAGTCGCGGGTGAGCCATTTTGGATCACCGGTGCCTTCTGTGAACGTATTCGTCGCCGGGTCCCACTTGATCGTTTGACCGTGGTAGTAGGCGAGATTCATCAAGTGACAACAGATGGCGCTGCGACCGCCTACCCCCTCATGAGTGATCGGCTTCTTGCGCGTTTCAACACATGTGAGGAAATCGCGCAGGTGATTATCGCTGCGGTACAACTGAATTTTCGGTGCCTCGCCAAGGAAATCCTTCTCGGCTTTCTGTAGCTGTGAGTCAAGCGACACCCGGTCTTCGCGACTCAAGAAGCGCGCTTTTGTCTCCCCCTTATGCACAAAGTGAAACCGTCCCCGAGTGACTTCCACTTCTCCTTCCGTGCCAAAGAAGTGGACTCCAATGCCGCCGCCGTGGGTAACCGTCACGCCATTGGCATAAACAAGGGTAGCACCGCGCTTGGCACCTTTTTCGGCAGGTGGCCGCGACTCCACTGGTCCGCTCGCATCCATCCCAAGTCCCCACTGGGCAATGTCCAGATGGTGAGCACCCCAGTCAGTGACCATTCCGCCACCAAATTCACGGTAGTCGCGCCAGCTCGGAAAATGATCATGCACACCGCGCGGGCTGAGGATCGAATTGTAGGGACGCATCGGCGCCGGACCTACCCACATGTTCCAGTCCAGCCCTGCCTCCATTTCCTCTTCGGGCAAATCACACGGAATTCCGGGGTCGCCAAAATTGCACTCGACCCGTTCGACTTTCCCGATGTGCCCGTTCAGCACCAGCTCGCACGCCACGCGAAACTCTTTCATCGACCGCTGCATGGAACCAGTCTGCAGAACACGCCCGTTCTCATCGACCGCGTTCATTACCTCGATGGCCTCGTGGATATTGTGAGTCAGCGGTTTCTCGCAATAGACGTCCTTGCCTGAGCGCAGAGCCGCCAGAGTGATAATGGCATGCCAGTGATCAGGCGTGGCGATACAGACGGCATCGATATCATCCCTCGCAATCATTTCACGAAAATCCACGTAGGCCTCGCATCCGGCCCAGCCCTCGGGCACCTTGCCGTCCTCTGCGTAGTAGTCCCGCACGGTTTTAAGCGCATGCTCACGGCGGGTAGTGTCCACATCGCAGACCGCGACAACACTGACATCTGGCTGCCGGATAAAGTTTCTCATTAAGCCGCCGTTTTGCTTCCCTACCCCGATGAATCCCATCGTGAGCCTCTTACTGGCAGCCTTTTCCTGAGTAAATCCCAGTTGTGGAACAATCAATGGAGCTGATCCTGTAAGCGCTGCGGCCCGAATGAAGCGGCGACGTGAAATCGCCGGACGAAAATCAGTAGAGGGTTCGTTCATTCACGTGGACTAGCGGAAATCCATTCTCCATGCAAGGACAACATCCGAGCTTCGGCGCAATCCCCGCACGATCTCTGCCGCTTCCGGAATGCTCCCTGGCAGACTCCTCGAAAATTCAAGTAAGCGACGACCAGAAGGCTGTGCTAGTCTAACAGTCGATGCCGACGCCGGAGTCCGCTAGTTCCTCTTCGCAAACGTCCCCAACGTCCCCTTTTGAGCGGGCGAGAAAGCGTTTGTTCCGTGATGTCAAGGCGCAGCAGAATCTGCGCCTGGTCATTTTCATGGTCACGCTTTGTGCCCTTGCCGCAGGAGGATGGGCGGCCTTCTATGCTTACGATCGCGGGTTCACCAAGAGCTGGCGAAAGTCCATTATCGAGACACTCGAGCAGCATGGCGTCTACGCAACGATCGGGAAACTGACAATCGATCCTGTGGAGGGGCTGGTCGCACGAAACGTATTTCTTTATGACGACCCCAAGCAGAAGCAATTGCTGGCGAAGATCAACCGCATCTCGCTGGATATCGATTTGGGGAACCTCATGCGCGATGAGCCATTCCTCAGCCAGATCGACTTCAAGAATGCGGATCTCGCACTTCCGCTCGACCCAGGAAGCAAGGAAAGTGAGATCCTGCGAATCAGGGATTTCAGCGCCCACCTGTTGATGGAGAATGGGCGGGTCGAAATCACCCGTGCAGGAGGGCAGCTCAGCGGGGTCACCTTCAGCATCCAGGGATCACTTCTGGGGTATCAGCGAACGGATTTGACATCCCGCGCAGATAGAACCGCTGCGAAGGAACGCATGAAATCGCTCAACAGGAGACGGACGCTGGTGTTCACTGTGGCTCAAGCGCTCGATCGCTTCAAGTTTCGCGGCCCTGTGCCACGGGTGGACATCGCGGTGAGCGGGGATATGTCTGATGCCGATACCCTGCACGGCACAGTCGCGTTCAACGGAACACAGATCACCCACCGCGAATACGTGATCCAGAGCGTCAAGGGCACTCTGGAACTCCAGCGCGGAGAATTGGCCCTGCAACATCTCATCCTCAATGATGAGTACGGCGAGCTTAATCTTTCGGGCGTCCACAAGATAGGTACCCCTCAGGTCGATTTCCATCTCGACTCGTCTGCCAGCATTCACCGATTGCTGAAAGCAATGCACGACGATCTTACAGTGGACGGGTTGCAGTTCACAGAGGCACCCACCATTTCCGTTCGCGGCACCTACGACTGGATGTCCAACGGTGGCTCTGAGGATCCAGACGCCGCTCCGACCGGCTTTTTTGAGCTACCGGTGCCATTGAAGATGATCGGCAGCGCGAAATGTGACGACTTCTCTTATCAAGGGGCAAGCCTGGGGGGCTCTGTGGACTTTAACATTGATCACGAGCGGCTCTACCTCCGCAATGTCTCCATAGAAGATGCACATGCAGGAACCCTGGATGGCGACCTCCTCATCACCCCGGAGGAAAGCCACTACGATTCCCGGCTGCGCATGGATCCCACATTGCTCAGTCGCTTTATCCCGGATGGTGGATTGAAGTCGTGGTTGAAAAAGCTGAAGTTTACGGACGACTCTGCAGTGCAAGTAGAAATGGAGGGGCACCGGACCAGTGCGGGGCCTCAAGGTTCGTGGGTGCACAAGGCAGAGATCGACCTGCGTGACTTCGAAGCCAACGGGCAGACGGTTGATCGGTTCGAATGCGATGTCGACGTGAACTCTGAACGCATCGTCTTCAAAGATGTGCGCGTCGAAAGGAACAAGGCATCCGCCTTCGAACCCGAAGCCATCTGGTCACATGCAGAGAAAAAGCTGACGCTCAGCAGCCTGACCAGCGCGCTCGATCCAGCGACCACTGCGGCAATTTTCTCGCCCGTGCTCGCCGAACACCTGAGCCATTATCCTTTTGAAACATCGCCCAACTTGCAGATCAAAGGCACCGTCGTCCCAGACGACCTGAGCAAATGCGACCTCACCGTTGTCCTCACGTCACGCGGCGGCTCCAGCAGCACAATAGGTGGCTACGATCTGGGATTCACAGGCGCGAGCGGGAACCTGCAACTGGAGCAGGGAATCCTAACATTAAACTTAAACGGCAAGACGGCAGCGAACACTTCCCTGGCAGGTCTGACCCTTACCGAAGCAACGCCAATCGCGTTTGCCGGGCGATTCCCAGTGGTAGAAAGCCCGATTCCGCCTGCCTATAAAGTCGTGGGAGCCGCGACCACTGGCGCCAGCTTTCATCTTGCAGGGGTCGACATTCCGTTGCCCGGCTTCGATGTGGAAATCGTATCCGAAGGCTCAGAGCTGCATGTGGCCAGCAACGCAGCACCATTTGATGGCAAACTCTCAGTCTCAGTTGCCATTCCAAACAGCGATTTGCCCGGCTACAAATCGACCGTCGTGGCAAAAGACGTCGACTTTGGCCAGCTGGCCCATCACCTGTCACCCGACCTCGACACCGAAGGCAAGCTGAGAGTCCTTTGCTCATTTTCGGGAGTCAATGGAGAGCCGGCCAGCATCGATGGCAGCGGTGAGATGGAGCTGCACGACGGCAACGTTTTCGCCATTCCTCTGCTGGGCCCGCTGTCTCCGGTCATCTCCAAGCTCTACCAGCAACGCCCGGTCGGCTACAGCGTGGCACGGGAAGCAACTGCCACCTTCAAGATCCGCGGCGGGCGTATCTTGACAGACGATTTCACATCTTCAACGGGTGCCTTCACCTTGAGCGGCAACGGCGAAGTGGATTTTCTCAATGACCGCCTCGATCTGCATGCGACACTCAAAGCCAGACGGGCTGTTGGAGTGCTGCTCTACCCGGTTTCCAGACTATTCCGATTTTCAGCCAAGGGAACGCTGAAGGAGCCCAATTGGCAGTGGCTGGAACGCGACAGCCTTGACACAACGGAGAAAGACGAAAATTCCAGCCAGAATTGAACGCGTTGAACCGTCCTTGGCCACAACAGCATCTTTCATACCCTCACAATAAACTACACCATGCCAAATCCCTGGACCGGAATCGGAAATCCATATACAAGAGAAGAAGTTATCCAACGCCTCAATGCTACGCTGCAACGTGGCGAACCGATAATAGCAGCGGGTGCAGGCACGGGTATCAGTGCCAAGTTCATCGAAAAAGGCGGGGCTGATCTGATCATCATTTACAACTCTGGCCGCTTTCGGATGGCGGGGCACGGTTCGACAGCAGGGCTGATGGCGTATGGCGATGCCAATGCTGTGGCGATGGAAATCGGCGAACACGAGGTGCTGCCGATTGTCGAAGAAGTGCCAGTGATTTGCGGCGTTCACGCCACGGATCCGCGGCGGCGCATGTGGCACTGGCTGCTACAAGTGAAAGACATGGGATTCAGCGGCGTGAACAATTTTCCAACGCATTCGATCGTCGATGGCAAGTTCCGCGAGATTCTTGAAGAAACCGGGATGAGCACCAAAAAGGAAGTCGAGATGGTCGGCCTCGCACGGAAGATGGAGTTGTTCAGCATCGTCTATGTCGGATCGGACGACGAAGCAAAAGCGATGGCCGAAGTTGGCGCTGATGCCATCATTGCACACGTAGGGACGACGATCGGAGGATCGATTGGTGTGGTCAATGCAACGATGTCAATCGAGGAAGCCGCAGTGCGAACCCAACAGATCATCGATGCCGCGAAGACAGTCCGCGAAGACATCTTTTTCCTCAGCCATGGCGGCCCGATCTCGACTCCCGAAGACGCGGCCTACATCAATGAGAACACCGAAGCGGTTGGATTTGTCGGTGCATCATCGCTGGAACGGATGGCGGTGGAAGAATCGCTTGTCAGGCTGACGCGGGAATTCAAATCCATCCCATGCCCTGCAGCGAAAAGCATCAAGTCATGACCAGGAAAACGATCGCCGTCCTCGGGACGCTCGACACAAAGGGGCACGAGCACGCGTTTGTTGAAGCGTGTATTCGTGCACGCGGTCATGAGGCTGTTCTGATCGATGTGGGAACGTCAGGGAAACCACAGGTGACACCCGATATTCAAAGTGAGGCGATTCTGCCAAAGTTCGAGCGCCCCGGAGATCGCGGTGCCTGTGTGACCGCGATGTCTGAGGCCGTGCCCGCATTCGTTGCCAATCTCGCTGCAAGCGGACGCATCGATGGCATCCTTTCTCTCGGTGGCGGAGGCGGAACGGCGATCGCGTCCGCTGCCATGCGCGCCTTGCCCATCGGTTTTCCCAAGTTGATCGTTTCCACTCTGGCGAGCGGCAATACTGCGCACTATGTCGGAACCAAAGATATCGTGATGTTCCCCAGCATTGTTGACGTCGCCGGACTGAATGCGATTTCGAAGACCATCTTCACCCAGGCGGCGGCGGCAATTTGCGGCATGGTAGAGGCTGATTCCGATACAAAGGGCTCGCGACCGATCATCGCCGCAAGCATGTTTGGCAATACGACCGACTGTGTAAATATCGCAAAAAAAGTGCTGGAAGATGCGGGCTACCAAGTCCTCGTTTTCCACGCGACCGGCACTGGCGGCCGCACGATGGAGGCACTGATCGAGTCCGGTATGGTCGCTGGAGTTCTCGATATCACCACCACAGAATGGGCGGACGAACTGGTCGGCGGCACATTGAGCGCAGGCCCAGATCGGCTCAGCGCAGCTGCCAGAGCCGGGGTGCCTGCAATCGTAGCTCCAGGTTGCCTTGATATGGTCAACTTCGGCGAACGAGCGTCCGTACCCGAGAAGTTTGAAGGCCGCAATTTTTACATCCACAATCCCCAGGTGACCCTCATGCGCACGACGCCCGAGGAGAATGCGCAACTGGGCAGCATCCTGGCGGAGAAAGTGAACACTTACACCGCTCCGGTTTCCGTCCTGCTCCCGACCAAAGCGATCAGTGTGATCAGTGCCAAAGGGCAGCCATTTCACTACCCAGCAGCAGATCTGGCGCTATTCCGGGCGATCAAAGCTTGTCTCCGTGCAGATATCCCACTCATCGAGTTGGAATGTGAAATCAACGATGCACGATTCGCGACTGCTTGTGCTGAACAGCTTCTCGCACTGTTGCGCAGCTCGCAAGCTACTCTACTAACCTGAGGGAGTAGCAGGATCACCCAACCCAAAGGTTAAAAGCCCCGAGTCCCGAACCCATCAATCTGCGGGCGCTATCTCGCGATACGGTCGGCCTTGCTCGTAGACCTTGCGTCTCCGCTGGAGTTCTCGCAGTTGTCGCTCATTCTTGGACGACTGCGCCCGTTTGATTGCTTCATCCACTGTCGTGAGCGCGGTCGAGAAATCACCGTTTGCCGCGTGAGCTGCAGCCAGCGTATCGAGCACATCAGCTTGATCGCGCTTAGTCGCTTCGGCTGCCAATTTCGCCAATTTTAGGGATTCTGCGGGATTGCGAATTTTCGCATTGCTGTGCGTGGCGAGGAGCCACGCAAGTTCATTCGCAGCCACAAACAGATCGGGTTGTAGTCTAAGTGATTCGCGGAACTCAGCTACCGCTTCCGCTGCCTTTCTCAGGCGGATCAGTGCGTGGCCGAGCCAGAGCCGGGCGATCGGATCTTTGTCGTCCGCATCGATCAGGCGACGCAGGTGCTCGGCGGCTTCGGCGTAGTTTCTGGACTGGATGAGTGCGAGACTCAGCATCTTGCGAGTATTCGTCACGTCCGGCTGAGCGTCCACTGCGGCCTGGAGATGAGGAACGGCGTCAGCGTATCTCTGAAGCTTGAACAAAACCGTCCCCATGTCCAAGTGAGCGCGTGTCTTGCCGGGATTCAACGCCAGTGTTCGGGCGTAGGCTCCTAGCGACTCCTTGTCGTTGCCTTGAATCCGCAGTTCGTTTGCCACCAGAAAATACGATTCGGCGAGCCCCTGATTCGCCCGATCATCGCCGGTGACCGTGAATGCGTCGAGATATGCCTTAGCTGCCTCCGGCTTTCCGAAGCTCATGAATTTGTCGATCATTACGGTCGGAGTCGGCGGCCATGGGCCCTCGATCCAGACCCCGGGAAAATGTGCAGCCTCTGTTTGCAGCACCTCCGGCTCAGCCCCTAACAAAGCCAGATCAGCAATCAATTGCTCAGAACTTACCGGCCCTTTGTAGATGACTGCGATCTGTCGGCTGGAATCGAGCAGAATACTGCTAGGTACCGGAAACGGTTCGAATTTGTCGATCTGAGCGCGCCCGGCGACCTCGAGCATTTCAAGGAATTCCGTCCCAGCGAGCCCTACCTCGAAGGGAAAAGATAGCCTTTCGACAAATGGCCCCACGACTGCGCGCCGAGTATCAAAGGTGGCATCCGGTTCATCGACGCTAAGTCCGAGAATGCGAATTCCAGCCTGCCTCAGCGAGTCCGCGTTATCAGACCAATCCTTCATTTCCACGAGGCATGGGGCACACCATGAGGCCCAAAGGTTGATCAGAAGTGGGTGCCCATCGCTCACGAGAGGGGCTGCCATCCCGTTCAGGTTAATATAGTCGGCGTGTGGCAGTGGCAGACGTGAGGCCATAACGATGCGGGCCTGCTGCGAAGTGACCGTGTTCGGTGCTGTGATCGTAGCCAGCTTCTCTGCAACTGGCGGCTCCCAATTGCGAGCCCTGTTGGCACCCTGCTCGATCGTAAAGAATTTTCCCGCAATTACACCACTTATTGTCTCCTCGTCGGTAGCACCTGGCCAGCGAACAGTAATCTTCTCAATCAGAGAGCCGTTCCTCAGTCCGAAGTGCAGCCACGATGATGACTGCGACAGAAAGCCATCACCCGCAGTAACGGTGCGAATCTGCCGCCCGGGAGAATTATTCAAGGTCAGAGTAACCCGGGCTCCTACTGCCGAACGATTGCTTGAGGTACCCGTCAATTTCACAGCAAGGAACGCATTCTGTGTAACCGACTGATTGTGCTGCAGACGAATGCGGGGAGCGGTACGGTTCGTGATCCAGAAGTCAAGCTTGCCGTCGAAGTCCCAGTCAACGACACCGATGGACCGGCCATCGTCCATGACATTCAATCCAGTGGAGCCTGATACATCGGCAAATCGTGGGGATCCGTCCGCAGCATTTCCAAGGTTGAGAAAGGCAGTATTGCGTTCAAACCCACTATAGGATTTCCCCTCCTCTAACATTGTGTTCAGCGCCTTCCAGGCTTTTCGGTAGGCGAAGACGGCACTGGTCTTCATTGCACTGTTTGGCGATTGCGACGAGACCCGCCGCCATGCGAAACTTCACAAATCCCCACTGTCTTCTGTCGTGATCATACCGTTGGCCACGATCAGATCCTGCCTGCCATCGTTGTTCAGATCCGTGAACTTGGAACTCCATGCCCATCGCGCCATGTTAGCGCCAGACTGTTGGGTGAGATCCCGAAATGAACCGTCGCCACTGTTCAGGAAAACCGAGTTCCCGCGTGCGTGCCGACGGGCCTGATTGCGCGTTGACTGATCCGCTCCTGGAAGGAATTGCCGCTGCAATGTGATGCGATTACCGGCATTCGACCACATGTTGCCGACGTAGAGATCCATCAGGCCGTCGTTGTTATAGTCGCCCCACGCTGCCGACATGCCGGGACCGACATCAACAACTCCCGCCGCTTCAGCAACATCGGTGAACGTTCCATTGCCATCATTGCGAAATAGATTGTTTCGGCCAAAATCATTGGAGACATAGAGATCCTGATCGCCATCGTTATCAAAATCCTCCCAGGCACAGGCGAGGCTAAACCTTCGGTTGTTGACGTTCATCCCGGCAGATTCAGTGACATCGGCAAATCCGAATTCCCCTTCATTGCGGAGCAATGTGTTCGGCCCGCCGTTGTTAGCATCGTAGTATGGCATCGGGATGCCGAGCGCTCCCTGCTCAGCCTTGATCTCGCCGCTGGCATCCCGGCCACAAAGATACAGATCCACCCGTCCATCCAAGTCATAGTCGGCTGCGGCCATCGAATTGATCTGACCATCACTCGGAAACTCTCCGCGCTTTATGAAATGGCCGTGTCCGTCGTTCTCAAAGACCACCAATGTCCAGGCCAGCCCAACTGCGAGGTCTTGATCTCCATCGTTGTCGAAATCTACGAACAAGGCACTTCTGCAAAAGTCGAGGATATCCACTCCAGATTCAACAGAATAGTCGATCGCCGATCCGTCCGACTGGTGTATAAACAATCTATTCGGAAGTCCGCCGGGTTGCAGGACATAAATATCGTCGAGCAGATCCCCGTTTACATCTCCCACTGCAATCCCTTGTGCCCCCAGCAGATCGGCGACCAGACTCCGATCCGATCGTGCCCGCCAGTAGTCGAAACTTTTCGATAGTTGCTCGCCATAGCTGGAGGTCTTTGACAGAACCGCCGGAGCGATGTCGGCAAACTCAATGCGTCCAACGCCAGGAGTGACTTCCCGGTAATTGGTAACGTCGATCGACCTTAATCGCCAGGGCGACTCAACAGTCCACATGCAATGCCAAACCGCCGTGACCTGAACCCTGCCGGTTGGTTGCTTCCCGCTCATCTCAAACAACAGTCGAGTCAGAATTTGGGATTCCTGCTTCTCGACGTGCATCACTTTGAATTTCGCATACACCTCCGTCGCCGCTCCAAAGGGCTGCAACAAAAGTGAGAGTGCTTCCATGAATCCCTTAGCATCCAAGTATTTCCGATCACTTGTTGCCACGCTTCCCTCATCAACTGAACTCTCGTGTTCATTCATCAATGTTGTCAACTTCTCCGCACGCAACGAACTGCACGCGAATCCCTCGGATACAAGTGCTGCGATCAAATCTGGATCCGCCGCGCTGGGATGTTCGAGATACTCAGCAACGGCATGTTTCATCTCGGAACTGACGAACTCGCTGAAGGCTTCACTTTCCCAACCCGCGCTGCTGGGATCGACGTTCGAAAGTTCGTCAGCCAATCGACGGTGAAACTGCAGGGCATCGGATTGCAGTGATAAGCTCCCCAGCCCTGGATCTTCAGCGATCGGGTACTCGGCTGCAGCAACCACCACGGATTCAATAGACGCAGGGCTACTTTGATCCCCCACCTCCTCAGGCTCGATCAGTCCATTGCGCTGCCCGTCGCAGCCGAGGAGAGCTACCATGAGCAAACATAGGGCGACTCTCACTACTGTCGAAGTGCTGAGGGACATCATCACAATCTAGACCAAGCTACAGGGACTCATCTACCACGAATTTCGCCCTTTGAGAAGAGCAGAGATGCCGGGATTGCGGCAAGCGTTCGCTCATTGTTTTTTTGCAGAATCCATCGTTTGTTCCTTGTCGTACCCGGCAGCTTTCCCTAAAAGGGTCTCGGTTCGCTAAAACTTCCCAACTCCCGGCAAACATGACAGCATCCAAACTCCACCGTCTACCAATTGCTATCTGTCTCTTGATCACTGCCACCATCGTCTGTAGCAATGGTGCCGAGTTGCTTGGTTACTATGCATTTGAGGACAACTACGATGATTCCTCCGGCAACGGCAATGATGCCCAGGAGTCGCAGAATCCCGATCAACTGAGCTTCACCCAGGGACTGCGCGGGAAAGGCCTCGACATCAATGATCCGACCGTCGGAGGAGCCGCCAACAACAACTCCGGTGGCTCAATCGATATCCCGATCGATGCAAACGCTGATGTGCTGCCTGCCGTGTCCTTCGGTGGCTGGGTCAAGGTGGATGACGAAACTTTTGGGGAATTTGATGGCTTCATGGCAACCGACAATGGCGGCTGGGATCGCGGCATCACAGTCAACGAGGGCGGCACGGGAGCTTTTGGTGTTGCCAGCGGTGAAGGCCCGACAGTGGCTGGGGAGGTCACCCCTGGTGAATGGCGATACGTCGTTGGAACATTCGACATCGATTCTGGAATTTCGACGGTCTACGTCGGCAATGCTGACGCAACAACTCAGACGACGGAATCCAATGTGGGCAACGATCTTGCTCAGATCGGTGAGCCGGTCATTGAGGTCGGTCGCTATGACAATCAGGATTTGGACGGCGTCGTCGATGACCTGTTCGTGTTCGACGGAGCACTGGACGCTCATCAGGTCAATGCGATCCGAAACCTGCGCCTGAGCACGGCGGACCTCTCTCCCCTGCACGTGAACCAGATCTTTTTACTCTTCGAAGACGGCGAGGAAGGCCCGGTGAACGGCGCCCTCTGGAAACCGGTTTCCGGGCTCCCCGACGACAACCCGGGCGTGCTGGTAGACATGGGAGACGCGGGCGTCGCGGTAGTACTGGACGACTCAGGCAACGGCATGCTCGGTGAGCGCGCTGCATTCATACCGAAGGAGGGCGACTCAGACGGCGATGGTATGAACGATGACTGGGAACGCACTTTTTTTGGCTCTCTGGATCGAGATGGCACTGGCGACTTCGATGAAGATGGCGTGACGGATCTCGCTGAATTTGACGGCGAGTTGCTTCCAGACAACAAGGATACCGACGGTGATGGTCTGGAGGATGGGGCGGAAATCACTGCGACGAGCAATCCCAAACTCAAAGACACCGATGGCGACGGACTCGAAGACGGTCCGGAAGTCGCTACTTACAAAACAAGCCCCGTCAAAGCGGACACGGACGGCGACACCTTTAGTGACAAGGTCGAAGTCGAATCGAAGACCGACCCGCTCGATATCAACGATAAGCCAGTGCCCGCTGCATTCGGTCTCATCGCCTACTATGAATTTGAAGACGATTACTTCGATGTCTCGCAGAACGGAAACACAGCAGTCCCTTCGTTCAATCCTGATGAACTAACCTTCGCCCCGGGCTTCCGTGGTCAGGGCGTGGACATCAACGACCCAACGCCAGACAACAATTCGGGCGGCTCAGTAGATATCCCGGTGGATGCCAATCCGTCAGCCCTGCCTGGAGTCACCTTTGGCGGATGGCTTAAAGTCGATGAAGAAACGTTTGGCGAATTCGATGGCTTTATGGCCACCGACAACGGCGGCTGGGATCGGGGAATCACGGTTAACGAGGGCGGCACTGGAGCCTTCGGCGTCGCCAGTGGTGCAGGCCCGGTAGTGGCGGGAGAAGTGACGCCGGGACAATGGCAGTTCGTGGTCGGCACGTTCGACAATGACGCTGGTATCGCCAATGTCTATGTCGGCAACGACCTCCCTGCCATTCAGACTACTGAGTCTGCTGAGGGACAGGATATTACGATTCAGGGCGAGCCGGTAATCGAAATCGGGCGCTACGACAACCAGGACCTCGACGCTCTCGTCGATGATGTATTTGTTTTCGACAGCGCACTCGACGCCCATCACGTCAATGCGATCCGCAACCTCCGCCTGAGCGCGGTCAATTACACACCGCGACAGGTAGCCGAGCTGTTTCAGCTATTCGAAGCCGGGGCATCTGGCACCGTCGGCAATGCGGACTGGGCTCCCACCACTGGCCTCAGTGCAAGTAATCCTGGGGCCCTTGTAAAAATTGGTGACACTGGGGTCGCGGTAGTTCTCGACGATTCAGGCAAAGGAATGCTGGCTCCGGCATCAGCGTTCAGCACCACCGATTCCGATGGTGATGGTCTGGATGACCTCTGGGAAACGGTGAACTTTGGAAACCTCGACCAGAATGCTGAAGACGATCCGGATGGGGATTCACTCAATAATGCTGGCGAATTCGATGCCGGAACACGCCCTACCATCAAGGACACTGACGGCGATGGCCTGGAAGATGGAGCTGAAGTGACCACGCACATGACCAGTCCCGTGAAGGCGGACAGTGATGAAGACGGGGCCGATGATGCAAGGGAAATCGCCGCAGGCACCGATCCTAACGATCCTGCCAGCGTGCCAAAGGATGCTGCTCCACCACTCCTGGCGTTGTTCGAATTCGAAGATGAATTCGCCGATAGCTCGGGCAATGACAACACGGCCCGCGCAGAGCAGAATCCGGACGAAATCAGCTTTGTAGCAGGCTTCCGTGGGCTGAGCGCCGACATCAATGACCCCGACGATGCCCCGAACACCGGCGGTTCTTTCAATATTCCTGTTGACGCAAATCCGTCATCACTACCTGACGTTTCATTCGGTGGTTGGATCAACGTGGCCGAAGACAATTTTGAGTTCGACGGTTTCATGGCCGTCGACAACGGCGGTTGGGATCGTGGTATTTCGGTAAACGCCGAGGCCTCTGCGGCATTCGGTGTCGCCAGTGGTGCAGCGCCCGTCAGCAGCGGCGAAATCAAAAATGGCGAATGGCAATACGTCGTCGCCACTTTCAGTGATGACGAAGACCGCGCCATCCTCTATGTGGGCAGCGCCGATTCCGCCTCCCAAACGACCGAGACAGCCGAAGCACAAGATCTTGCGACAGAGGGAGAAGTCGAAATTGAGGTCGGCCGTTACGACAATCAGGACCTCGACGGCATGGTGGATGACATCTTCGTCTTTGGAGGCGAATTGACACCGCATCAAGCGAACGCAATCCGAAACCTGCGCCTGAGCCCGCTCGATTACTCCCCAGCAGAAGCCGCCCAGGTGTTCGAGCTTTTCTCCAACGACGCCAGCGGCGCAGTGGGAGCCTACGGCTGGAATCCAGTGTCCGGTCTCGATGCCACGGCACCTGGAGCGGTGATTGACTTCGGTGGAGCATTTGCGGTCGTGCTCGACAATGCGGGCAACGGAATGCTGACCGGCTCGGCTCAAGTCTTCCAGATCAAGACGATCGAAATCACCAGCAACGCCACTACCCGCAGTGTCACGCTTACGTGGAACTCGCAGAACAATCGAGTCTACGCCCTCGAAGCCGCCGCAGACCTCGATGCGTGGCTGGAAGTCGATGATGGCATCGACTCCGAAGGCAGCGAGACCAGCTACACTGAAACGTCGGCAGCACTGTTGGGCGAGACGGTTCGCTACTATCGGGTGCGGGAGGTGCGGTAATTGACGCTCTGGCAGCGCTATTCACTTTTGCTGGCAGCGTCGCTGGTCTTGGCCGGGCTCGGCCACGCGAGCGACAGCGTTGTCGCTTTCAATGAGGTACACTACCACCCTGCGGACGACAAAGATACCGCGCTGGAGTGGATCGAACTGCACAACCAGATGGCGGTCGATGTCGATCTGTCGGCCTGGCGCATCGATGGCGGCATCCAGTTTGATTTCGCTCTTAATACGGTGATTCCCGGTGGAGGTTACGTCGTAATCGCACAGAATCCCCAGGCGCTTCAAACGGCGACAGGGCATTCCGAAGCGCTGGGGCCGTTCACAGGTTCTCTTTCCAACCGCGGTGAAGAACTGGTTCTCTACAATCACAACCGGCTCCAGCCAAACGCGGAGCTTGCGGGACGGCGGGTGATGGATCGGCTCGCCTATACCGATAATGCTCCGTGGCCAGTGGCTCCGGACGGCTCTGGCGTGACACTGGCCAAGCGCGATCCTGACACTGGCAGCAGACAACCAGAGAACTGGACATGGAGCGGGCAAATGGGAGGCACGCCGGGTGCAGAGAATTTTCCCGCAGCAGACAGCATTCCCCTCGACATCGTCCGCGTGCTGGAGGTCGACGCGAACTGGCGCTACAACGAAGCTGGTGAAACGTTTGACGCAAGCTGGGCGGGCACGCCTCATTCGGACGGGGGCAACTGGAGCACTGGCCCCGGCGCGTTCGGATTCGAGGCGAAGCTGAATGACATTATCGGTACCGCACTCACTCAGCCCACACTGAACCAGCCATACGTCGCTACGCACTACTTTGAGACCGATATCGAACTGACCGCTGAAGTGGTAGCCCGCATCGCGCACATTAACATTGCTCATATTGTCGACGATGGCGCGGTGTTCTACATCAACGGCGAAGAAGCCCATCGCTACAATATGCCAGCGGGTGCCATCAACTTTGAATCGTTGGCAACGAGCAGCACGGAAGCAGAATGGATTGCGGTCGAGCAATTAAGAGCCGCCAGCCTTGTCCCCGGAACGAACCGCGTTTCCGTCGAAGTACACCAGTCGTCACTCGGCAGCAGTGATGTCGCATTCGGACTCACCCTCGACATTGCCCTTGCCCCTCCTTCTGTCGGTGGAACCGACTTCTCTGGCCTTAAATTGAGCGAACTGAGCGCTGCAGACGGCGCAACGCCACTCGTCATAGAGCTTTTCAACGGCGGAAGCCAACCACTGCAGCTCGATGGAATAGTGCTCTCGATCTCTGGCGATCCTGATCGGGAATGGATCATCCCTGACGGCACCACCCTCGCTGCTGAAAGCTGGTTCGTGCTCGATGGCCCCGCTCTCATTGCCACGGATCAGGACCGAGTCTTCCTTCTGAGCCCGGGCCAGAATCAAGTGGTCGATGCACGGCAGGCATCGGCTTCTCTGCGCGGACTCGTAGCCGAGGGTGAATTCGCAGGACGCTGGCTACGCCCTGACAAACCCACCTTTGGAGAGGTGAACAGCTTTACCTTTGAAGACTCTATCGTCATCAACGAGATTTTTTACCACGCCTATCCAGAACGTGGATTCCCTGACATCCCGCCGGAGCTGGCCGATACTGTTTTACTCCCACTCGCCTCACCGTGGCGCTACCATGAGAACGTGTCGGGAGAAGGTCTGCCGACGGGATGGGCTACAACCACCCACATCGAGTGGCCAGTCGGCATGGCGCTGCTCGGGCGTGAACCAACGGCGCTTGAGGAACCGATCCGGACGGCATTGTCCTATTCACGGCCACAGGTCACCTACTACTTTGAGACCGAGTTCACATTCACTGGCGACGTCAACTCCGGACTTACGCTGCGCCACTTCATCGACGATGGTGCCATCTTTTATCTCAATGGCGTTGAGGTCTCCCGGTTCAACATGCCAGCTGGCCCGGTGACACCGGACACTCTGGCGAACCCAAGCGTCGACAATGCAGAGAGCCTCTCCACCACCATTGCAGGCGCCAATCTGGTGCAAGGCAGCAACCGCCTCGCCGCGGAAGTGCATCAGGCGAACGTCGGCAGTAGTGATATCATTTTTGGTGTCGAAATTCTTGGGAAATCGGTCGTCGCGCCGGGCATTCCTGGACAACCATACCGTGAACCTGGCGATGAATGGATTGAGTTGTTCAACCGAAGTAACCGCCCCGTTGACCTTTCAGGCTGGTCGTTGCAAGGCGGCGTGAATTTCACCTTTCCTGCGGGAGCAACCATCGCCCCATCAGCCTATCTGCTCATTGCGGACGACGAAGCAACACTTCAGGCAAAGCATCCGGCAAGCAGCATCGCTGGCTCATTCAATGGTGGACTGGCAAATGGCGGCGAGCGCCTGGTATTGGCGGACTCTTCAGGAAATCCTGCCGACGAAGTAGAATACGCGGACTCCGGACGGTGGCCGATTTACCCCGATGGCGGCGGCTCAAGCCTTGAGTTGATAGATGCCGACGCTGACAATCGGATCCCTGAAGCATGGGCTGCCAGCGACGAGAGCACCCGATCGGCCTGGCAGACCTACAGCTATCGCGGCATCGCCGAAAACGACCGCATGGGCAACAACGTGTTTCACGAATTCCTGCTCGGCCTGCTGGACGCGGGCGAGTTACTGCTCGACGATGTCAGCGTCATTGAAGACCCGTCCGGTGCAGCCACTGAGTTCATTCAGAATGGCAGCTTCGAAAGTGATGCCGTGGGCGAGCTCGCGGAGAAATGGCGTGCCGTTGGAACCCACGGCAGCCATGGCCGCACCGTCGTCGTCACGGACCCTGACAATCCCGCCAACAAGTGCCTCCATGTGGCTGCGACTGGTCCGACCGGCGATAAACACAACAAGATCGAAACCACCTTTGCCAACAGAGAGCGAGTCGTGGTCGGAACCGAATATCAGATCTCATTTCGTGCCAAGTGGCTCGCCGGATCGAATCAGATCAACACGCGCCTGTATTTCAACTACCTGCAGAAAACATCGCTGATCACTGCGCCGGATCAGTGGAAACAATCGGGAACACCGGGCACAGTCAATTCTACTCATGTCGAAAACCTCGGCCCTACGTATTCGCAATTGCTCCAAGCGCCTGCTGTTCCAGCCGAAAACGAACCAGTCAAGGTCAGCATTTTAGCGCAAGACCCAGACGGCGTGACGGCGATGTCGCTATTTTACAGTGTTGAAGGTGGCGACTTCGCAGAGCTGACAATGGCTCGCAGCACCGGGGAAACTTACATCGCCACCATTCCCGGCCAGCCAGCCAATACCACCGTGCAATTCTACGTCGAAGGCATCGATGCAGCAGGAGCCACGACACACTTTCCTGCTGGTGGCCCGCAATCGCGCGCTCTTTTCAAGTCCGACGACGGCCGTGCGCAGCTCGGGAATGTGCACAATCTTCGCATCCTCATGCTGGACGGTGACCAATCATTCCTCTTCCGCAACACCAACCGGATGAGCAACGATCGGCTCGGTGCCACGGTCATCTACGACGAAAAGACAGTCTACCACAACGTGGGCGTGCGATTGAAGGGAAGCGCTTTTGGCCGTTACAATCAACAGCACTACGGATTCAACATCGAATTCGATTCCGATCACCTGTTCCGCGGAGTTCACAGAACGATTTCCATCGAACGCTCGCCGCCGCTGAAGGAAGTGCTGGCCAAGCACCTCTTAACCCAGGGCGGAGGAGGAGGCTTCAGCGCTTACGAGGATGTCGGGCGCGTGATCACTCCCAACGAACGTGAATCCGGACCATGCCTGTTCTCGATGGCAAGGCACAGCTCCGAATACTGGGAAGGCCTCTTCGCCAATCCTGGAGACGGAACGTTGTTCAATCACGAACTGCTCTACAATCCCAACGGTTCGTCAGGCGGTGTCGAAGGACTCAAGATCAACAATCCCTACAATCACGACGGCGGACGCTACGATTTCATCGACCGTGGCGACGACGCGGAACCCTACCGGTTCGGATTTCAGATACGCAGCAACCGTACCCGTGACGACTACTCAGCCATCATCGGTGCCAGCAAGGCGCTGGCTCTTTTCGGTCAGGAAATGGAAGACGCTGCAGCCGAGTTTATCGACATCGATCAATTTGCACGCGGATTCGCCGCTCTTTCCTTAGTCGGCAACGACGACACTTACACCCGCGTCTGGGAACACAACCTGCGCTACTACCAGCGGCCGACAGACGGTCGACTCATCGTGCTGCCGTGGGATCTCGACCGCGGCTTCCAACTGGCCGCCAACGCTCCAGCCATTGGCGGAAACAATGTTGGCAAACTCCTCAAACGTCCGCTCAATGAGCGACTCTTCAACAGTCATGCTCTCGACATGATCGAAACCACCTTCAACAGCGACTATGCCACGCGCTGGGCAAATCACTATCGCACACTGACCGGCTCCAGCTATGCTGCCGAAGCTCGGTTCATCGGAAGTCGAGCCAACTTCATCACCAGCCGCATGCCGGACGAATCAGCCTTCGCAATCACAACCAATGGCGGCGCAGATCTTACGGTAGCCACTTCAACAACTCCCCTGCAAGGCACCGGTTGGATCAATGTCAGTGCGATTCGCCGCCCTGACGGCTCCGGCTATCCACTGCGCTGGGTCGATACCGAAACATGGGAAGTTCAAGTTCCACTTCAGACAGGCGAAAATCTTGTCGCGCTGGAAGCTTTCGATCTCCGGGGAAGAAGTGTCGGCACCGACTCAATCCGGATCACCAGTACCGGCATCTCGGCGGTCAGCCCGCAGAACGTCGCGATCTCAGAGATTCACTACCACCCATCAGCCCCTACTGAAGCAGAGATCGCTGCAGGATTCACCGATGCAGACCAATTCGAATTCATCGAACTGGAGAACATCAGTGACAACTCCATCGATCTCTCCGGTGCCCGCTTTACCGATGGAATCGAGTTCACATTCCCCTTCCCTGCCACCATCACTTCGGGTCAACGCATCCTGCTGGTGGCGGATGAGACCGCATTCCGGTTTCGCTACGGAGATGTGACTGCAGCACTGATCAGGGGAACCTACACGGGCAATCTACGCAATAGCGGTGAGAAACTCCGTCTGGAAGACAGCGCTGGAACCGTAGTCCTTGAATTTGAATTCAACGACAACCATCCCTGGCCAGACAGCGCCGATGGAACGGGCCCGAGCCTCGTGCTCGTCGCTCCCGAATCCGCCTCCGACTACGTTGCAGGAATCAACTGGCGCCCCAGCACAACCGCCAACGGCAATCCCGGCACCACCGATCGAATCCCATTCGATGCCACCTTCGCTGACTTGGCGGATTACGCGCTCGACAACTCAGTCACTCAGCCGTTCCTCACGATTCACGATGGCCGTCTTGCCGTCGCCTTTACCCAACGACTGGGAACCGATGACGCAACAGTCACAGTGGAATTTTCAAGCGATCTCAATTCATGGACGCCTGCGGACGCTGACGCCTTCGTAGCGAGGCAGCAAACGCCTGACGCTGCCTTTGAAACCCTCATCTTCCTGTTGCCAGATGCAGATTCCCAATACGTGCGCCTCACTCTGCGACTGAGGAATCCATAGGACGGTTTGGGGTTTTGTAAAAATCTTTACCCGGTGCGCCCGCAGTCTTAGAGCTTGTGTATGCTAATTCGATTCTCCGCGCTCATCACTGCCCTCTTGCTCAGTAACCTGCCCCCTGCTGCGGGCAATCCGGATATCGCTAGTGCCATCGAGGCACACGATCAGGCCGTTCATGTCATGGACGACGAGTGGATGGAGGATCCTTACATCTACCGGCACGGCGGATCGTATTTCCTGACATCCACACGTCTGGACAACAGCATGGGCAACTCACAGGGAATCGAGATCTGGAGCAGCACGGATCTCGTCCATTGGGAGTCGAAGGGTGTTCCGTGGACGTTCTTCCAATCGTCCTGGCTGAAAGAACGCGAAGTGGAAGCTCGGAAACAAAAGTCCGAGTTCTGGTTGTTGTCGCCCGAGCTGTATTTCTACGATGAACGATGGGTTGCCGTGCATTCTACGAATCGGAATCTCTCAAACTTCCTGATCAGTGATGGCGGCGAGTACAATGATTCCTACGCCGAACCATTTGGGCCCGACTTTGGCGATCGCCAGGATCCATCGATCTTCACCGACGATAATGGCTCTCACTGGCTGGTATGGGACTGCGCGAAAATCGCCCGATTGAAGCCTGATTTTTCTGGGTTCGCCGGAGAAGAAATCACGATTGGCCCGGCCGATCGGACATTGGGCCATCGGGGCTGCACCGTTCGACGGATCGGCTCAAAGTATGTCCTGTTTGGCACCGCCTGGAGCACGGACATTCTGCGACAGGGCACCTACAACCTTTACTACTGCACTGCGGACAAGCTCACCGGCCCCTATGGCCCGAGGCAGTTTGCCGGTCGCTTCTGTGGCCACGGCACGCCGTTCAAGGACAAAAAGGGACGCTGGTGGACAACGGCATTCCAGAACGGCGAATACGAAACCGACACCGCCAAGGGCCAGAGGCTCTGCGATGAAGGGCAACCATGGACACTCAATCCACAGGGCCTGACGCTCGTTCCTCTGGAGGTGACCACTCTCGCCGGTGGCGACATTGCCATTCGCGCTAACGCCCCAGGTTACTCGGAACCTGGGACAGAGGAGGTGCAGAATTTTACGCTCGCCAGCGCACCGAAACCAAAACCTAACATTCTCACCGTCTTCATCGATGACATGGGCTGGTCAGACTTGTCGTGCTTTCAGGGGGATACTGTCGAGACCCAGCATATTGACCGCCTTGCCTCTGAGGGAATTCGCTTCACGCAATTCTACGTCAATTCGCCGATCTGCTCGCCATCGCGCGTAGCATTGACCACTGGCCAGTATCCGCAGCGGTGGCGGATCACTTCTTATCTCAACAATCGCAAGGACAACGATCGACGAGGCGTAGCGCAGTGGTTGGATCCAAAGGCTCCAACGCTCGCACGGGAACTGCAGAAGGCTGGATATGCCACGGGGCACTTTGGTAAATGGCACATGGGAGGGCAACGCGATGTGGCGGATGCTCCACCCATCAGCGCTTACGGCTTCGACCAGAGCCTCACCAACTTTGAAGGCATGGGCGCAAAGTTGCTCCCTCTCACGATGAAGCCCGGGCAGGCGGAGCCTGGCAAAATCTGGGAAAATGCGGTGAACCTGGGTGAACCCGTCACATGGATGCAGCGCTCGGAGATCACAGGCGGCTTTGTCGACGAGGCTTTGAGCTTCATCAAGGATGCGAACGAGGCAAACCAGCCGTTTTTTGTAAACGTCTGGCCCGACGACGTGCATTCGCCGTTTTTCCCCCCACTGGACAAATGGGGCGACACCAAACCGAAGCTTTATCAGGGGGTGCTGGATGCCATGGATGAACAACTGGCGCGCCTGTTCGACTACGTTCGTAGCAGTGACAAGATGCGCGACAATACTTTGATCATCATCTGTTCCGACAACGGCCATGAAGCTGGCGCTGGAACTTCTGATCCGCTCCGGGGCGCAAAAACGTGGCTCTACGAAGGCGGCATTCGTTCACCGCTCATTGTCTGGGGGCCAGGGTTGATCGCCAATGATCTTGCTGGAAGAATCAATGAGACTTCCATTTTTTCCGCCATCGACCTCAACCGTTCACTTTACTCGATCGCCGGAATCCATCCTGCTGGGCATCTGGATGGCGAAGACCTGAGCGAGACGCTGCTCGGCAGGTCGCAGCAAAGCCGAACAGCTCCCCTCTTCTGGAGACGCCCACCCGATCGACCAGGGTTTGGTCACGGATACCAGGAAGACAATCCAGACCTCGCCGTGCGCGATGGCAAGTGGAAATACTTCGTCAATTTCGACGGCAGCGCCCCGCAGCTTTTCAACCTGGAGGCCGACGCAAACGAGTCACTGAATCTCGCGTCGAATTATCAGAGCATCGTCGCGCGACTCGACCGGGCTGTTCGAGCATGGAATGCCGGGATGCCGATGGACGGGAGCGATCCAAAGTTTCTCAGGCCAAGTCGTTGAGTATTAGTGAAACACCACGCTCACGCAGGCAGGGACATTTTTCCAAATCACATGTGTCCTCTTTTCCAGAACGCCTGTTACCAAGCACCCCGACAGGCCCCATTTGTGCATCCGTGATTGCACACAGTGGCTGCCGGGATTGCTCGCCGACAGACTTCGGCTCTTCCCTGTAGGCGCTCAAATCTTTGGCAACCTGGAGTAATCGTGTTATTTCATCGACCTCGACAGAATCTCTATTATTGAACTCGGAATGAAGTTGCGAAAGCCCGGCTTCAGAAATCCAGAATTCAATTGAAGAAGAATAGCGGTTGGGATTCCGCCACTTCAGAATGCCAGCCAGCATCGATTCAAGCGCTTCGATCTGGCATTGCACCGCCTCCGATCTGGAGACCACGAGCCGAACTCTGAGATTGTATTGCTCAGCTTCGGCCGCATCCCGCTGAGCAATCGCGCTCCGCTCTAACACCTTTCTCGTGAGAGCCAATTCGTCGCGTTGCAATCCAAGCTCAGTCTTCTGCATATCGATTGTTCGATCCTGCTTCTCAAGTGCCTGAGACTGCTGGCGAATCGTGTAGGCGAGTGCGATGAAGGCCACGGTAGAAACCTGCACGTTCAAACCGCCAAACGAATCTCCGAACAGAGCCCGGTCGCCGAGGTTCGGATATGCCCAAGCAACAGTGGCGATGTAAGCCGAGAAAGCCCACACGACAATTCCATTCTCCACGAGTAGATGCCTAATTAATTAATTAATTAAAGTAGCAGGAGGGAGATTTGAACTCCCGACCAAAGGCTTATGAGTCCTCCGAAAATGCTATTTTTATAGATCAAAATCAATCTGTAGACGATCTGTAGACGATATTTACTTGTCATTCGTTCTCTTTCGTTCAAAAGTCGGGTTTGTGAAGGCTCCACAATCCCGCCAGAAACCGCTCAAGAAATTCGCTCATAACGTGGCGATCCTGAAGGACACGAACCCGACGTATCCATACCGGGTTCACTTCACGGCTGAGGGCAAGCGGCAGAGGAAATACTTCCGGCTCAAGAAGGAGGCGGAAGCATTCGCAGCCGAGAAAGCGGAAGAGCTGGATTTGATCGGTAGTCAGTCAGCGGCCCACAGTTTGTCTGAGGCTGAGTTGGGAGCGCTACGGGAGGAACTTCCCTACATCCGGGAGTCTGGCTTCACGCTGAGGAACGCTCTCGAGCACTTCCGGAGACACATTCAATTGACCAGCTCAAGCAAGACGGTGGAAGCGGCCGCTGCTGACTTCCTTCTGGAAAAGGAGCTGAGCCCGAAAGTGAACGAGCTGGCGTTGCGAGACTATCGAGCCCGCATCGGCAGGTTCTCGAAAGCTTTCGAATCTCAGAGCGTTGCGCTGGTCACTACCGACCAGGTCAGGGAATGGCTCTACTCGCTCAGGGTTTCCTCTGTGACGCTCGACAACTACCGACGGGCCCTTTCAACGTTCTTCATCTGGGCTGAGGCGAAAGGTTGGTGCGAGGGCAACCCGGCCCACAAGCGAAGCGTCGATCTGCCCGAAATCGACGATGCAGAGATCGGCATTCTCGAACCTTCCGAGTTCGCTGCACTGATGGCGGCGGCACCCCCTCCCCTCGTGCCTTACATCGCCATGGCTACGCTGGCCGGCATTCGGGTAGACGGGGAACTGCAGCGACTGGAATGGAAGGCCGTGAACCTCAGAACAGGCGTCATTCACATTTCCGCCAGCGTGGCCAAGCGAACGAAGAAGGGCGGCCGAAAGCGGCAAATCCCGATATCGGAGAACCTCAGGGAATGGCTGCTCACGTGCAAACCACGGACGGGCAAGGTTGCGCCTCCTAACAGTCGGCGACTGATGGACGCGGCGAGGGTGAGGGCTGGCTTCAAGCCGTCTCACTTCTCCACGGATCCCGAGACAAGGAAGATCGAGGAATCGCTCAAGGACTGGCCACGCAACGCCATGAGGCATTCATTCGCTTCATACCGGATGGCTGAGACGATGCACGAGGGAATTGTTGCCGAAGAGATGGGCAATTCACCATCGATCGTCCAGCGCCACTACAAGGCACTTGTCACACGGGAAGATGCCGAGGAATTCTGGAACATCGGCCCCGAGGCAATCGAGAACATCGTCACAATGACAGCATAGAAGCGGATACAAGAAAAAGGCCCGCTGGCGTCCGGGAAGACAAGACCAGCGAGCCCAAGAATCAGAACCATGAGTGAATCAGAGACTCCGAACCCAAGCAAGGACGAACAACTCCAAATCTCCTTAGAATTACTGAATATGGAGGAAGAGACAATCGATCCGTCGGAGCACGACCTTGCTTCGATTCGAGCGATCGAGGCGATCGAGGCCCCCCAAATCGCGTCTCTTGCCGCGCAAATCAGGCTTGCTGACGACGACTCAGGATGCACCCCGAAGGAGACCGGTGAACGGGACGAAGCCGCAGTGACTCGGGCGACCGATCTTCTCTTGCGCCTGGTTCGAATATCCGAAAAGGAGAGACTGATGCGGGCAGAAGAATTGGGGTCTCTTGAGAAAACCATTCGTTTAAAAAAAACACCGCTCAACAAAGTGCTCGAAAAATATTGGCCGAAGCGGAGTGCTGAAGTCCGCAAGGCGAATCTTAAGCAGCTGCTCAGCAAGGCATACGGTGACGATATTCTGATTGATCTCTATTACCGTAGATGGTGTGCCGGGGTCGATCCCCTTGACTGCGAGGAGATTGCCAAATTGTATGGCAAGCATTGGAAGCACTCAACGAAGGGAAAGCGAAAGGGAAAGGAGATCGACCAGCACAAGCAATCAAAAAAAGTTGAAGTTTTTTAACTGAGGGAGATCTCTGCTGAGTTGATGATAACTGAGGAGAGAGAACTATTGAGGCTCCAAGATGACAATTTAACTGAGGGCGGACGCGGGGATCTACGGCAATAACTGAGGGAGGCGAAATATTGGTCAATTTGGGCCGATTACCACATTAACTACAGGTGTGCTATCGGTGTGCTAACACGTGAAAACGAACTCGAACGCACATGGAAGCAAATCAAAAATTCTTGTCCAAGTCTGAGATTGCAAAGCGTCTCAGCGTTTCTCTGAGAACGATCGATAAATGGCGAGACCAGCACGGAATGCCAGCGATCCAAATCGGCACCGTTATTCGGTTTGATCGAGAATCGGTAGACCGTTGGTTTAACTCTTTCGCCCGCCAGGAGATTGCCCAATGAGCAACCTAAACACTCTCATCCGGGCCTTGGCTGCCTTCGTGCCATCTGGAGATTCAACCCCGCTGCTAACCCGGAAGGACTTGGCAGCACGGCTCCAAATCACCGAGAAATCCGTTGAGAACTGGGAAAAGTCCTACGGCTTACCAGTGCTTAAAATGGGGGGATCCGGCCAGGTTGTGCGCTACCACTGGCCCACAGTGAAAGCCTGGATCGATACCGAGACCGAGAGACACCTCAAGGCAGAGACTGGAACCCCGGCATAAAAAAGCCTGCTCGCACCGAAGCACGAACAGACTCGAAAGGTTCACCACCGGAAGAGTCGCAGGCTTCTGAAGCGAGCGCAAGCTCGATATGACTTTACGAAAGCAACTCAAGCCCCGCTATGTGCTACTTTCGCACCGGTGGCCCTGGAGCCTAATTCTTGATCGGAGTACCGGGCGTATCACCAGGCTTCGTGATGCCGCTGCACTCAGAACTCTAACCGAGGGCTGGCTCCAATGAGGACGGCAAAGATTCCAGAGTCCGCTTTCGAGCTTGGCCTCAGTCCGCACGCGCTAGCGCTCTACGCTGTGCTGCTGCTCCATCGAAACAGCGCGACCGGCACCGCTTGGCCGGACAGGGAAACGCAACTCCGCATGTCAGGCACGAGCGTGAACAAACTCACGAAGTGGCTCGACGAATTGAAGACGCACCGACTAATCGAGCGCACTCGGAAGCGTGCCACGAACGTGAACGAATACCATGTGTATCTGCCCGATGACAGGCCAGAACCAGAATCACACATCTGTGACTCTGACCAGAATCACACATCTGTGATTCTGCCACCAGAACCAGAATCACACAACTGTGATGACCAGAATCACACATCTGTGAGTAACGGTATTAAGGATAACCAACGATATGAACCAACGATAGTCGGCGGTGATTTTTTCGAGCCCGAAATCGAGGAAAAGAAGGCGAAGAAATCGCGCTCAAAACCTGCCGTGGAAGACTACAAGATCCTCCTCGCCGAATGCGTCCGCCGGAAGCTGACAACGGAGTGGAGCACCAAGGAAATTTCAAAACTGAAGGAGCTCGCCAAGCGCCAGGACTTCGCGGCCGAGCTGGACACGATCCACGCCAGCTACACGAAATACCCCGCAAGTCCGCCAGCCAACGTTGAAGGCGATTATCGGCGGCATGGGTTGGAAACACTGCTCAACAATTGGCCGGGCGAGGTCGATAAGTGTGTGAGCGGACGGCTCTACAAGTTCGCAATCACAAAAGCCAAGAGCAATCCTCAACTGGAGGGCGTCGAAATCGTAAAATGAACACGTTCGCGCCTCTCCCATCGGCCACCAATTCCGAAGCTGCCGCTATCAGTTGCGCTCTCCAGTGCGCAACCATGCGGGCGAGGGCTATCAGGGAACTGCCCATCGATCTTTTCCACCTGCCTGCACATCGGATAATCTGGGGGATCGTTCGCGAACTGGGAGACGCTGCCGACGTGGTGACGATCCAGCAACGCCTTATCGCCCGGGATCAGCTCAGCGACGTCGGAGGCCCTGGCGTGATCGTTGACCTCAACCTTGCTGCACCAAGCGCGGGTCACTACGCCTACTACGTCGCGCAAATCATCGATGCTCATCAACGCCGGATGGCCATTGCTGGCGCAGAAAGGATCATAGAGGCCGCGCAAGACCCCGATGGTGACTTTGTGCAGGAGGCAGCGTCCGCACTGTCAGAGATAGCCTCTCAGCGCAAAGGGGTCGATACGGCAAAGGACGTTCGAGCGCTCGCAACGGAGTATCTGGATGATTTCGAAGCCAGGATGGAGGGACGCCACAACTATGGCTTACGCACTCGGTTCGCCAGACTCAATGCAATCACTGGCGGAATGCCGAATGGCAACCTCATCGTGATCGCAGGTTCCCGTGGAACCGGAAAATCAATTCTGGCCCAGAATTTGGGTGAAGATGCCATGAGCACGGGCAAGTCGGTGCTCTGGTTTTCCTACGAAATGCCACGGCGGGAAATTATGAGCAGGCTGATCGCCTCGCAAGGCAATGTTCCTGGAAGGGTTCTCTTCGATCCGCATAACAACCGACCGACACAGGAGCATTTCCAAGCAATGACAGGCGTAATCACATCAATGCAAAATGCGGACTTGCTCAGATTGCGAGACCAGCACCTCACTGTGGATGAGATTCGGCTGGAAACTCTGGACGCGATGAGCCGGGGCAACATAAGACTCATTCTTGTGGATTATCTGCAGCTTGTCCCGCCTACCGACCCGCGAGCGAGTCGTGAACAGCAGGTGTCCACTGTCAGTCGAAAGCTCCGTGCTCTCGCGCTTGAAACGGATCTGCCAGTGATCGCACTGAGCCAGTTGAACCGCGAGGGAGATGCACGGGAGAGCATGGCAATCGAACAGGATGCCAGCGTAATTCTTAAATTGATTTACCCCGATGAAGAAGCCCGGAAGGCTGGCGATGCGCTGTTGAAAATCGATAAGAACCGCAACGGACAATCGCACGTTGCTATCGCTCTTACTCACGAGCGCGGATTCTTCAGGTTCACTGAGAAAGGCCCCCCATAAGGAATCTTTTATCGAAACGTCCGGACCAGAACGAGCGCAGCGCTCACCGGACTCGCACGTTTGTGTCGAAATTATTCGGGTGGGTGCCCGATGTCCATGTTGCAAATCTGAACCTACCAAACCAATGAAAGGCCTGCCTTCTCTCGCACTGGTAAGCCGTAGGACTTTTCCCAGTTCTCAACGGATTTCTCGGTGATTTGGAACCGTGCTGCCAAGTCCTTCCGGGTTAGCAGCGGGGTTGAATCTCCAGATGGCACGAAGGCAGCCAAGGCCCAGCGGGCCTTTTCTGTGTTCGCTTTGGCTGCCTCTGAAGCCACCCGAAAGAGCGTTATCGCTACAATTCCGTGGCATGGATGAAAAGTCTTGATCACCCAGTTTCCGACTGCTAAACCAGCGCATGTTGTTCGCTGAAGAAATGATAAAAGTAAAAGCAAGCACGTTAAAGCAGTGCCCCTATGGCTTTGCGACAAATCAAAGGGTTGATCCAACCCGGGATGACGTCCGAAGTGCAATTGAGGAAAATAGATTCTGCCAAAAAGTGATGGATAGAGATTATGAAGCTATTCAACGTGAAATTCTCGAACTAACTGACATCCCTGCTGAAGCAGATCAACTGATGCGCAAGTATCATGCAGAACGAATTGCAGAATTAGTAAGAACAATAGATTCATGGCTGAACACGCACGATGAATGGCCGAGGGTGAGCGGTCAAAAAGATGT
>JAGROY010000123.1 GCA_020439995.1 Verrucomicrobiia bacterium
AGAAAAATCGTTGCGCATCTTGAGGATTCCGAAGGGACAGCTCGTCAAGAGCTGTGAGTGGATCAAAGAGCGCCTTCATCCGGTAGTAGTCCTTCTGCGAAATGGGATCATACATGTGATCGTGACATTTCGCGCAGTGCAGGGTCATACCGAGAAAAGCCGAAGAAACGGTTTCTGCAGCGGCGATCGCCAAAGCATGATCAGAACACCTGACCCGCTTCAAAAACTTCCGGGATTCTCCAAGCTGCACCACGATCTGGGCTTAACAAAAAGTTGATACCATCTCGGATGGCATCTTTTAAAGCCCCAGCAGGAAGCTCTGTGAAGCGCTTATCCTCAGATGTTTGTAACAGCGAATCGATCCCAAAAACCGTGATACCATCCGGATTTCCGCCTCAATCTCCGAGGCTGGTATCGTTTTAGATTTTAGATTTCCTAAAGGTCCGGTGTTCTGATGATCGTCGTTTGATCGCGAAGTGGCACCACGGGCAAGAAAGCCCAGAGCGAACTGGCTATCCGGTCGCGGCCGAAACTTTCGCCGAAATCCCGTGGCGCTGACTTCTTCGCGCGTCGATGATTCGTAGCCCGAAACCTGTGTCCTAACGAAGGCATCGTAGGGCAAATTGCGGTTGAGCGCGCGGATCATCTAGTCTCGCCATAAGTGAATGCTGGAAGCAGCTGGCATGCGGTCGTCCACATCCGCATAGCGCAAGACATCCATCCACAGGCGCGCATAGCGCACCCCATGCTGATGACTTCTTCAATAACCGATCTACCTGCTTTTCATACGCTTCTGGTGACGTGTCCTTTGCGAAGGCCTCCTGCTCTCCAATGTCGGCGGCAGGCCAATGAGGTCGAAACTCAATCGACGCAAGCGTGTCTGACGATCGGTCCTGGAGGCGGCAACGATGCCCGCCTCGCAGTGAGCGTGTGCCAGCTCCGTGTCGATGGGATTTGCTCCTTGAGATTTCGTTGCTTTCGGGAGGGGTTCGGTTGCCCAAAGATGGGCACGAGATCCTCCGGTTGCCTCGTCTGCAAACGAGATCCGAGGAAGCCACTTCAACGCAATCGCTAACATGATCACATGACAGCCTGGGCGTTTCATCCAGGGCCACTCACACATGCTTTGGGCGCGTGTCATCTGCCTTGTGATTGCGTTGGTTTACCAATGACAGGCACGAGGAAACTTTCCTCGCCGCTTGCCGGCGTGAACGATCCTCGCAGATCATCAAATCCCAGTTGGAAGACCGTCTCCGTGGCGGCGTCCAGGCGTCCTGGAGGGGCAAAGTCAGTGGAATACAGGGCCCCTTTGCTCAACCTCAGAGAATCCATTTCGCCACCCCAGAATCCCGCTGGTCGTGGCAGGTCGTAGCGCACCCAGCCGCTATAGGGCATGGCCCCGATGTAAAGCGGTTCCTCACTGGTGTCTGGTTTACCCGTCGCGGGCACGGTGCCGGTACGCTTTCCGTTCACGTAGAGTCTCACCTCGGCACCATCGTAGACGCCTGCGAGGTGATGCCAATGGCCCACATGGAGCGGTCCGGCAGCCTCGGCAGAGAAGACTTTCCCGTCGATGTGGACGATGAATCTGGGGACGTCCATGATCTCAATGCCGAAACCGGTGTTGTGGCGGCGGTTGGAAAGGACAGAGCCGTTTGCATCGACCGGTTTCACCCAGGCCTCGACCGTGAACGCGCCGTCCGGGGACTGGACCAGCTCCGGGTCGATCCGCAAATGGTCACGCTTGCCATCGAACACGAGTTGGCCATTTCTCTCACTCTCTGGGAAGCCTCCTGCCGGCGGGGCAAGGCGTGCGACCGCGTCCAGACGCCGACCCGTGAGGCTGATGCGGTTCTTTGGCGTGATGATGTCGAAGCTCATCTCAAACAGCGGCGGGCGGAAGCCGTTCTCGAATCCCGCTTCGCGCACGCAAGCGAACGCAAAGTCCAGTCCCTCACCTGGCTTGAGGGTAGCGTGACGGTGATTGGGGGTGACGATCCACTCGCCCTGGCCGAGGCCTTCCATCGTGACCTCCAATGGCAGGGAACTCGGATTGTCGAGCCGCAGCTTGTAGACGCCGGTAGCGCTGCCGTCGTAGGCGACTTCGAGCGGAGGCGAGGCAGCCCGATGGTGCAATTCGCGGAGCAGGTCGCCATCTGACTCGCGCAGGGCGTCGTAGTCCTTGGGGTCGAGAACGCCACCCACAGGGATGGTCGCCATGCTGTAGCCGTCGTCGCGAACGGTGACGACGTTGAAGTGATGCAGAAAGCCAAAGTAGGGGCCGGTTTCCTCATCAGTGCCCCCACCGGTGACGGCGAGCGTGTAGTAGCCAATGCCGTCGCGTTCACCGGTGTAGGAAAGCCGGTGGACATGACCGGCGAGCACGGCGCGGACATTGCCGGGCTCCACGAGGCGCTTGTGTACCTCCTCCCAGTTGCTGCCTGGATAGCGGCTCCACCAGAAGGGGTGATGAAGAAAGACAAAGACGTGTTTGAGGTGCTTCATCTCGCTGAGCGCGCCGGAGAGCCAGTCCATTTGTTTCTCGCTGATCTTCTGCTGCGATGGATCGCTGAAGCTGCGCATGCCCCCGTCCTCAGGCCCTTCATCCGTGTAGAGAACGAGGAAACCGCAGTCTTTGTGCTCAAACCAATACCAAAGTGGTCCGAAGTGTTTCTCGTAATTGTCCTCGTGTTCGTTGACCGGTTTCTCCTCGGGCTTGTTCGGGTCGCGGCGCCAATAGATGTCATGATTTCCAGCCACGGGGAACCAAGGCATGTTCAGCCCGGACATGGTGTCGCGGAATTCTTTCACCTGGGCCATCCACTGCGGCGTTTGGTTGTAACCATTGACCAAATCGCCAACCGTCATCACCAGGTCCGGGTCGAGGAGATTGGTATCTTCAACCGCCTGGGCGAGCACCTGGATCCCTTCTGCCGGGCCGCCGGTGCGATCACCAAAGACGATGAAGTGAAAGACGTCGTTCCTCTTGGGCAATGGGAGATGAACCGGCGATTCACGATTGGAATGCACGTGCGGTTTGCGTTCATCAAGCTGCGCGTCCGCGGAGAAAGTGATCGTCCATAGGATTATTAAAACCGCGAGGCAAGTGGCAGGATAGTAGAGAGGTTGCAATAAGTGCGATGTTATCAAGGGCATGCGGTTCATGGTTCTTCCCGACGTAATCGAAAGTAGGTTGTCATCACGGGCCCGGGCTCGACGACAATTTCTTGAATCGTGCCTGTCGTCGTCATGGTCCGTTCGTCCTCCCAGTGAACGAGATCGTCCGAGCTCTGCAGAATGACCACCTGGCCCACTGGCCCCAACAGGTTGAGCGACCTCGGCGCACCGGCTTCGGCCTGGCTAAAAGACAATTGCGGTTTCCAGTGGGTGTCACTTCCAGGGGGATGGTTGGCGTGGTCTCCCAGAAAGTCTAACAGGTCTGCGTCACGGACCTCAGAGGAACGCATGAAGTCGGCTTCTGCCAGTGACGCCGGCACGTTCGGTTCCTGGAATCGGACGTAATCAAATCGCGCGACCAGGTCGGGTCGGGGTTGGGCACCGCCGGGAAGTGCCGCCTCTCCCGAGAGCAAGTTCTGATTGTGGTACTGATATCCAACCGCAGAGACCGTCGGCCAGTCTGTATAACAGGTGAGCCCGACATTCAGCGTTTCCGGCATATCGGTGCGACGGTATCGTCGGTGGACGACCCATTCTCCATTCTCCAACTGCCGTGACGTGATAAACACATCGCCAATTCGAGCAATCTGGATGATCGCGCTGGGTGCTCCAGAACTGATATTTAAGGTGGAATTGCTGTTTACCGTCGTCTTGACCTCTAACTGATAGCTCCCAGGGGAATCCGCCGTGCCCAGAGAAAGGAAGATGTAGTTTTGACCATTCGCTGTCCAGTCCTGTTGTCCGCTACGAATATCGTTGCGCGGCGTTCTCACAAAGATCCCGGCGAGAGAATAACTCATTCCCGGCGCACCCGTGTCTGCCCGGTTGCGTGGGGTCACCCGAGTGGTCACGACGAAGTCCCCGGTCACTTCTTTATACCGATGCACCCCCCGCCACTCATTATACCACCCGCTGCTGTGCGGGATCATGGTCATTTGCCCATCGCTGATACCCCATTGTTCCAATTGATCAAATCCCCACCCTTCCTCCTCGTAAACGCGCTTCCAATTGGCCAGTGTCTCCGCATCGTCAAACTCATCGCTCAAGGCAACCAACCCATCGGACGCATCGAGCCAACCCGGCATGAAAGCAATGATTATCAATAGTCGAATACGCATCATTGGTAGTGGTCTCAGTTCACGTTGATCGATCGCCGGAGAGTTAGTCGGAAACGGATTCCCAATTGAGTTCGTGCATGCGGATGCCCTGGAAATCGGCCAGGTCACTGATGTACCATTGGTCTTCGATTTGCAGGATTTCGGGCGCTTTCAAACGCATGGTGGTGATCAGCGTGCTGTCATCGTGAATGCCGAAATCCATCGGGTCTTGCGAACGGTAAACGTAAGTCTTGAAGTCATGGGACGAGGCTCGGAATAAGTAGAAATAGCCGTCGAGGGCGACGACGAAGGGACTTTCTGAGGCCACCGGCCCGTCTCCGCCTTCACCTCCTTCTCTCACAATCCTGCCTTTCGACCACTGGGTGAGATCGTCAGATTCACTACCAATGACAAAGCTGCGTTTACCATCTGAAGTCGTGACCGTCGCGTAAGCATAGTAGCGTCCCCCATGCTCTAACACCATGACGTCGCGCCCGCCAGGGATGCCACAATGGCTGGTGCCTTTCTCATTCAGGACACGCGCGAAGTCCACCCCATTCGACGATCTCGCCAGGTGCATGCCGCGACTGTGATAGAAACAATACCACGTGCCGTCCAGATGAAGAAAGTGCGGCGCACCAATCTTCTCGACCTCTTCCTTAACATTCTCGCCAACGCTGGCATCGGCGCGCATGACGACGCATTTGGACTCCCATGGGCCGCTTGTTAGACGATCACCCTGCCAGCCGTAGAGTAACCGGCCCACCGCAGTGCCACGAATGCATGCCCACAGTTGCCATTTGCCAGTGGCATCGCGAATAAAGCCGTGATCCACGATGTGCTGCTTCTTTGGGTTCGGCCCGGCAAGCTCGCCCAGATCCGGCATCGTGGTGATGGCCCACGATTTCTCGCCCAGCACCGGCTTGCGCGGAATGGCGGCCTGTTCCTTGTCGCCCGCTTGCAATCGCTTTCCAATAAAGGCCACCATCTCGTCGCCACCGAGTTGATAATAGAGACCGAGGTTGTGCGGCGTGTCCTTCAGCACAGTGACTTTGTGAGAAATGCCCCAGGCTTCGAGCTTGGGCGTGAGCGCTTGGTAGGCATCTGGCCGGTCCTGATCTCCATTAACTAACAAGAAGGCAAAGTCTTTGTTTTTTAATTGTTCCGTGGCCGCGAGAAGTTCGTCGACGCCTCTTCTCATCCCGCCGCCCCAGCTCGCGGCTCCACAGAAAAGTTCCGGATGGAACAATGACAGCCTGACCGCACCCGCGCCGCCCATTGAATAGCCTGCGATCACTCGCGACGACGCCTTCGCCTTGGTTGGATAGGATCGATCAATCAATGGAATCAATTCCTCGACAATCATCTTCTCGACATCACCGCGATAACCGCTGCGTCCGCCGTTTGGGAAAACACAGATCACCGGCGGCATCTTCCCGGAACGGACGGCGCTCCGAATCAACCCGGAGAATCCACCGGCATCAGCCGACTCATTGCCACCCATGCCATGGAGAAAGTAGACCACAGGATAGCGAGTCTTTGCGCTGGGTTCATAGCCATCAGGTGTGGCAACGACATAACCAACGTCGTGCCCCATGGCGGTGCTCTTCAGCACGTGATGGCTCAACCCGGGCCCGCCTGGCAACTTCGGATTCACCCAAGAAACCGGCGGGCGCGCGTTGTCAGCCTGTTGGGCTTGCGATACGATCGGGCTGAGGAGAACGGCAAGTGTTAGGAATTTAGAGAGTATGTAGAGTATGTTCATCAATCGATGGCTAGTCTGTGTTGCCAAGTTTATTAACGACCACCTTGAAGATCTCGTCGCGGTCGAGTTTTGTGGCAACCCGGATCGGATGCCTGCAAGGATCCACTTGCCATTCTCCTTTGTTGGTCAGGACGGGACTGGGAACAATCTCCGTTTGTGCCAGAGTTTCTGGTTTCAGCAACCACGCGACGGTGGCGATGTCCCAGATGATCTTCTGCCAGGCTCCCTCTCCGGATCGCGGGGCTTTCGCTTTCGCGTTGATCTCAGTGTAGTACTCTTCGACGTTTCGATAGAGTGCGTCTGCAATCGGTGACTTTCCTTTCAGGCCGGCTTCCAACTCCGGGAGTGTGATCTTCAAAGTCGCCGCGACGTCGCCCGCAGGGACATGGATCAGCGGGGCCTTACTGTCGAAGAGCACCTGGGCAGCCGCGATGTCCTGATTCAAATTAAAATCCCGCGCGTGCGGCCATGCGTGCGGGTGACCTCCGATCCAAACAACCACGATCTGGTCAGCAATCGATGGATCTAACAGAAGCGCGGAAGCAATGTTCGTGGCGACTCCGAGTCCGACGACATAGAGTCGACCCTCACGCTTTTCATGAGCCAGCTTGATGAGATGACGTGCGGCTGGACTATCGACAGGCGTTTTGCGATCTGTTAGGAAAGTCTTGCTGCCTCGGAAGACTCTTTCATCAGTCGTCTCGTCCAGTAGCTTGAGCACGCGGAGCGTTTCGTGATAACTCTTCTCCATGCCGTCGCCCGGCGAGTTCGACCGGTGATTTCGGAACGGCGCGGCGTTGATCGCCTTGAGGCGGATGCGTTCAGGCGAGCGCACGGCAAACGCCAGCGTGAACTGGTCGTCTACTTCGTTGTACATGTCAGAATCGAGCACCATGTCGATCACGCCTTCCGGTGGGTTGAGCGCGTTGAGGAGCGCCGCCGGTTCATCTTTCTCTTCTCCCCAGCCTGAGCCTAGCATGAGGCCAATGCTGAACATTGTTATTACGATTCCAGTTTTCATCATTCTTTGGATGCTCCTTTCGATTTCTCGGTTGCAGCAAAGTGTTTGTCGGCGAACTCAAGGAACAACTGCCAATCTTCCGGCACGGAATGGTGGCCTTTCGAATGGTAATGAAATGCCAGGCTTTTGGAGATGATCGGTTGATCCAACTCGGGCAATTTGTCTGTCCCAAGATCGCCGGCGCCGAGCAAACGATAAACCGGCCCGGCGGCGACCATGGCGAGAAACTCGCCTTTGGGGTCGCTCCATTGATCGCTCAGTCCTCCATTGACATAGACCGCGCGGGGAGCAATCAACGAAATAAGCATGTGCTGATCAATCGGCAACGCCTCCCATTTGCCCACCCAGTTCTGTAGGTTTCCCGCGAACTGCCAATGGAAATTCTGCGCCATATCATCTAACGTTTCCCCCCAATCTCTGCGAATCAACGAAGCGCCCATTTCTCCTGGCACCACACTGAGAACGGCAGCGATCCGACTGTCCTTTGCCGCCGCCCAAAGTGAGGTCTTCCCAAGACGTGAGGCACCTGTGAGGGCGATGCGTTTCCTGTCAATCGCCTCAACCGTCTCCAGATAATCAATGACGCGACTGGCACCCCAAGCCCAGGCGCTGATCGTCCCCCATTCGTCGGCCGCCGGACGCTCCTGGTTCTCCGATAGGGTTTGGCCAATGACGCCTTCCCGCCAGTGATCTGCCCGATCTGGTTGGATATCGCCATAGCCGATCTGCGCGAAGGCCCAGCCATGTTGAAGCACGGCTGCCCGCTGATCAAAACGTGGGCGATCATTGTTTCTAGTTGATCGTTGTAAGAACCGTGCCTGCGCGGCCTCACTGCTGAAGAATGACAAATTCAGCAGGACAGGAACCGGCCCTTCCACCTCATTCGGCAAATGCAAGGTGAGCCCGATCTTTGGCCCGTCAGGTTGGTCACCAATGCGGCCTTCGATCCGTTTCTCGCCATCCTCTCCGTTCGGCTGAGCCTGCCATTGAATGTTAGGCGTATTGTTCGGAACGCGACCGTAGATCTGTGTCTCGTAGAAAGATAGTATTTCGTTTCGTCGTTCGTCGCTCCACCGTGTAGCACTATCGACCACGCGGCCATCTGCCATCTTGAGAGGATTTGGCAACACATAGGGTTTTACTTTCGACTCGTCATAGTTCGACACGTGACCGGTCTTTCTGGCGAGTCTCACCGGATTGCCTCCAGGATCTCGACCGCCAATGTGAGGGACATTGGCGGCATTTCCCGTGGAGCCAGGAGGAGGAAAGGTGTCACCCTCCGCCTCCTGAGCAGTGGCTGGAATGGACAATGTCAGGCTGGCTAACATAATGAATAATAACCAACGAGAGAAAGTGTCCGGGCGGGTTTTGTGTTTGTTTGTCATGATCATCACGAACAGAGGAATCATGGGACACTACATCGGATGAACGGCGCTGCGTCGATGACTTCCTCCTCAATCGATACTTTTTCGCAGGAAAGAAGCAGAATGGCCAGAGAAACACCGGGTCTCGCGCAGATTGGGTGCCTCGTTGACGGTTCCTGATCAAGCGGTTATGTCATGCGTGACATCTTTGTGACACTTTCACAAGGTGTCCGAAAGTGTGCCATGCAACTTTATTCAGAAATTCAGTGAGTTCTATCATGGGATTGCTGGGGACGCGGCGATAGGCTTCGCAGACCATGACCAACAAGAGATCACGGCTTTTCACAATCGTCTGCAGGCATCTGATGGTGCTCGCATGGGTTCCTCTCCTCGCCAATGCGCAAAGCAATGACCAGGAGGCGCCGGCTTCGGACCCAGTCACCGTATCTGAGGACGAACGCGCATTTGTCTTGTCCAACGGAATCGTGACCGCAACGATTCTCAAGTCTAACGGCGACATCCGTTCCCTCAAGTTTAAGGGTAATGAAGTATTCACCGATCAGTCGGGCCACGCGGGCGGTTATTGGTCGCATGACACTCGGGGCGGAATGGACTTGATCCCAAGCATCACCATCAATCCCGATACGAATGGAGGCCGTCGCGCAGAGGTCTCAGTGAAAGGCATTTCTGGAGGTGTCAAGATGGGCCATGGGCCAGGTGCGGGACCGGATGGAGATTTCCCGGCGGATATTGATATTCGTTATTCGATTGGCCGGAGTGAATCCGGTGTCTACACCTACTGCGTCTTTGATCATTTGCCCGAGTATCCGGCAGCGACGATGACTGAAGCGCGGTTTGCGGCCAAGCTTGCCTCCCACTTTGATTGGATCAGCGTCGATGAGAAGCGGAACAAACACTATCCTAGCAGAATTCCCGGCGAAGATAAGTATGTCTATACCGCCTTGCAGTCAGAGAATCGGGCCTTTGGCTTTTCGTCCACCACGCAGCATATGGGCTTCTATTTCGTCAATCCAACGATCGAATACTTGAGCGGCGGGCCCACGAAACCTGAATTTCTGTGTCACCGAGACACGACGCGGGTGCAAGCGCCCGTCGTCCTCAATTATTGGCGTTCAAGTCACTATGGCGGTGCAACCGTCAGCGTCGCTGCGGGCGAACATTGGGTGAGGGTTGTGGGGCCATTCCTTCTCTATGTGAATGAGGGAGAATCACCCATGGCCATGTGGCGGGAGGCCCGCGCACAGGCAGACCGTGAAGCTTCCAAGTGGCCCTATGATTGGGTCGATGCTGGAAATTACGCCAAGCCCAGTGAAAGGACGGAGGTTTCCGGTCGGTTCATATTGAACGATTCCGAATTGAGCGCATTCCCGGGAGCCATCACCGTGGGATTGGCGCAACCTACTTATGAGGTTCTAGCGGGACGTGGAGGCACCCAGAAGATTCAATGGCAGACGGATGCCAAACACTACCAATTCTGGGCCGTAAGCAATGACACGGAAGGCCGTTTCACGATTCCCAATGTGAGCTCAGGTTCCTACACGCTCTATGCGTTTGCCGAGGGCATCCTTGATGAATTCTCAAAGGCGGAAATCAAGGTGAATGGCACTTCTGCACTGAGCCTTGGCGATATTGAATGGAAACCGGTGAGACGTGGTCGGCAGCTCTGGGAAATTGGCATTGCCAATCGATCTGGGAAAGAGTTCGCGGGCGGTGATCGGTTCTTCGATCCCGATATTGTTCTTCAGTATCCTAAACTGTTTCCTAACGATGTCACTTATACTGTTGGGACGAGCGACTTTTCCAAGGATTGGTTCTTTGCCCACGTCCCGCACAACAAGGATCCTCAGGCCCGTGTCGTTCCATTTCGTGGAGTAAGCGGCGCGGGAAGAGCCACGCCTTACAGGGTCGAATTTGAACTGGAATCGCCGCCCATAGGAACCGCATTCCTCCGGCTCGCCATTTGTGGTACAGGCACGCGATTCCTCGATGTGAGTGTGAATGACAAACCCGTCGGCAAGATCACGCTCGGTCGAAGCGAAGGCGTCCTCACCCGTCACCAAGTGCAGGGACTTTGGTATGAAAGGGATCTCGCATTCGACGCAACACTGCTCACGCCTGGCATGAATCAACTGACGCTAACAGTGCCTGCAGGAAACCCCGCGAGCGGTGTGGTGTACGATTATTTGCGTTTAGAACTCGACGATGCCTGAGCGAGCTTATTCGCCATGCAGATGTCCGCTCATCATCATTCTCCTATCCCCAAAGTCCATATGGCAATGCACCAACTGCTTCGACCTACGACGAAACGATTCATAGAGACTTGCGCATTGATTCTGATGGGAATCGGCATCCTGCTTCAAAGTGTGCCTGCTGAACCTCTGCCGGGCCAGATCGTCGCTGATGCGGACGGGCCAGGATTCCTTCGCCGCCATCTGGGGAGGCCTGTTTTTATCTGTGGGCCAGGAGATCCCGAAGGTTTTCTCTATCGAGGAAGTCTTCGAGACGATGGGACACGAGAAGGAGATCAGTTGAAGTTGATTCGCCGACTGTTAGAACATGGAGGCAACTGCCTTTACATCCAAGCAGTGCGCAGCCACGGCGGGGATGGTACCAACGATCACAATCCGTTTGTGAATCACGATCCTTCGCTCGGGGTGAATCTCGCAGTGCTTGAGCAGTGGGAATCTTGGTTCACGCTTCTCGATAATCATGGAATTCTTATCTACCTTTTCTTCTACGACGATAGTAGCGATCCTTGGAAATCTGGCGATGATGTCAGTGAGTTGGAGGCAGAGTTCATCCGCACGATGGTGCAGAAATTTCAGCATCATCGTAATCTCATTTGGGTAGTGGCAGAGGAAAGCGAAGAAGCGCTTTCACCAGTGCGAGCCGAGAAACTGGCGACCCTGATTCGTGCGGAAGATAAGCACCAGCATCTGATTGGCAATCACCATCATTCGGGAACGCAGTTCAAGAGTTATCGGCCGGATACGGCATTCGATCACTTCTCGATGCAATTGAATGTCGCTCCCGAAGAGGTCTATATGGAGACGCGGGCTGCATTGGAGGCTGCTGGGAAGCACTATCAGTTAATTTATGCTGAGAACACTGAGACTCCTCCATCCACTGATGCGTGGCGACACCATGCATGGGCTGTCGCAATGGCGGGCGCATCGCCAATGATGCTTGGGATGGACGTTGCCTCGACTCCAGACGACGCGCTCCGACAATGTCGAATCCTGTCGGACTTCTTTGAGGATACAGATTTCCAGCAAATGCAGCCAGCCTTGCGCTCCCCGAATTCCAATACACCATACGTTTTGACGAATCCTAGCAAGTCCTTCATAGCCTGGTCGGAGAATGTAGAAGATTCGATGCAATTGACCGAATTGGTAGGTGGAAACTACGAGCTCACGTGGCTGGATTGTCAGACCGGGAGACGCGTTGAGCGCGATGAGATCGTGAGCGAGGAAACATTCGAGTTTAGTAAACCAGCGAGCATTGGATCAGAGTGTGCCCTGTATGGTCAACGAGTGACTCGTCCTGTGGGAAAAGCCGGAACAGCAGTTGTATTTCCGGATAAAGAATGGGAGTCGCGCACACCTGCAGAACTAGGCCTTGATAAAGAGAAACTGATGGCGTTTCAGCGTCTTGCTGGGGGGAGAGGCTGTATTGTCAAAGATGGCTATCTTGTCAGTTCTTGGGGAGATATCGCACGGCGCGGAGACCTTGCGTCTGCGAGTAAACCTGTCTATGCGCACTTCCTGTTTCGCGCACTTGAGATGGGGAAATTGGAGTCTGCTGACGATCTCGTTTCCCACTATCGGCCATGCATTACCGATCTCAACCCTAATCTACAGTTCAAAGACCGTACCCTCACGTTTCGTCATCTTGCTTTCCAAACGGCCAACCTCGGCTACTCAGAATCTCCTGGTAATGCGTTCGACTACAACGATCATACCATGGGGCTTTATTGGGACGTTATCGTCAATGACGTTCTCGAAACTCCGTGGAGTCAGGCTCCTGCACTGTTTGAACGCGAGCTTGCTAAACCACTACAATTACAGGATGGTATTTCATTTCCCATGGAAGGGCGAACACGTGGACGTCCTTCCATGTCGCCCCGAGACTTTGCGCGATTCGGCTGGCTCTATTTGAATGGTGGTCGCTGGAAGAGGCAGCAGATTATTGCCGAACGACATGCAGAGCTAGCCACGCGAGATCCATTGCCTCTTTCGATTCCGAGAACAAATGGCATGGAGACAGAACGCTGTGCGACAAGGTCGATCGGCGGTGGAGGCAATCAAGCGGATCATAGTGGTGGCTACTCTTGGCTGTGGTGGCTCAATGAGCAGGCACGCGATGGCCAATTGTGGTGGATGGGTGCTCCAGGTGACATGTATGGTGCTCTAGGGCACTGTGGCCAGCGAGGCATCGCGATCCTTCCTACCCAGAGGATGGTCGTCAGTTGGAATGACGGAAATCAACTACACTGCGATCGGATGCTAGTACACTGCGGCGGAAGTTCGCGATATTCCATTTCAGACGCAACATGCTGATTGTCAACCATCAGCCTTCTTGGGCTTCTATCGCTTATTTCCGCCGTGCTGTACTAGGAAGCGAGGCATTTCATCTCTTAGCATCCGCCGCAGACAGCAATTGAAATCTACCTGTGAAGCCTTTCTCGCCTTTACTTTTCATCGTTCTTTGTTTCACTCAACTTGCGTACGCCGACCCGGAGAACGAGTTTGGCGATGGCGTTCCAGATACAGAGTGGGACGCTCTCTTCTCTCGCACCGAGGGGTGGAGTGGCGGTGATGTCGCAGGGACCATTCCCCTAGCCGATGGCCGAACAGTTTGGGTATTTGGAGATTCCTGGATCGGCAACGTTGCTGAGGGCAAGCATGTGGGTGGTTCTCATTTGGTGAACAATGCGATTGGCGTGCATTCACCGTCAACGTTGGGAAACGAACGAGCTCCCAGATACTCAGACCTCACGTTTTATTGGGGAAATGCGACGGTTGACGAAAAGCCGACCGCTTGGGTTAGGCCTTTAGAACATGCCGATACCCAATGGTTCTGGGCTAGTGGTGGAGGAGCTGTAGTGCCATCCGCAGACGGCATGAGTGATCGATTGGTCGTGTTCCTCTTTCACATAACAAAGACGTCTGAGACTGATGATAGCGTCTGGAACTTTCAAGGCATCGGTGAAGCAATGGCAATTGTTGACAACCCTAACAAACCCGCTGGAGACTGGTCGCCTCGAACCGTTCTGATACCTCGCAAGCAGGGACAGAAACCGATCAGCTGGGGTGTTAGTGCCCATGTGCGAGAGATAGAGAAGAAGTCGTTCTTATATGTCTATGGCGTATTGAAAGTCGATGATTGGAACAAGCAACTATTCGTTGCGCGAGTCCCGGCCACGAACTTCGAGAAGATCGAACACTGGACATACTTCGCCGACAATGATGGGTGGTCAGAATCATCCACTGAAGCTGCTCCTATCGCCAACGGCGTCACCAGTGAACTCTCGGTACACCCACGTAATGGCAAGTACTACCTCATACAAAGTGAACCACTGTTCGGGCACCATATTATGCTACGCACCGCGACAAGTCCCGAAGGGAAATGGTCCGAGCCCAAGGCCGTGTACAAAGTGCCAGGATTGGATCGCGGTGACTACTTCACCTACGCGGCCAAGGGTCATCCCCATTTGTCAGGGGCAAATGATCTCTTGGTCACCTACATCGTCAATGCCCATGACTTCTGGAGCATGGCCGCCGATGCATCCATCTATCGTCCTCGATTCATTCGTGTTCCTTTGAAATGAGCTGATTAGTTGCCGTTACGAAACAATGATTTGTTTATTCGGCTAAGCCTACTTCATTTCCTCAGTCGGATTCGACACTCAACTCTTCAATTTGGATGGTGCCACCAACCCTATCAGATCCGGTGATCGTATTCGTTTCCGTGGTCTCGTAGACATCCATCTGCTCAGGACTTAGGATAGGCTCCAAGGCCTCGACCCGGCGATGTCGGCGTTCCTTCGCATGGCTGAGCATGCTGCCAAGATCACTGGATTCGTTCGCCGGATCGGCGGCCTCCGCCAAAGCAATCTCCGAGAGGGCCTCGAATACCTGATCTTTCTGGTCGTCCGATAGACTGAGTTTCGACTGCAACCGCGCGAACTCTTGGTTGGCGGCCGACTCTGCCTGGTCGATGATCTCCTTCTCGATGAACGTATCGAAATCAGCTTTCTGAGCTTCCTCTAATATTGCCGAAATCTGTTCTTTTGCCTTCGTAGTCAGCGGAGATCGGTGAGAGACCAAGAATGGGGGAGCGTGCGTGTCTGCGTTCGTGGCGTGAGCGAGAATGGCCTCTATGGCTTCAGCCTGCTCGTCGCTCAAATGAAGCGCCTCTTGCAATGCTGCTAACTTGGCGGCTGTAATGCTTCGTCGACTATCTTCTCTACTCTTTCGGATTTTCTCCAGGATATCTTCCGGCAACTGATCCATATTTCCAGAGCGGATAACTTCAATAGGCTTTACTGGCTTTTGCAAGTCCGCTTGATGTGAATTCGTTGTGCGATCTGGAAGTAACGATGGTTGGTATGCCGATTCACGATCAAATGTGGAGCTCGATTCAAGAACAGCTAATCGCGTCTTAAGGTCATCCATTTTCTTTTTCTGATGGTAGGCGAATGGAGCCGTAATCACAGCTAATAATGCCGCTCCGATGATAGCAGACTGTAGTTTTGTCATGACGATTGAAGTGGTGAATTGGGATAATGATAATGAGCCTCTCATGCTTTCTGAGTTTGCTAGCGCTAACGGAAATGCTGCGAACATCGAGCTTGGAAAGCGATCAAAGCCCTTTTGAGATTCACCCGTCAGTTCGTTGAAGACTCTACGGATGCGATCTCTGAGCAATTCTCGGCCTCGCGAGAGCCGCTTTCTAACCGTACTCTCTCGAATTTCTAACTGACGAGAGATACTCAGAGTCGACTTGGAATCGCAGTGGTACAAGAGAATTACTTCGCGGTAGATTGGAGGCAGTTTGATAATTTGCGAAAGAATGAGCCGTTCCTCCTCGCGCAGTGCCAACGCTTCGTCTGGCGGGTGCGAAGATGAGGCGCATTCCTCTAGAGATTGATTATCAAAGCCTACCGATACCTCGTGAGGATGTTGCTGGTCTATGGCCCGTAAGGTTTGATTGCGCACAATCCTTCGCAACCAAGGCCGGAATTTGGAATAATCTCGAAGCTGCCCAAGGTTCCGCCAAACTGCGACAAATGTATTCTGGGCGATGTCTTCACATTGCGAGGAGGTCCCGCAGACTTGATAGGCGACTGCACGGACGAAACCTGCATACCGATCGATGAGCTGGCCAAAGGCGATTTGATCTCCTTCGACGGCGAGGCGAAGAAGCGCTACATCGGGTTCTTTAGATGGAGCTGAAGGCATTTTCCAAGAAAGAGTCAGAAAGCGCCTTCCGTGTGACATTTTTTTCTGCTTTCTTCTCGAATCTTCGGGCCGACGCAATTCGAGTGGGACTAGGACTAGGACTAGGCGCGGCGATGAGCTCTTGTTGATGCGGGATCGGTGTGACGTCGGACAGTCGGACACCCACTTTCTTGAATTCATGTTCAACGTTGGTGTATTCTTGGTAAGGGCAAGGATTTGGCAATCCGGGAACTTTTTGACGTTTGATGTCAGGAAGCGTGCCTCCGGAGTGTTCAATCTACAAAGCCAATCCATGACTCATCTCACTCAAGACGCCCTAGTCAGGACGCTGCTCGCGCAGCGGGCGCGTATCAGTGCCGGGGTTTGGCTGGTGGTGCGGGACGTTCATCTGGCGGAGGATGTTTTTCAGGAAGTCATGGTCAAGGCGTTGGCGAATGACGGCTTATTTGCCAATGAGGCGCAGTTACTCTCGTGGTGCCGCGTCACGGCGCGGAACGCGGCGCTCAACCTGATGCGAAAGCGCAACCGGGAGGCGCTCATGCTGTGCGAGTCGATGCTGGAACGGATCGATGCCGAGTGGGATGCGGCTGAATCGCTCGTCCCGTCGACGGCGAGGTTCGAGGCTTTGCAGGATTGTATCGAAACACTGCCGGAAGCCTCGCGGAGAATGTTGGATCTGCGCTATTTTGAAGGGCGTTCCTGCGCCGAGGTCGGGAAGGTGCTCGGGGTGAAAGTGGACGCCGCCTATCAGAGGTTGTCGCGCTTGCACCGCGCTTTGCGTGAATGCGTGGAGCGGCGGATGAACGCGAACAGGCCCGACCCAGCGTGATGGAAAAATCGGAAACAGAAGAGCGGTTGCTGCGCTACATCGACGGTACTCTGAACCCGACCGAGATCGCCGCCTTGTCGGAGATATTGAAGACCGATGCGGGCGCCCGCGCGAGCTTGCGAGACATCGCCGAGCAGGCATTCGTGGTCGGCGAACTCGGGAAGTGCCGGGTGGCACGAGAGCCGATCGGTCGTCCGTCCGATCCGGTGCGCGAGGTGGTCACCAAAAGTCGCAGAAAGTGGCTCGGCGTCGCCGCCGCGGCGGCTATCGCAGTGGGTGCGATCCTCTTCATCCAGATGCGCAAGGCGCCGTTCGCACTGGAGGTTGTGTCGCTCAACGGGGCAGCGAGGTGGTCTGCGAACGGCCGCGAGGAATCCCTCACGTCGGGGCGTAAAATCCCGTCCGGGCTGATCCGGATCGAGGGAGAGGCGTCGACGCTGGAGCTACGGACAGCGGACGGCACGCGCTTCACCCTGAGCGGCAGCGCGACGGTGGAATTCCGGGGGCTGGATCGCAAGGAGGTAAATCTCGAACACGGGACGCTCACGGCCTCGGTCGCGCCGCAGCCGCAGGGGAAAGCAATGCTGGTGCGCACCGGGACGGCGGAGGTGATCGTTCTCGGCACGGTTTTTTCGCTCGATGCCACGCAGCGGAGAACCAACCTGAGCGTGGCGGAGGGACAGGTGCGTCTCAAGCGCCTGATCGATAACCGGGAGGTCGAGGTGGAAGCCCGTCAGCAAGTGCGGGCGTCCCTGCGCTCGACGGATCCTCTGGAGCCGCGACCGATCCAATCCCCCAGCACGGTTTGGCATTTTGATCTGTCCTCCCCGCCCGAGGAGATGGTCGGCGATTGGCATGCCGCCGGAGCAAACGAGCCTGCGTTCATCAGCGCCATCCCCTCGGTGGCCGGGCGCTACGAGGACGGGCGGGTACTGGTGCATCAAAGCGTGGTGGCCAGACCATCCGGCGCGGACACCTTTGCATCCCTGACGTCCGATTCGATCATGCGTCTGAAGCTCCGGATCGACCGCCGTTTCCCGCTGCAAGTGATGATCGCCACGCGCTTCCCCGACGGACGTTTTGCCGGCAACTTCGAACTCGTCAAAGAGCACACGGAACTCGCCGGCGACGGCGCTTGGCACGAGCTGGAGATCCCCATCGGCGATCTCAAACCCATCCGCTCCGGCGAATCGGTCGAGATGGCGGGACGGCAGGTCAGTGCCGTCATCGTGACCACCCTGCACGAACCGGTCGGGCTCTGCGTCGCCGGCATTTCCATCCTGCCCTCTCCGACAATCCCCTAGATACGATGAACCAAATGATCCGATCCTTTCTCATCTTCCTGACCACGCTCACCACTGCGGTCGCCCAGGACTCTGGGGCGCTCACTCTGATCTCCGGCGACCGGGAGCGCAGCTACCATGTGCATGTGCCAAGAAAGATCGACCAGGAGAAAGCTGCGCCCTTGCTGCTGTGCTTCCACGGAGCGGGAGGGAATGGGCTGG
>JAGROY010000124.1 GCA_020439995.1 Verrucomicrobiia bacterium
ATCACCACGCCGAAGAAACAGAGCACCACGATTCCCACCATCACCTTGAGAATGATCTCGAAAATCTGGATTCCTTTGCTGCCGGAATTGTAGAACCAGACGACGATCACGGCGACCAGCAGAATAGATCCAGCAGCGAGATGCTTGCTCATTCCTGGAAAAAGGTTCTGTGTCAGAGCGCCCGTGCCCAGAGCGAATTGCGGCAGGCACCAGACGATGTTTGCCATGATCGTGGCAATGAGCCACCCCCATCCGAGCGCGGGACTGACGTGACTGTTGATGGCTTCAAAGGGGCGGCGTCCTGTGGAAAGTGTCACGTAGCTGATAGCGCTGAGCATGATGACACCGAGGATCATCGCAAGGGGTTGCAACCACATCATGTGATAGCCCATCACAACGCCAAGATAAAGGGCACCCGCAAGAGAGCCTCCACCCAGAGTGATGGCGCCCTGCAGCCAGCCTGGACCGCTGCGGCGGGTGTAGAGGGCTAGTCTCGCGCCGAAACCTTTTGAGGCGACTGCCTCAAGTTCGGCAATTTCGGCTTTGAGTCGTGAGTTGTCGATTTGGTCACTCATGGGGGTAAATTGGAAAGATTCAGAAGACTGCGGCGGATGATGTCGTCCAGGACGCATGCTGACAAGTACACTTTGACATCTGAAAGGCTAATCTCGGGATCCTGAATAGTTTGCAAGCTAGAATGCTCAAGACTAGAAGGCCGATGCACCTGCGGCCAAGCTTCCGAGGCAGGGCTGAGCCAGTCAGGCAGTGGCATCTGGACGCAAAAAATGACCGACTCGTATACGAGTCGGTCATGCTAATTATTTGAGCGAGCGTCCTTAAGCGGAACTAGAACTGCTCGACCTTGAGCACCTGACGATCTCGATAGTAACCGCAGGACGGGCAGGCGATGTGGGATGGGACAGCGCTGTCGCACTCCGGGCAAGTTTTGAACTTGGGTGCGGACCAGCGGTTCGCTCCACGGCGGGAGCGGCCTTTCTGTCTTGATGATCTTCTCTTTGGAACAGCCATAGTAGTTAGGAAATTTTAGTCGTTGTCGTTCAAGGCTCCCAGATTGTCAAGGGCACCCCACACATTTTGTTTCGATCCACCCTGGGTTTCATCGTCGGACTCTGGCGGAGGATCGTCCGGAGAATACACTTTGACTGCAGGGGTGCACTGAATTTCGCCCAGTGAGGAGTCCTCGCACTTCGGGTAAGCCGGCAGGGAAAGGAGAATATCCTCCCGGATCGCCTCCGTCAAGTCCATGGTTACTTCATCGGTAATCTCCACGTCAAAGGTGTGGCCGCGCAATTCAACACGGTATGGAAACTGGGCCAGGCAACGTACGCACTCGATCGAGAATGCCGTAAGTAGAGAGCCTGTCACGAGGAGGAAATCGTCGTGACGTGATACGTGGAGGTCGTAGGTGATCCCTTCCGTAGCCTGCGGTTCATTCGGCGGAAGCCCAAAGATGTCTTCCTCCAACACGCCGGTAAACTGCTTCCCTTCATCGGGAAGTTCTCCAAGGATGATACTGTGAAGATTTCGAGTCGAGTCCATAGAATGACAGGCTATCAGGTGATGAATGCGGGTTGCCGGTTTTTGCGGCTACGCCAGTTTCGAAAGAAGGGCTTTCTGCACATTCTTCGGGACAAATTCCGTGATGTCACCCTGAAGGCGAGCGATCTCCTTTACCATTCGCGAACTGATGTAGGAGTATTCTTCCTTGGGCATGAGGAAGATCGTCTCAAGGTTGGGAGCAAGCTTCCTGTTCATCAGCGCCATTTGAAACTCGAATTCGAAGTCGGACAGCGCTCGAATACCACGCACCAGCGCGGAAGCTCCCTGATCCCGGGCAAAGTTGACCAGTAGACCGTCGAAGCTCGTCACCTTGATTCGGTCATGGCCGGCCACCGTTTCTTCAATGAGAGCCACCCGCTCTTCCTCGGAGAAAAGGGGACTCTTCTGATCGTTGTGGGCCACGGCAATCACGACTTCATCGAAAAGCTGTTCAGCTCTCAACATGACGTCGAGGTGGCCATTGGTGATGGGGTCGAAGCTGCCTGGGTAAATGCCGCGTTTCAATTGGGACTATAGGTAAAATGGAGGCTGACGAAAAGCAGGGATACCGCAGCGTGTGGCTGCTGGCAAATCAGCAATCCGTATCTTCGGCATTGGGGAGATTGGGCCAGACCCAGGGGCGGGCCTGTTTGATCACTAGCTTTCCTTCGGCATCGAACTTGAACTCAATGTCCATGGCAAAGGTATCATCGTACTGTTTTTGATACAGATCGCGGAAGTGGCGGTGAATGGTCCGCATATTGCGGGCGAGTTCGATGGCCTGTTCTCTGGTTAATACCGTTTCTCCCTTAGGCACTTTGTTAGATCGTCGGGCATACTGGATCTCCAGGCTGTAGGCCTGATCCTGCGGGCCACCAGTCATCACGGATACGAGAAATTCTTCGGGAATCGATTCTTCCTCAGGGTTGGTGATCAGGTTTTCGCCAATTTGAACATTGACGTAGAAGCCGAGCCAGCGCGGATCAAAAATGTTGCGGGTAATGCCGACACCATTGGCTTGCTCGTCATCGTAATTCGGGTGCACCAGCACACCCATGTAGACTTGCATGTGATCCACTCGGTAGAATTCGCGTTCCTCGAAGGCGCGGTATGTCCAAAGGCTGGCCCAGACCTGCTTGATGGATTTGATCAGGTGGCCTTCGTCTTCCCTGTGGGTGCAACTGTTGTAGAGACCTGCACCATTGAATCCCTCCATGTCCTCGTTGTTCGTGCTGGACCGGCAACGGATACTCGTGCCCTCAGGGAACGCCTTTTGTAGGATGGCGAGCTTGAGCAGCATCCACTCAGGCGCCTCGGACGATCGAATTTTATCGCGAAATTCCTTCAATCTTTCGCGACGGATACCTGCATCTTCACGAAAGTCCGGGGAGGCCATCATTGCCTGGGCCTCGTCGTAGAGGCCATTGCTCTTCATAAACTCGTCGTAGACAAAAAACGGTATCGCGTAGCCCTTCGGTGCGATTCCAGCATTGAGGATCTTTCCGAGTTCCGCGACGTTTGCAGCCTTGGCTCCGAATGCACTGGCATCGTGAAAGCCGATCGCGGAGAGCGGCATGATCGAGGTTACTTTGAGATTGCTGACAGGAGGAGCCGAGGCTGGTGGGCGGGACGCTTCGATGAAGGCTGTCACTTCATCGTTGGTTGCCTGTGTCACTCTCCAGCCATCTGACGTGACTTCGTAGCGGACGTATTCGCCAGCCAGCGCAGTGAGCGTTTCATTCGTCGTTGCATTGCGGATGTAGGCATTGGGGATTCCGTTTTGCTGGGCCTTTAGATTCACGTGAGAGAGCGGCGTTTGCGGAGCCTCAGTGATGATGCCAGCAGCGACGCTCAGATCATTGGGCAGGTTTTTGAAGACGACGATATCACGGGAAGAGTAAGTGGCCGCGCCCTCAGCCATCAGCAGTCGACCGTAGCTGGTTCCGGTATTGAGCGGGCTGAAGGCAAAGTTAGAGTAGAAATCGCGAGCCAGCATCACTGGAACACCCGCAGCGGCAAATTTGTCCTTTTCGTCCTCGTAAAGTTCCTCCTGCATGGTGCCGGACGGCTGGTAGTAAACGTGACCATGATCGAAGTTCATATTGTCGACGATGAGGTCGTAAGTCAGGCTGGCGTAATTGAAGTTGACCGGGTCAGTCGGCCAGAATGAAATGATGTAGGCACCGATTGTGCCGTCGGCGTTCTGGTAGTTGTCGTGGGCCACAAGGCTCGCGGCCAGAAACTTGCGTCCAGTCTCCCTGTAATAGGTGGCGTTTTTGTAAGCGTTGTGGGTGAGCCCCGGGTGGAGGAGATCCCTGACAAAACAATAGTGATAGGGAAAACGACCAGTGTTCAGGAAGAAGGGAGCTGGGCTTTCGGTGTCGATGCCGGCAAGTAGCACCTTCAGTTCCCGCACGCCCAGGGCACCGGGAACGTTGTCTCTTCGGGAGAGTTGGTCGAAGTCTTCGCGAGATTCCAGCGTATACTGGAACAAGCGGGAGTTCTCTTCGAGCGGTCGATACTTGACAGCAATCGGACGTCGTTCGCCTTTAGCTTCAGTGTCGTCGTCAGCCACTGTCGGCTCAACGCCAGTTGCGGTTCCGGCAATTGCAGTGTCGGCTTCCTCACTTTGTTCAGTGTCGGAATGAGAGTCGGCTGCCGGGATTTCTGTGTCGCCTGCGCTAACGGCGACTTCAGCAGGATCCGATTCTGAATCAATCTGAATCACTGCGGGAGTCGCTGCCTCCGAATTCCCATCCTGCGAGGGCTCACCTCGGTCGACTTCTTCATCGGCGACAACAGTGGGCTGCTCCAGATCTACTGCCCGGACGGGTACAGGCGTGGCTGGTGCCTCAGGCATCGGAATCACCGCCACGGTATCAGGATCAGCCTGGTGTGCAATGTCTCCCAAGTCTCCAAGTCGAGGGGCTTCGATCACGGTGGCGGACTCGGGAGCCAGCCACTTGAGCGGTGTGTTCATCAGGTAGAGTCCCATGACAAATGGGGTCACGAAGAACAGGATGAACAGGAGAATATTGGTAGCGACTCTCACGGCGACTTCGGTAAAAGGTTCATTGCTTTCGGAAAGATAGGGTTTCCCGAACCAGATGCAACGCACATTCACATGCCGGTTGAGTCGGAGAATTGTCGTAGCGCGATATCGCAAACTTCTGCGGCTAGAAAAAGCGTGATCTGCAGTGAATTTCTGTAATCTTCACCCTCAATGATACGAATTCTGACTCTCTTTGGTGTTTTCGCCCTCACTGCAGTCGCCTGGGCGCAACCGGTGGCGCCCAAGTCCGGTGAGCGCATCGCGTTGATCGGAAACGGACTCGCCGAGAGAATGCTGTATTTTGACCACTTTGAGACCGAGTTGCACCTTCGCTATCCAGATCTCTCACTGGCAGTTCGGAATATGGCACGGCCGGGCGACACTCCGGGATTCCGTCCTCATGCATCTCGCGTATCGCAGTGGGCATATCCCGGCGCTGAGCAGTTTCATCCCGACAAGCTGCAGCACCTCGGCCAGGGATTCTTCCCCACGCCGGACGAATGGCTTGTCCACGAAAAAGCGGACACCATCCTGGCCTTTTTCGGTTACAATGAGTCGTTTGACGGCCTGGCTGGCCTTGCCAATTTTCGGGGGGAGCTGGATGCCTTCGTCAAGCACACCCTTGCGCAGCGCTACAACGGCTCTTCCGCACCGAGGCTTGTGCTTGTCTGTCCCATCGCTTTTGAGGACTTGTCAGCCAAACGCGATCTGCCCAACGGCGAGGCGGAGAACGCTAACCTCAGTCTCTACACGGAGGCGATGCAGAAAGTCGCCAACGAGAATGGAGTGGACTTTATTGATCTGTTCTCCGCGACGAAAATGGCATCGAAGGAGCCGCTCACCATCAATGGTTTTGCTCCCTCGGACGCGGGCTATCGCTATCTCGCACCGATCATCGCAGATGGCGCATTTGGGAAACAGGATCTGGTATCAAAAGCGGATCCCGAACTGCTGCGCAAGGCGGTTCTCGACAAAGAATGGTTTTGGATCAACGATTTTCATATCGTCAATGGGGTGCACGTCTACGGTCGACGGCACGATCCCTTCGGCCCGGCCAATTACCCTGACGAAATTCAGAAAACACGCGAAATGATGGCGTTGCGGGAGCAACGCGTCCACGAGATTGCAGCGGGCAAGTCGACCAGTCTGGAGATCGATGACTCGAAGACCCACGGACTGCCTCCAGTGGAGACTAATTTCAACCGCCCGATCGAATTCCTCAGTGGAGAGGAGGCGATCGAGAAGATGGAAATCGCTAATGGTTACAAAGTCGAGCTGTTCGCATCGGAGAAAGAGTTCCCTGACCTGGCAAGTCCAGTGCAGATGTCATTTGACAACAAAGGGCGGCTCTGGGTTGCGGTCATCCCAAGCTACCCTCACTACAAACCTGGAGCAGAACGTCCGAATGACAAATTGCTGATCTTTGAGGACACTGACAACGATGGAAAGGCCGACAAGCAGACGGTCTTCGCCGACAAGTTGCACCTCCCCATTGGATTCGAGATAGCGCCGGAAGGTGTCTATGTTTCCCAGGAACCCAACCTTTGTCTGCTGGTGGACGATGACAAAGACGACCACGCAGATCGCCTGGAAATCCTGATGCACGGTTTCGATACGCACGACACGCACCACGCGATTTCCGCCTACTGCGCTGATCCTTCTGGCGCATTTTACATGTGTGAAGGTCGGTTCCTTCACTCGCAGGTGGAGACGCCGTATGGGCCTCAGCGTTGTAATGATGGCGGTGTCTGGCGCTTTGATCCGGCTAAGTTCAAGCTCGAGCGCTACAGCCAGAGTGATTACAACAATCCATGGGGAATCAGCTTCGACTACTGGGAACAATGTTATATCTCCGATGCATCCAGTGGGCAGAACTGGTGGGGGCTACCGGTATCTGCGAAAATGCCCTACGGGATCGAAATCCCGCAGACTGCGGAGTTTGCCCCAAAGCGTTCGCGTCCCACTTCCGGTGCTGAATTTGTGTCGTCACGGCACTTTCCGGATGAGGCGCAGGGTGACTTCATGATTTGTAATTCCATCGGCTTCCTCGGCACCAGCTTCCACGATATCTGGGATGATGAGTCAGGGATCAATGGCAAGCACGTCGGTGATCTTATCAGTTCCAGCGACCCTAACTTTCGCCCTGTAGATCTTGAAACCGCTCCTGATGGTTCGCTCTACATTGTCGACTGGCACAACCCGCTCATCGGTCACATGCAGCACAACGCTCGCGACCCCAACCGGGACAGCCAGCACGGTCGCATCTACCGCGTCTCTTATCCTTCCCGGCCGCTTGTCGAACCGGCGAAGATCGCGGGAGCCACGATAGGGGAGTTGCTGCAAAATTTGAAGGAGCCAGAGTATCGGACACGCTACCGCACGCGACGTGAATTGCGGGGCAGACCATCTGCGGAGGTCGTCCCAGCAGTCAAAAAGTGGGCAGCGAATCTGGACAAAAACGATCCTGCGTATGAGCACCATTTGTGCGAAGCGATGTGGGCGACGTGGGCTCAGAACAAAATCGATCGCGATCTGCTCCTGCAGTGTCTGGATGCGAAGGCATTCCAAGCGCGCGCTGCAGCTGCGCATGTTCTCCGCTACGTCGCCGGGGACGTACCCGATGCTGCAGAGTTGCTGCTTAAGGCGGCGAACGATGAACACGGGCGTGTGCGCCTTGAGGCAATCGTAAATGCTTCGTGGATGGACAACGGGATTGGCCCGCAGATTGCGCTGGAGGCATTGAAGAAGCCGTTGGACAAATGGATGGGCCCGGTGTTCGACGTCATTATGCAGTCGATTTTGGCGGATGATGTCAAAGCGCTTGAAGCATCCGGCGGACTGCACCTCGCTGACAATCCAAATGCCCGTGATTACCTGGCAGGTAAGCTGAAGGTCACAATCGATCCACCAAAGGAAGAGCTTGTGGGCCCGACTCGCAAATTGACAGCGGATGAGCAGAAAATCTATGATCTTGGCAAAGAGGTCTATCACCGGGATGCCCATTGTGCCACTTGCCATCAACCTAATGGCAAAGGGCTGCCCAAAATCTATCCTCCTCTCGAAAAGAGCAACTGGCTGGACAATGATGAACGCCTCATCAAGATCGCGCTGAAAGGTCTTTGGGGCCCCATTGAGGTGAGTGGCGAGAAGTTTGATCCGACCACGGGCGTACCTCCCATGATGGGGTTTGCCGGACTTCTCAACGATGAAGAGCTGGCCGCAGTTCTCAGTTACGTACGCACTTCGTTCGGGAATACAGGTGCATTTGTCGATCCCGCGAAGGTCAAAGCCGTGCGTGAGTCCACCAAGGATCGCATGAATTTCTACATGGTGGATCAAATCCTGAAAGATCATCCGTTGAAAAAGTAGAAGACCTCGCCTATCGGCAGTTCGTTACTTTCCAAACCCAACCCAGTAACCCCATCCCATGACATTTGCCGAACTCAAGCAGAGCCTGCAAGCAAACCCCGAGTGCTCACTCGAAATGGTTTTTGACGGAGGAAGCGCCATTCCTCCTCATTTTCATGTGACCGAGGTGGGGCATGTGACCAAGGACTTTATTGACTGCGGTGGCACCAGGCGGACGACTTCATCCTGCGTCCTCCAGACGCTCGTCGCGCACGATGTCGATCATCGTCTCAGCAGCACTAAACTCGCGTCGATTCTTAACCTGACAGGGACAGTGCTGCCGAATGACGAGCTGCCTGTCGAGGTCGAATACGATCAGGGTACCGTCGCCATTTTCGCCTTGAATGATATTCGGGTAGACTCGGGCATCATCCATCTCATACTCGGCGCGAAGCACACTGCCTGCCTGGCTCCTGATAAGTGCGGATTGGACAATGCTCCCAGTGCAACCACAGCAGCAACAACGGAACCGGAGCGCAATATCATGCCGGATCCGGCCTGCGATCCAGCGGCGAATTGCTGATAGGCACACTGGATGCCGGTCGGCATCTCATTTTTCACTCGCGACGGAGGCAATCGGACGTAGACCCGGTGCATCGGTCATCGGACGACTGCTTTTGAGGGCCTCCGTGAGGCAGCAAGCGAGTAAGGGCGTCTCTGAAAATACCACCATTCAACGACCAGCAGTGCCAATGCGGCTATGGCGAGGTGGCGCCATAGCGGCTTGTCGGAGTTCCGGCTTTCGTCACGATTGGCTGCGACGGCTGCTTCGTTGAACTCTATCTGTTCTACTGACGACAGCGTTGATTCCCCTGGGGACAAAAGACTGGCACCGATGGCTATCTCACTTTGTCCGGCGGGGCGGATGTCGTACCTGCCCGCTTTGTCAGCCACGATGCCTGTGAGCTGCCCCTGATCATTAGCAGTGGCCACCTGATCAGTCCCATCCGGGCCGGTCACAGTGACCTTCGTTGCGGGCGCAAACCGGATTGCTGGAAGGACTCCAGTTGGATTTGCCTTGGTTTCGGCGAGGCCGGTGCTTAGCAGAGTCTCATTCACGAGATTGGTGATGAAAATCGGGAATGCCAGTCGGTACGGCATCGTGGAGCGATCCGGATCGAAAAGCGCGCGGATAGTGTGGCTTGATGGCTCATCCTTCTCCAGCATGAGCGGTCCGCCCCCCCCTTCCATTAGAATTCGATAGCCGAGTTCGCCAAGCGCAACGCTATCCGCTCCCGGGCTGGCGACGGCCCGATCCATGAGGATGATGTCCCTCAGGTTGACGTGTTCAAAAAGCGGCGAATCGCGCTTCCAATTGATGATCTCTCCAGGCTCATCTTCAAGCCGAATCACGGATTTTAGATCATCAGGGATAGAACCAAAGATGCAACGGATCGCAGCGGGGATTGTCGCGTCGTCCTCACGATTTGAGATAACGAGATCGAAGCTGGCGGGCTCTACGATATCGGAATCTTCCCTTGGGAAGACGACGGCATCCGGCAATGTACGCAGCGCGTGGCGAACGGCGTACATTCCCGTCGGAGCGTAAACATTGAGCGGTCGATTCTGCAGGAGGCGGAGGTAGGCAAGATTGTCCGTGCTCAGCGCATCGAATCCATCAGCATCGAGTTTGAGTTGGAGTAGAGTAGCGTTTCTTCCATCGATACGGAAGATCAGTCGGCGGGGCTCGTTTGGGTTGATGCTTACGATCTTTGATGCGAGTGTCTGGGTGTCGTCAGCGGCGGTGATCGTAAGCGTGGCATTCGCTGCCGCGTTCGCAGAATTGCGCAGCTCAACAAAGAGATCCCAGGATTCGCTGTCTGCCCGGCGCGCGGAGCACGCAGTAATGCCAATGTTAGGGCCGCCAGTGTCGAGCTTGCGGAAATCGATGTCAAACTGGAGATCCAGAAACGCCTGTTCCGGGAAGTTTCCATCTGAATACAGGATCAGTGTTTCGAATGTCTCGCTGCGGCGAACCGCTTCCGCCATTCGCAGCCCGTCCTCCAGATTACTGGTGACATCGCGGGGGTGCAGTTGCTCTAGCGCGTCTTTGAGCAGGCGTTTGTTGTCGGTGAAGACGGTTTCCTGGCGAGCGGTGTCGCTGCTGCTGATGAGGCACATTTGCTGATCCGGCAGCATATTGTCGATGGTCTCAATGATGCGCTGCTTTACAGCATCCAGTCGCGATGTCCCCCCTGGGGCATCAAGTGCCGCCATGCTGGCTGAGGTGTCGATCAGAATGGGAATTCGAAGCGAGCGGCTGCTGGAGCCGAAGAAAAACGGCTGCATTGCCGCGAGCACTAGAGCTACCAGCAGGAGGATCTGGAGCAATAGAAGCAGATTCCTCTTAAACTTCTGGAATGGCGAATTGACACGCTGATCGTTCAGCACCTGTCGCCACAACACAAGGGAGGGGATGGTTACCCGTGGGCGCCGCAGCTTCAGAAAATAGAAGGCAACAAGCGGAATCAGCAGCAGAAAAAGCCATGCTGCAGCAGGCGCAAAGAATCCTGGCAACCAGTTCATCATGTTCCCGCTTTCGCGTCAAGGAACCACCTTCAGATGTTCGTCAGGGCGTCAGATACACGATTGACAGCCATCGTCAGCGTGGGGTGCCGGGCCTCGATGGCCAGCAGTCCATCACTCATGCGCTGGAGAATCGTGGAGTCTTCGGCAGAGCCCTCTTCGTCCAGCAGGCGTTCAAGATCTTCAGACAGCTGACGGAGGAGTGGAAGAGTGTCTGTTTCGACATCCTCTGATTTTTCAAGCTCGGCGTGGAGTTCCCCGATTCGTTTCTTCAATTCTTCACGTTCCATAGTTTCAAATGATGGCACGCCATTTGTCCGGCGACTAGTAAATACCGCCCTAGTTGATAAAAACGGGAGTCTGGCCGAAGTCGATCAATCGACGGGCAACGCTGCCGACGAAGAAATCTTTCAGGTATTTGCGCGAATGGCTGCCCGCGACAACCAAGTCGAAAGACTTAAGATACAAGTCATCGAGAACCTCAAGGATTGGGGATTCCGAGACGCTCGTTTTGATATTGTCGAATTGGTGAGCCCGCAAATAAGCCGCTGCGGATTCGACACACCGCGCCCCTTGTTCTTGATCGTCTGCCGAGGTGAGCAATGTGATATCGAGGTTGCAAGGTCGCGCAAATCGGGAGAATTCTTTCAGCACACGACAGGCTGCCGGACTTCCGTCGAACGCGATCAATACGCGTTTCCAATCGCCAGTGCAGCTCTCAGTGACGGCGAGTATGGGTGTCTGGGGTGCGTGGAGGACTTTTGCCAGCGTGTCGCCAGGATCATCGCTTGTCTCGAAATGGAAGAATGTTCTCAGTCCCATAACGACCAGATCATGGAGCGAAGCAGTTTCCATAATTCGGTACGCAGGAACTCCCTGATGGGTCGAGTCCACATGACTCACTCCGGCTGCATCACAGGTCACCGAGAATTGCTGTAGCGCATTGGAAATGCGCGGCTTTGCGTCTGCGATCCGTTCCGCACTTTGGAGCAGTGCATCCGGCAGCATCCATGCGTGGTAAGGCACGTCCTGTCCGGTGATTCCAGGAAAATCGAGAACCACGAGACCTTCGACAGTCGCCCCATGCTGCTTCGCGATCGCGCAGGCAGTTCGCGTGGCCGCTGCTGAAAACGGGGACAAATCGAGGGGATTTAGAATCCTTTTGATCGGTGGTGACACGTCCATGGCTGACTAATTATGATTAGGAGCTGGGGAAGAGATCGGTGGGCATTTCAGCTGCGCAGTAGATGCACCGGTTTCGTTGGCGGCTGGTCTTGCGACCGCAACTGGGGCAGGAGATGGCTTCGGCTCGCATCTGGTGATCCATGTGCCCGTCACGCTGATCAATCTCCGCCATTTTGGCGAGCAAGTCGTCCGTGTTGAGGTGGTGTTCCTTTTGTAAAATCTCCCAGAGCGCGCGGTTGATGAGCGTGAGTTTATCCACTCGGTGCTCGAGGTGCTCCAGTCGACTCTCTACAGCGGAGAGCGAGTGCTGATGCGGAGTGTGCCCCCAAAGGTAGTCGTGATTTTCCGGTGAGTTTTGCTGCATGATGCTAATTTGGATTTGCGATTCGTGTGCCTTTGTCGGGGCAGCGTAGTCGGCGACGGGAATTTCTACTCCGCTGAGGTTGCTGCTATCTGTGCGCTCGTTGTGGTGTTGCTGTAGAGTATATTTGGCGTTCGCTCTTGAAATATTTCTTCCTGACGGGGTGCGAGTAGTGATAAGCTTGCCCGATGAATAAAACCTTCCGCTTGCTGCTACTGAGTTCTTTCTTTGTTCCTGTCTTTGTCTCTGCCCATGAGGAAGGGGCACATGGTGATGATGGCGACGGCAAGGTTGCAGCGATTCAAGAGGATCTCGACTACCTGCGCAAGACAATTGCGGAGAAAGAGAAGGATTTAAATGCGAAGCTCGCTGCGAGCAAGGCGGATGGAGAAGCTAAGGCCCTTGAAGTGGAAGCGCTTAAGAAGGCTCTCGCGGAAGCAACTGAGGCATCAAAGGAAGATCGTAGAAAGATCACAGCCCTCGAAAACCGGCTCGCTGTTTTGACCCGACGCGCTGGCGATTACCACTCTGCTCTCGAAGAACTGCGTGACCGGCTTGCCGATCTTGGACGGAGTATGGGAGCCGGACCACTTGTGAGTGCGAAGACGGGCTCGGGCGACCACGTTTATCAGGTGGTGCCGGCGTGGCCGAAGTATCCTGAAGGCAAGTCGCTAGGGAGTCTTCACGGTGACGTTGCAGCAGATTCTGCAGGCAAAGTTTATATCGCGGTGGGCGGAACGATTCAGGTGATCGGAGCAGATGGCGTTTACGAGCGCGACCTGGGGGACCGATGGGGAGGTGTCCATGGAATGAAGGTGCGCAAACAGGACGGTGAGGAATTCCTATTCGTGGCGCAAACCGGTGCCAAGAAGGTCGCCAAGTTGAAGCTCGATGGAACCTCGGTTTTGGAAATCGACGGGCCACCGAAAGTCGACGGGATGTACGGTGATATAAAGGAATACAATCCCACGGATGTCGATGTCACAGCGGACGGCACCATCTACATTGTCGACGGTTACGGAAAATCGCTGGTGCACATCTACGACAAGTCGGGCAACTACAAGACTACCTTTGGTGGGAAGGGGACAGAGAACGGGAAATTCGATGTCTGCCACAACGTCATCATCGACACCCGCCAGGCAAATCCCACGCTGCTGATTAGCGATCGACAGAACAATCGACTGCAACTTCACGCGATGGATGGAGCGTTCATCCGGACGATCGATGCGGAACTCCGCCAGCCCTGTGCCGCAGATATTTACGGCGACCTCCTTGCCGTTGGCGAGCTTGGCGGACGGCTCTCACTTTACGACAAAGACAACAAACTCCTCGTCCGCCTCGGTGACGAACCTGCTGACCGCGAAAAAGGCAATGGTGCACCACCGGAGTCGTGGGTAGATGGAGCCCTGGTCGCCGTGCACGGTTGCACCTTTGATGCAAACGGTGACCTCTACGCTCAAGAGTGGAACCGCTTTGGTCGCCTGATCAAATACACGCATGTGAAGCAGTGATGCTCACGGTATCAAAAGGGCGACTGCTCCTGCTTGCAGTCACTGCAATCGCCTCGCTGCATGCTCAGGAACCTGTGGCGAATGGCCGCAGGCCTGCGGGTGATGACGAGATGCGCTATTGGCTTGAAAACATGGTGACGTACCATGGCTACGCTGTCGATGAGGTGCGTTCCGCGACGGGAATGAGCACGGAGGAAATCGAGGCAGCGCTCGAAAAGTTCGGCATTCAAAGAGCCGAAGCGCCAAGCCAGCCTTCGACTGCGTTGCGCATGTTGCCCTATCCCGGCGGACGACACCCGAGGATCGGGTTTCTTGAGGGAGCGATCGATCCTCAGCGCGAAACCAAGGTCAGTGTCTTTACGCCATGGGATCCGAAAAGCTATGCGGTGCTCGATTTACCTGAGGCCATCTGGTCGAACCTTGGGCTTACCTATCTGGCCCACACTCACATTCCCACCATCTGGGATGAAAGGAAGGAGTCGCTTGAGATTCAGGAATGGGAACGCCGCGAAGATGGCAGTCTCTTCAGTGAGCGAAAGCTTCCGAACGGTATTGCCTTTGGAACCCATGTCGTTCCGAAGAGCGACCATTTGGAGTTGAAGATGTGGTTGAAAAACGGCACGTCTGTCGAGTTGACCGATCTGCGCGTGCAAAACTGCGTTATGCTCAAAGCGGTCGAAGGGTTCGCGGATCAGAGCAACGACAACAAGCTGCTGCGGCAGCCGTTCGTTGCGGCAAGGAACGAAGCGGGTGATCGCTGGATCATCACTGCCTGGGAACCCTGCCACCGGGCATGGGCTAACCCACCAGTGCCGTGCCTGCACTCTGACCCAAAATTCCCTGATTGCCCGCCTGGCGAAACACGCACGTTGCACGGATGGTTCTCGTTTTATCAGGGGACGGGCATTGACGCTGAACTTGCCAGAATCGCGAAAGACTGGGAGGCGCAGCTTCGTTCACTTCAACATTAGCCGAGCATGCCCGGAGATGAAGATGCGATCAGAGTCAGGGGGCATTTCAAGATAAAGCAGTCCACCGCGTTCGGACGCCTGGTAGGCGATGAGCGAGTGAACTCCGAGCTCTCCCGCCCAATATGGGCCCAGCAGGCAGTGGGCGGATCCCGTCACTGGATCTTCGGGAACGCCGTATTTGGGAGCGAAGAATCGCGAAGTGAAATCAGCAGCGGATGCGGGCGCCGATCGAGCGGTTATGATTACTCCCCGGATGTCGAACTTTTCCAGTTCAGCCATGTCAGGAGCGCACCTGAAGATTATGCGCTCGTCATTGACGACCACGACCGTGTCGAACTTGCCTTGAAAGCAATCGATGATGCGTCCGGCATCTATTCCAAGTGCCGCCGCTAACGACGAGCGAATCTCTTCCGAGCTTTGCGCAGCAAAATCATGCGCGGGAGGATCAACTGGAAAATCGAGGGTGATGCGTTCACTTGATGGATCCCGCGTGACTGCTAGATCGCCGCTCCTGGAGGTGAAGGTGATTAGCGCGCTGTCGACAGTGGCGGATTCCCAGAGCGCGAATGCCGCAGCAAGTGTCGCGTGACCGCACAGGTCAACCTCAACGGTCGGGGTAAACCAGCGTAGGTGGAATTTTCCATCTGACTGCCTGCGAACGTAGGCCGTCTCCAAAAAACCCACGTCTTTAGCGAGGGACTGCAGGATCTCATCGTCTGGCCACGGTTTTTGACCAGGCAAAATGACGACGCCCGCAGGATTCCCCTGAAGTGATCCTTCAGCGAAGGCTTCGATCTTCCAGGTTTTTGGACGGAGCATTTCGGCTATTGCTTGGTCGGCGAATCGTTCGCATCTTGATCTCGCCGGAACGATAGTCGAAGCAGGATGCACCCGACTATTGCGGGAATTACGATGCCCACGGAAAACAGCATGGCCCACATCGTAACTAAATGGGACAACGACACTGGTCGTGAGAGTCTTGCCTGAAGAATATCAAAAATGGCTACTGACAGAGAAGCCAGCGACGGCACGATCGCAAAAAACAAAATTGCAAGTGAAACGATGAACTCGACGACCAATTTTCTCCGGTACCGAATATAGGCGATCCAGGCAAACAGCCACGCCATCAAGCTGAGACAGATGAAGACGTTTGCCGACATGCGCGACCGATTTTGTGATCACTTTCCGTCCTTCAGCAAGCCAAGTTTCTTCAGCTTCGGCATGATGACCACCTGGCAGTAGCCGTAGTTCGGCTGATTCTTGAAAAAGTCCTGATGGTAGTCTTCAGCGGGATAGAACGTTCCTGCCTTTACAATTTCTGTGACGATCGGATCCTTGTAGTGACCGGACTCGTTCCAGCGTTTCGTTACCTCGGTAGCGACCTTCTTCTGCTCTTCGGTCGAGTAGTAAATGCCAGACCGGTACTGTGTGCCGCGATCAGCGCCCTGGCGGTTGAGCGTGGTAGGATCGTGCAGATCGAAAAAGATATCGAGCAGTTTCTCAAGTGGCAGCACTTTGGGATCAAACTTCACCTGCACGACCTCCGCATGGCCAGTGCGGCCGGTACAGACCTGCTTGTAAGTGGGATTTTCCACTTCGCCATTCGAATACCCCGATTCCACGGTGTCCACGCCTTTTACTCGTTCAAGGATGGCCTCAGTGCACCAGAAACAACCAGCACCCAGTGTGATGGTTTCAAGCTTGGCGTCGGCAGCTGTCTTGTCGGTATCGCTTTTCAATTCAATGGTTCCTTTCGTTACGCTTGTTTCTTCCTCTTCACCGTAGCAGCCAGTGAGAGTGGTGATCATCGCCAGAACAAAGGAGGACGTGCAGAAGAGTTTCGCGGATTTCATAGTGGCACTGTAGCGCCGTGAGTCAGGGCGTCAATCCAGTGAGACGACGAGTTGTTTCCAAGATGTCCAGCATCCTGAGTGTTATGGCGAGCGATAAAGGCCTCGCATCGGGCGAATCCAGCGGCATAATTCTCGTATGAGTTTTTGGAATCTCGTTAAACGCGGTATCGTCTACTACTGGCGCTGGCACCTTGGCTTGCTGGCGGGAGTCGCGATTACATCGGCAATTGTCAGTGGATCGCTGATTGTGGGTGATTCAGTGCGGGCGACGTTGAAACGTCAGAATGAGCTGCGATTGGGGAAGGCTGATGTGGCACTGGTCGGGGGAGATCGTTTTTTTACCAGTGCTCTGGTGGATAGTCTGGCTGCTCCAAATAGCCTGAGGGCTGGGATTGTTGCCTTACGAGGCACGGTCACTACTGCGAGCGGTGGTCAGCGTATCAACAATGTGAACATCTTGGGGGTTACTCCCGAGTTCTGGAAAACAGGGCTCGATCAGGACCGTTCCAATATTCCAGGCGGAGTCATGATCAATGAGCCCCTTGCCTCGGCCTACGGCATCACCAAAGGCGCGACCATTATTGTCCGGGTTGAGAAGCCCGGGGCACTGTCGAGGGACGCGCCGTTGTCTGGCAGCAAAGAGGATCTGGTGACGCTGCGCGATGAAGTGAAGGCGATTGTCGCTGCCGATAGCGGGGGAAACTTCTCACTCCGGGCGGAACAACTGCCACCACTCAATGTCTTCGTCCCTCTGGCGCAACTTCAGGAACTCGTGGAGGAGCAGGGACACCTCAATCTCATGCTTGGTACGCTGCCGTCAGCTTCCAACATGGACACCGTGGAGGCATCTTTACAGGAGAACTGGCAACTGGCGGATGCGGAAGTCGCGCTGGAGCCCGTGGAGGACGGTAAAACGTGGAACCTCACAAGCTCACGCATTTTCGTCGATCCTGCGATCGAAAAGGCGACAATGAATGTGGTGGCCGATGCCCAGCCGGTGACCACTTATCTGGTGAATCGCATCGAGAGCGGGGAGAATGTGACGCCGTACTCAATGGTGACGGCACTTCCACGCGGATACCGTGAGGTGTTGCCGGCTGACATGACCGATGACGAGGCAGTGATCAGTCAGTGGCTCGCCGACGATCTCGGCATCGGCCCGGGAGATTCCCTCACATTGCACTATTTTGTGCTCGATGATGGGCGTGCGCTCAAGGAAGCGCCGACGACCTTTACGGTAAAGGCGGTGCTGCCGATGACGCATCCTGCGATCAATGGATCGTGGACGCCTGAGTTTCCCGGAGTATCGGATGAAGACAACTGCTCCGACTGGGATCCCGGATATGAGGTAGACTTCAATCAGATTCGGGAGAAGGATGAAGACTACTGGGACACCTATAGGTCCACTCCGAAGGTATTCATTGCCATGGAAAAGGGCCGTGAGATGTGGGCGAACCGTTTCGGCAATGTCACTGGTATCCGGTTCAGCGCGGAGAATCTGGATGAGGCCGCATTTTTGGCGAAATTGAAAGGGGAGCTTACGGTGGCGAGCTTTGGGTTGAACCTGGTGAATGTCCGTGAGGGAGCGGTGCAGGCTGTGACGAAGGCGCTGCCGCTGGAACAGTATTTCCTTGCCTTCGGTTTCTTCCTGATTCTAACGGCTTTGATTCTCGCCGCGTTGCTATTCCTGTTCAGTATAGAAAACCGCAGTGCCCAGATCGGCGTGCTGTCAGCGGTGGGGATCCCGGCAAAAATCGTGCGCAAGCTGTTCATCGTAGAAGGAGTCGGCATCGCCATTGTGGGTGCTGCGGTAGGATTGTTCGGTGGCGTCGCTTACACCAAAGTCATCCTTGGGCAGCTGTCGGGCGACTGGTCGGGAGCTGTGTCCGGGCTGAAGTTTCACTTTGCGCTGAATCCAATGTCGCTAGTCTATGCCTACGTGGGCACGGTGATCATGGCGTGGCTGACGGTGTTTCTTGCAAGTCGGAGAATTTTGAAAACCCAGCCGAAAGATTTGCTCGCGGGAATCCAGGTGCAGGCAAAGCCGTGGAGCCGCAGAACTCAGCGCATCGTCTGGGGCAGTGCGATCTTCTGTGGGCTTGCCACAGTGTTAGGAATGGGCTTTACCGCGATGTCCACGGATGCGATGGTCGGGGCCTGGTTCTTCGGAGGGGCTGCTTTGCTCGTCCTGGGATTGTTGATCACCTGGTCGCTGCTGAAGCGGGCTGGCAGTAAGTCGGCTCCTGATGGACATGTGTCGATCTGGCAGATGGGGATGCGAAATGCTGTGAGGAAACCCGGGCGCAGCCTTGCAATCGCTGGTGTTCTCGCTGCTGGTATCTTCATGATTACGGTCGTGAATCTGTTTCGACAGGATGCGAACCGCGATGCCCGTGATCGATCAGCCGGCACCGGCGGATTCGCCTTTGTAGGGGAATCGTCGCTGCCCGTTTACGAAGATCTAAACTCTGCGGCTGGTCGCGAGGCATATGCGATCGAAGAGAAGGAGATGGAAGGAGCCTCAGTGGTTCAGTTCCGCGTGCAGGAGGGGGACGAAGCAAGCTGTTTAAATCTGAATCACGCACAACTGCCAGCAATCGCCGGAGTAAATCCGGCAGATCTAGCATCGCGAAATGCCTTCAGTTTTAAATCCGTGGCGAGTCTGGTGTCTGTAAAGGATGGCACGTCGCCGTGGACGATTCTAAATGCCGAACTTGAAGGTGGAGCGATCCCCGCCGTCATGGATGCCAACTCAGCGATGTATGCCCTCAAAGTGAAACTGGGCGATACCATCCCTTACGTCGATGGAAAGGGGAACACCGTGCCAATCAAGTTGGTAGGAACTCTGAATAATGCCCTGCTGCAAGGAAAAGTCATGATCTCAGAGTCCAATTTTAGAGATCATTTTGAGACAGCCGGATATCGCTACTTCCTGATCGATGCGGAGCCTGCCAGGGAAAAAGAGCTGGCTGCCACATTGACCAAGCAGTTGGGTCTCCGCGGCTTGTCTCTTACTCCAGCAGCTGCCAGACTGGCTCAGTTCAATGCGGTGCAGAACACTTACATTGGCATATTCAGCACATTGGGAGCCTTTGCGCTGGTGCTCTCAACCGTCGGACTGGGGATTCTCGTTGCCCGGAATGTTCTGGAACGGCGTGCGGAATTTGGAACCTTGCAGGCCATCGGGTTCCGAAAACCCGCCCTGCGTCGCATCGTGCTGGGCGAGCACTGGTTCCTCTTGCTTGCCGGACTGGTGATTGGTTTGCTCTCTGCTGTCATCGCAGTGTTCCCAATGCTCGGAGGTGGCAGTACGGGCGTTCCCTTTGCCCTGATCGGCTTCCTTGCGGGAGGTATCCTTGTGGGAGGCTTGGCATTCTGCTGGCTCGCCGCGAGCGCTGCCCTGCGTATGCCTCTGCTGGAAGCAATTCGGAGAGAATAGAAAGCGTGGGGGATTGAGAGTTAGCGGTGAAGGGCCGGTAGGCTTCCTCGGCTCAATGGTGCGCCCTTTGTGTTTGCGAACCCTTGCTGCGCAGGATTAGCGGGACGCCTGGCAGGGACGTTTATCCAGAACGTCCGGCTGAGTGAACGTCCGCGATCAGGTGTGGTTGAGGGATTGCCGCTTCTTCAGTGCTGGTGGTCAATGCCAGCGCATTCCAATGCACTGACCCTTCTCTTTTCACTGAAATATGGCTGTAATCAGTACTCCCAGCAAAATCTGGCAGACATAGTAGAGGGTTGCCACAAGAAAAGCCTTTCCCCAGCCGAGATAGCAAAACTGTTGCAGAGCCCATGCGGTGACGACAAACATTATTGGGATGGAAAGAAGCCCCAGTCCGGCACCGAGTAGCAGGTTTCCGGCGAATAACACGGCAGCAACCAGAAGAACCCTAACGAAACTATAATCGGCTTCATCCTTCGCTACAATATGCATAATTCCACAGAGGATTCCGGCGCTCAGAAATATTCCAATCATATCACGGGTTACGGGTGTTACGCAAATCATTGGTGCCAGTCAACACCAATTTCCGAACCCTTCCCCTTAGCGAGCATGGGCTCGTCGTTGCCGGGATCTTGGCTCAGATGGCTGAACCGGGGGCGAACTGGCTCTCTGGACTTCCGGCACCGCAGGATCCTGCGGTTTTGCATCGGCGAAGTCGATGCGCTCAGCCACAACGCGCACTTTCTGCCGGGGCTGGCGCGTTTCTTTGTCCTCCCAGGTATCCAACTGGAGGCGGCCTTCGACGTAAATTTTCCTGCCTTTCGACAGGTATTCCCTGGCGAGTTCAGCGCTCTTGTTCCAGGCCACGATGTCGATGAAAGTCGTTTCTTCTACTCGCCCACCGGCATCATTCGAGAAGCTGCGGTTGAGGGCGATGGAGAAGTCTGCCACGGCGTTGCCTTTTGCTGTGTAGCGGATCTCCGGATCGCGGGTGAGATTGCCGATGAGGAGAACTTTGTTCAGATTGTTCATAGATGACAGTTTATGTGAACACTGTTCAAAAATGCAAATAAAATGTTTGATTTTCTCGCGTGTATTTCGATTTCGACGGGGCGGCTCAAATTTTCGTTCGAATAGCTCGTCGTGAGTGCTGGCCTCCGTTAAGCTGTCGAGCATGGGGAAAACGATACCATTCTGTTCATCATTCTGGGCCCTGGGCGTCGCTTGTCGCCTGGCTTTGTTCGCTGGCCTTGGGGCGATTTCGTTGGCTGGTGCCGAGCCATTTTCGATTGTGATTCTGCCGGATACTCAGAAGTACACCATTGGCGGGCGCTACGGTGATCTCTTCGCTGGGCAGACGGAATGGATTCAGGAGAATGCCGATGTGCTGAACCTTAAGTTTGTGATTCATGAGGGAGATGTTGTTGAAACAGCAAGCGCTGAGGACGAGTGGCAGCTGGCGGACAAGGTCTTCAGGACGCTGGATGGCAAGGTGCCCTACACGATCTCTGTGGGGAATCATGACATGGATGTGGAGAAACGGGATAAGGCTCTCTTTAACCGCTATTTCCCCCCAAGTCGGTTTGCCTCCCAGCCTGGCTACGGCGGACACATGGAATCACAGCCTGCAAATCGATACCACTTTCTGGAGGCTGCCGGGATGCATTTTCTGATTCTGAGCATCGAGTACCGGCCGCCGGCCGAGGTTCTGGAGTGGGCAAACGGGGTGGTCGCCGGGCACCCGAATCACCGGGTGATCGTAAATACGCATTCGTTTCTGAAGGTCAATGAGCGGAACGAAGAGGGCGAGACAATCTGGAACGGCTTCGCCCGCAAGCACCCTAACATTTTTCTCGTAGTTTCCGGGCATCTCAGTGTGGGGCGACGTGCTGATGAGGGCGATCACGGAAACACGGTGAATCAGGTGTTGGCAAATTATCAGGGGCACCGTCGGGGCGGGAATGGGTGGTTGCGGATTCTGCGGTTCATTCCTGAGGAGGACAGGATTGAAGTTTCCACCTACTCAACCGTGTTGCAGCGATTTATGGGGCCTGGGGATCCAAAGTGGTCTCGACTGGAGGACAACGCGTTCAACCTCTACTACGACATGGCGGAACCGGGGATTGCGAGAATTCCCGCTGCCAGTTTCATCGGGCAGTCGGCCAAGTTTAAAAAGGATCCCGCGCTGGCGTATGATCCGATCGAAGCCTACGGCGAGGACAATATTCTGGGCTGGACGGTGTATGTTCACCAGGATCTGGAGTTTGACCACCCGCAGTTGCATGCGGATGTATTGGCCGAATTGAAGCGGCATCTGACAGAAATCGAACGGGTGATCCCAGAGAAAGCGCTGAAATCGCTGCGCGCCATTCCGATCTGGATCGAGCTTGATCACCCGAAGCACCCCTGCGCCTGCTATCATCCCGATGCCGACTGGCTGGAGGAAAATGAAATGAATCCCAAAAAGCAGGGAGCGGTTGAGATCGCGAATGCCCGGAATTTCATTGACTGGAGCAAGCGACAGCCATCGATGGTGCTGCATGAGCTTGCCCATGGCTACCATTTCCGTTTTCTTCGCAAGGATCATGCGGGCATTGAGCAGGCATTTGAAAAGGCAACGGCAGGCGGGCGCTACGAGAAGGTGGGCAGGCGGGATGGCCGCGAGATGCGGCACTATGCGCTGACGAATCGTTTTGAGTATTTTGCCGAGGCCACGGAAGCGTTCTTCGGCGAGAACGACTATTTCCCTTACAACCGCAAGGAGCTGCGGGCGTTCGATCCAGATGGATACTCGATGATTGTCGATACCTGGCAGGTGACGCTGGACAAGCCGAAACTGGCAGTGGAATCGGTAAAGAAGATCTGGGACGCGGCACCGCACAATGCATTTACGGATCTGGTGCAATGGCGTGATCAATTCTACTGTGCCTTCAGGGAAGGGCAGGGACACGCTGGAGATCTGGGCAAATTGAGGGTGTTGCGGTCAAGGGATGGCGGCGAATGGGAGTCTGTTAGTCTGGTGGAGCTTGATGACTATGACCTGCGTGATGCAGCGCTTTCGGTCATGCCGGATGACCGGCTGTTGCTGCTGGGGGGCGCGCAGCAAAACAGTGAGACTGGAAGGTCTACCAGGACGGTGGTCAGCATGTCTGACGACGGAGCTGCCTGGAGTGAGCCGACCATGGTAACCGACCCGGGCCGCTGGCTGTGGCGCATCACCTGGAATGGTGACAGTGCCTATGGGGTGAGCTATGCGGCACCCGAAGGGAAGCCATGGAGCCAATTGCTCAAGTCACAGGACGGCCTTCACTTTGAGACGATCCAGCCGCAACTTCTCGGTGACGGATGGCCCACCGAGGCACGCATACGCTTCGATCACGACGGCAATGCCCTGTGTCTGCACCGGCGCGATGGCGAGTCTAACAATGCGTTTTTTGGCAAGGCAAAGCCTCCCTTCACCGAGTGGGAATGGAAGGATCTTGGGAAGTATTTCGGCGGCCCCAATATGATTCAGTTACCAGGGCACCAGTGGCTCGGATCCGGCCGCACTATTGGTACCGAAGCGCGGACTCAGATTGCGTGGATCGATCCAGAAGCCATGACTCTTGAGCCTATGCTTGAACTTCCGAGTGGTGGCGATACCAGTTACCCGGGAATGGTCTGGCATGATGACAAACTCTGGGTCACTTACTACTCGTCCCACGAGGGCAAAACGAGCATTTACCTGGCAGTGGTCACGGTCGAGTGAGGCGAAAAGCCGAGTTATTTCTGGCCCGGTACTGCGGGACGCAGGCGCTTGTTCTGGACGTCGATCAGATGGCCGTATCGGAGATTCGCTTCTTCGTGGGGCAAACTGAAGGAATTTTGCAAGGTGCTCACGACTGGTATTTGCTGCCCGTCCGGGGAGATCTCTGTGCCCACGTTTGCCATCAGGGTCGAATCAATGTGAGTTTCGTCCGTGCCGAATAGGAAGTCGATACTGGTGGCGGTGGCGTTTCTGCCTCCGAGAAAGACATCGGCGAAAGCCTCCGTGGCCAGCGACGCGCTGGTCGAATCGTCGCTGAGAGCGGACTGTATTGAGGCATGCAGCGATTGGAGAAGGGGGCCGGCCTCTTCATAGAGTGCCGCGCTGTCGAGATGTACCCGTACGTTCCCTGTTTCATTGTAGGTCATCAAACGCGTGAACTCCTCCATGCCGGCATCGATTTCGTCTGGAGTGAGGTTTTCGGCTTCCAGTTTTGCCCTGGCTATCGCCGTGCTCTCCTCAAGATGGGCGACTGACTCGGCTGCAATCTCTGCATTGGCGCTGGTGGCGTGACGTAGTTCGAGGTATTTGAGCTGATCTCGGGTGTTTCGCCAAAGTTCATCGACCTGGGCTTTCTCATCATCGGTCAGGTCGAGCGCTCTCGTAAGGACCGACGGCGCGCCATCAGATCCGATCGCTGAGTGAAACTGAGAATGGATGATACCGAGCACTGCCTGAAACGAAACTTCAGCGTTCGGGTGTTGTTCGCTTCCTCCTGCATTTCCATCGGCGGCGCGAATTCGCTTCCAGATTCTCCGCAATCGGAAGTTTTCATCCTCGGCAGCTTTGCCCAAATCACGATGATGCCCTTGATCCGTCTGGAGTGCGGTGGCTGTGGTGGTGGAGGCCGGTGATGGATGTGTTGCCATCCAAAGCGATACCAGGAGGAACGCGGCTTCGGCGAAAATGAGAGTCACAAGGAGCGGGTGCACGGTGTCTATTGATTTTTAAGCGATTCGAGCACGGTCTCAAGAGATTGGCGAAGAGGAGCCGCCGATTCCATCTCCAGGAGGTGGCCGTAGCGGTCGACCACAGATTGAACGCATACCTCGTTGGTGAGCTGCATCGTGTGGCTTAAGTTGCCTTCTTCCTTATGCTTCACGATGAAGTGATCGCCTTCAGATTCAATCGACAATTCGACAGGGAAACCGGCATCGCGGCCGTAGCTTGATTCTTGAAGCGAGTTGGCAACAAGCCGGGCTCGCTCGCTCCCGACAATTTCAGCAAATCGCTCCTGCATCCGAGAGATGTACGACGATTGCGGTGAGGTGTTGGATGCAGGGAATGGCTCGATGACAATTCGCGCTATGCCGTCTTCGCCGATGATGATCGAGGCATGAGTGGCTTCGAATTCGCGAATTTCCGCCCAGGTTTCGGTCGCGATGTCTTCGAGCTGATGGCGTTGGTCGTCAGTCAGATGCAAGAGCTGTCCCCAGTCAAAGGCAATCTGGGGGGAGAAGACGTCAAAACGGGCAACATAGCGGCGAAGCCATGTCTCTGGAACAGCGATCACCTTTGGTTGCGCAGTCGGTGCCTCCAGCGCGTCAAGTTCATCGCTGCCGCCCGCCTGTTCGATTCGGGCTCGCAGTTGGCGATTCTCAAATTGCAGATGCTCCAGTGTTGACCAATTGCCGGGCTGGGCTGGCTTACGATCGTGGCTGGCATCTCTGGATGCTGGCCGCAGGAAAACGGTGCACAAGATGCAGGCCACACCACCTGCTCCAGCGATCATCGCCAAGCGTCGATTTTCAGAGAGGTACATTCCATTCTACTGAGCTGAAGTGATTGAACTACAGATCTGCCCTGATGACCACCGGTTTTAGTAACTCAGATCCGCGAAATTCGTTGGAATTCGCATTTCCGTGGCGGCATTGCCTAGTTTTAGAAGCTCGGCTGGAGCTTTCCACGATCCGTTTACTAGTACAGCACAGCACGGCGGAAATAAGCGATAGAAAGCCAAGAGGGCTAGGGATTGATAATCAGCACGTTGCGTCTGAAATGGAATATCGCGAACTTCCGCCGCAGTGTACGAGTGGCTTGAGTGCGCGATGGGGGCGTCAATTGGTTCGACTCTTCTTCGACAAGATGAAAAAGGAGATGAGTGTACTGGGGAAGGTGTGTATTTCTGTTCGAAGAAAAACTAATCATAAGAATAATGCTTCGGAGAGGAAGCATTCCCGACAGGCTTTCAACCTTCAAAATGCGTCCGCTCACGGCGAAGGTGACAAGGGGCTATGACTGGCAAGGCAGATTTGGCGCCCAGCTGGAATTTATTTGCAACTCTGTGTTGCAGATAGTCAAGAGGATGTTGAAGGAACTGGGCGGCTAGAGCCGGCGGCGGGAGGAAGTTGCCGTCGGTCGGCACATGGCTATCACATCTCCCTGAACCTTCGTACGATGAAGCGGTTGCCTTTTTCGTAGGTCATGTAGCTCATGAGCCAGTTGGTAAAGACGAGAAATTTGTTTCGGAATCCGATGAGGTAGAAAATGTGGACAAAGCACCAGATGAGCCACGCGACGAATCCGTGGAGGTGATGCTTGCCGATGTCGGCGACTGCGCGACGCTTTCCGATCGTTGCGAGCGATCCTTTGTCGAAATACTGAAACGGAATCATGGGCTCGTTGGCCAGTTGCTTTCTGAGATTTTTTGCTAGATGGGCTCCCTGTTGAATGGCTGCGGTGGCGACCATGGGATGCCCTTCAGGGGCTTCGTCGGTCGCCATCCGTGCGATGTCGCCGATCGCATAGATGCCGGGCATTCCGACGACTTTGTTGAACCGATCAACGTTGATCCTGCTGCCAGCCGCAAGCGCCGTAGTGCTGATGCCTGCTGGCAGTGAGCCCTGAACTCCGGCAGTCCACACCACGGCCCGGCTTTTCAACTCAAGTCCTTTGTCGGTGAATACGGTGGTTCCGTCGTAGGATTTTACTCGGTTGTGCAAAATGATTTCGACACCCATTTTCTTCAGATCCTGAAGGGCGGAAAGTCCTGCATCCTCTGACATGCCTTTGAGTAACTGGCCGCCGGACTGCACGAGGTAGACTTTCATTACGTCATCGTCGATGTCTGGATAATCCTTGTTGAGGATGTAGCGCTTGAACTCGGCCAGTGCACCGACGGTCTCCACACCGGCTGGGCCACCGCCGACGACGACGAAATTAGTGAGCGCTTCGCGTTCGTCGGGGTCGGATGAAACGGCTGCGGCCTCGAGGTTCTCAAGCACCAGCGAGCGGATGTTGAGTGCCTCGCGAATGTCCTTCATGCCAATACAGCGCTGTTCCAGTTCCACGTTGCCAAAGAAGTTGGTGATACTGCCAGTGGCGATAACGAGCTTGTCGTAAGCGATGGTGCCGGACGCGGTGATTACGATTTTCCCGGCAGCATCGATCTCCTTCACCGAAGTCATGCGAAAGCAGACGTTGTCCTGGCGCTCGAAGAGCTTTCGCAGCGGGAAGATAATGCCGTCTGGCTCGAGGCCGCAGGTCGCGACCTGATAGAGAAGCGGAAGGAACTGGTGGAAATTGTTCTGATCGAGCAACACGATCTGATACGGGGCATCGGCCATCGATTTGATGAAATTGATGCCGCCGAAGCCGCCGCCGATGACGACGATTCGAGGATACTGGCTGGCTGGGATGTTGATTTCGTCCATCGTTGGGAAATGGTTAGGCCTGCGCCGGAGGAATGCAAAAACTGAATGTGTCGAATCAACGAGCCTCACGCTCAGGGGTTAGAATATTTGTGCTTCCCAAGGCGGCGAGAGGAATTAGGGTGCTGAGTGATGATGACCGTTGACACGACATTGAATAAGAGAAGCCGACGAGCGGCCGCGCTTGCGATTGCCGCTCTCGGGTGGGTGTCCTCTGCCCCGGCTGGAGAGCTCCTCATTCGCGAGGATTTTGAGACAGGGGCATCGAGATGGGAGCCTTCGGATCCTGCAGCATGGAAAATTTCCGCAGCGCGTGGAGGTCAGGTGTATGAGTTGATCACAAAGAAAAGCGACTATAAGCCGCCTCACCGCAGCCCGCTGGGCATCTCGATTCTGAAAGATGTTGTGGCCGGGGACTTTGTCCTGACTGCGAAAGTGAAGACGACTCACGAGTCATACGGTCACCGCGATATGTGCCTGATCTTCGGATACCAGGATCCTGCGCATTTTTATTACGTCCACTTTGGGCAGGCGACCGACGACCATGCCAACCAGATCTTTATCGTCAATGGCGCGCCGAGGACGAAGATCTCCACACGGACGACGAGGGGAACTCCATGGGAGGACGATACCTGGCACCGAGTGAAGATTGTGCGCTCTGTGAAGGAGGGGACGATCGAGGTGTTCTTCAACGATCTGGAGCACCCGGTGATGGTTGCTTCTGATAAATCGTTCGCGTGGGGGAAGATTGGGATCGGATCTTTTGATGATACCGGAATGTGGGACGATATCGTATTGAATGGTGAGCGGGTGGAGCCGTCCAACGAATCGCAATGACCATTTCAATGACTAACAATATGACATTACGTCGATCTTTTTTATGCTGTCTTTTGACAACGGCGCTTTCTCAGGTGACTACAAACACGCTTGTGGCGGCGCCGGAAGTGAGCATTGAGCCAGTCAAAAAATGGATCGAGAAACAGGCTGCGATGAAAACCGCGATCGTTAAGTTCACTCAGGAACGGCGATTGCGGACATTGAAAAAACCGATCGTGAAAGAGGGAAAGTTCTGGTTTCGGGCACCCTCCACGTTTCGTTGGGAAATTGGCGAGCCTGCGGAGATGATCGCAGTTCAAAAGGAGAATGAGGACCTGTTTGTCGTGAAGGTGAAGGACAAAGAGATCGACCAGTATCCGTATGCGAAGATTGTTGAGGAGGGGAATCAGAATGGGCTCTCTTTTCTGGAGTCGGGATTCCCCAGAGACCTTACTGCGTTTCAGAAGAATTTTTCGATTTTGTCAGTGAAGGAAAGTCAGGGGTTCTTCGAAGTGCAGACGAAATTGACCGATCGCCGTGCATCGCTAGGCTGCCGTAAAATCGTGTTCTTTCTCGACCTGAAAACCTACGAGCTGCGGCACGTGCATCTGTATTTTCGCGACGGCTCGGTGATGACGAACCGTTTTCAGTCCGTGCAAAGCAATGCGTCGATTGCGGATTCCACTTTTTCGGTGCCGACCGACGGTTTTACGATCAACCAGAAGTAGAAAATCTGGTTTAGCCCTATGGGAGTGGTTGTCAGGACGTTTCACTCTCAGCCGCGACAGGAATTTTCTTGTTGGGGCAGTTATGTTGCCCTTTGGTAGCGCTCTTATCCTCCTTCCCTTACGATGTCTTTGCCATTTTCTCGAGTTTTGAATCTGTTCGTGGTTCTTGCTGCACCCCTTTGTCTGACCAGTTGCGGCCTGCTGACCGGGCTGATCAATACGGTTCTCGGCGTAGGGGTGCAGGCTGCGCAAGTGAAGCTGATTTATCGCTGCGTGCCCGAGGGGACAGCAATCGACACTCCTGAAGGCCCGCGAAAGATCGAGGAATTGCGAGTGGGAGATGCTGTGATCGGCTTTGATGGGAGCGCCGTGAAAGTGCTGCAAAAACACGAATACCTTGAGGCCGATGCCGCTGAACGTTTCATGCGGGTCACATTCGATGAAAGTCTTGAAGTTCGCGTGTGCGACATGCATCGCATTGGTGGTCGACGCTCGATGAATCTTCAGCCAGGAGACAGTATAGAAGGGCACGTCGTTTCAGATATCAGCCGCTACGGCGGCGTGGCCGTTTCCTATGATTTGCTCACCGAAGACGCTGGCTACCGGATCAATGGAATACCGGTTAACAGCATGATCGAGGAAATGGGCGCAGCGATTCAGCGACGGGCTGGAACGGAAAGCGCATGGAGTGGGCGCAAACGGTAGTGCCGACAAGTATGTCTGGAGCGATGGATCGGTAGACTTCGTCGAATTCAACGAACGCATGATGGATGGAAACTCGAGGGAGCCGGGAATTGGCATAGCGAATCCCGCCTACCTTACCTTAGGTCCGTGGGCAAACTCCGTGACTGGCGACACTCATCCGCCAGCAGTCTTTCGATCGGGCTCTGGGCGGGCGCGATTTCTGTTTACATGCCTTTACGTGGAAGGTTTGTAGTGGAGCGAAAGAACGGTTCCTACGGCAATCGACAATAGACGACAACTCTAAACCAAGAAGCGACGAGCGCTGCGGGGAGAGGTGGTGTCTACTGATCGAATGATTCTCCGTAGATGGTTTATTCTCCTTTTGGTTCCAGGGCTCTTCGGTTGCTCCGGCGGAAATGATGGGAGTGGTTCATCCCAATCAGGAGTGGTTGCGGAGGCTAAGCTGGACGAATCCGAGCGCTTCCAAGAGGTGAAGCGACGGGGCCGGGAGGCTGCGAATGCTCTCAAAGGCAACCTTTTCAATGCTCAGATGAAATCTTCGATCGAATCTGGAGGCGCTGCCTCTGCACTCCAGATTTGCCAGACGGCGGCAATGCCAATTACCGATGGCACTGCCCAGCAGTTTGATGGAGTGACTCTGCATCGAACTTCACTCAAGGTACGAAACCCTGCAAATAAGCCGGATCCTTCCGATCTTGAGGTGCTGACGGCTTTTCAGGTTCGGCATGAAGCAGGGATGGAGGCACCTCAGGAGATCATCAAAGAGACCGAAACTGAAATCCGCTACTACGAGCCACTTTTTGTGAAAAAGATTTGTCTCAACTGCCATGGATCACATGATTCTATGGCTCCGGAAGTCGTCGACAAGCTGAGGCTACTTTATCCAGACGACCAGGCTTATGGCTATGAAGAAGGGGATTTTCGAGGAGTGATACGGGTGGATTTTGCTGATTCAAAAGCAGCCACTCCGGCGCGGAAAATGCAGGAGGGGGACTTAACTCTTTAATCGTGCAACCATTGATCGAACGGCCTGCTGGATCGCGCGCATTGCGCTTGGCGGATTCCCGTTTCAAAGCCCCAGAATAAGATGGTGGAGGTAAGCGGATTCGAACCGCTGACCCCATGCATGCCATGCATGTGCTCTACCAACTGAGCTATACCCCCATGTGATCGAGCGTGAAGAATTGCGCACGCACTCGTTCCTGTCAAGGACGTCTTTCTATTCTGGAGGGCAGTTCTTATTGACACTCCGTGACTGGCGTGGATTCTCTTCTACAGCAAGACCATGGAAGACACTTCAGTTACCGATTCAAACGCTGCGCCAGTCGATGATGGTGCACCCATCAAGTGTCCAGTTGCCAAGTGGTATTACAAGCGTATGGGGCTGATGTTCTTGATGCTTTTTGCCATGGCCTGCTGGTTTCTTTACGACGCCACGATTGGCTACCCCGGCAAAAAAGAGATCTGGGATCAGTATACCGAATTGACGGGGTACGACCTGAAGCTGATGCCGGAGATGACGGGCCCCGAGGCGCTGCCAGATTCAGGAAAGTATCTGGCGATCATTGGGAAGACCGGAAATGTCCGCCACTACCGCGTCTTTGATGGCAAGGGCGAGCAGAAGGTGGATTCAGCCGGAGAGCCCGAATCTGCGAAGAAACTGGCAATCACCAAGCTGGATAAGGTGCTGGACGGAAAATGGGAGCAAGCAGAACTGGAAGTGGACGACAAGCAGGAAATCCTGGGAGCATTGTCGCCAGTCATCAATCTGAACCTGAAGGGGGCCCAAAAGGAAAGTGATGGGATGGAAAAGTGGCGGGAGTTGGCGAAAGAGAAGGGATGGGAGCAGGAACCGGACGAATACACCGACTCGAAGATTCGGACGCAGTGGGAGTTTACTATTGGCGGATTCGTCGCTTCCCTCATTGTGATCGTGGTTTTTCTGCTGAACAAAGGCAAAGTGCTCAGGGCTGACTCTGAGGCGTTTTATCAGCCAAATGGCGACCGGGTGGCTTTCTCCGACGTCTATCGCATTGATCGCCGGAAGTGGGATCATAAAGGCCTGGCTTACGCGATGTATCGAACGGGCGGCACTGGACGCTCAAAGAAGGCAACGATCGACGACCTGAAGTACTTGGGTGCGGACAAGATTCTAACGCGCTTGCTGAACAATTTCGAAGGTGAGCTGATTGATCGAATCCCGGACGAGGATGAAGACTCACAGTCTGTGACTGACGGTGTGGAAGCTTCTGATAATAAAGAAGATGCGGCAATGAGCAACGGCGATGGCTCGGAAGGTGCTGATTTGCCGAAAAGTTAACGTTTGGTTGATTAATTTGGTTGCAATGCGAAGAGTGGGTGGCTAAGGAATCCCAGAATTCCAAAATAATCGCTATGTCCGACAAAAGCATCGAAGAGAAAGTTAGAGAGATCATCTGTGAACAACTTGGGGTAACACCTGAGCAGGTCACACTTGAAGCCAAGTTCATTGAAGACCTCGGAGCGGACTCGCTCGATACGGTCGAGCTGGTCATGGCATTCGAGGAAGAGTTTTCCGTGGAAGTCCCTGATGAAGAAGCTGAGAAACTTCAATCCGTTGGGGATGTCGTCCGCTATATCGAAGAAAAGGCCGAATAGCTTTTTATCACCCAGTATTCCCCAGTTTGCAGACGTGCGAGAGGGCAACTTCTCGCACGTTTTTTTTGGAGTCGGCGGGATATTAGCCTGCCCCCAGCAGCGCGAGTACTACTGATACGGTGACAACGCTAGCCAGTGTGGAGTAGAATACAGCGCTTGCTGCAAACTGGCTGTCTCCGTCGAATTCGTGGGCGAGGAGTGCCGTGTTGATTGCTGTGGGCGCGGCAGCTCCTGCGATCAAAATCCGGGCTGTTTCGGGTTCGAAGCCAAAAAGCATGGTCAAGGGCCAAGCAATGAGAGGCGCGATTGCGAGTTTTAAAAGGAGGGCACACGAGACTGGCCCTCGCAGCTTTGAAGGGCGTGTTTTGGAGAGCTGAACTCCCAGCGTAAGCAAAGCGAAGCCGATGAGGGCATCGGCGGTGTACGACAACGGAGTCCAAAGCCAGGAGATACTGGCGATATCGAGTTCCATTGGCTTCAGGAGGAACGCCAGGGAAATCGCGTAAATCGAAGGCTGGCGCAAAATGAGTAGCCAGGGAGCCCTCGGTTGACGATTGGGCGCATCAGCACTCGGCTTGTCCTTACCCTGGCTCGCAGCAATCAACATTCCCAGTGAGAACGTCGAGATATTCATCGCCAGCAAGGCGAACACTTGAATCTCCGTAGCCTGCGGTCCGAATGCGAGTGCCGTCAGCGGAATGCCGTAGTTCCCGCAATTGTAGAACATTGCCAGCATCAGCGTTTTCCTCTGTGCCGCACTTTGCCGAAGTGAAACCAGAACGCTGAGCATGAGCAGGCAGGCCAGTACGGTAAGAGTGAACAGGAACACCGGAGCTGCAGTGGACATCACTACTTTCGACGAATAGACCCGGACAAAAATGAAGCACGGCACGAGGACGTAAATGTTCAGCTTCACCAATGTGCTGAGATCCAGCGTGAATTTACGATCCAGCAGCCAGCCCACTCCCATCAGGATGAACAGCGGAAGGCAAATGGTTACGAAGATTTGTCCAATAGAGGCGAGAAAAGCCATGTGATACCCGGAGATCGGGGGAAATGAGCTCCATTGCAAGCCCACTCCCTCGATTTCCCAATATTCGCTGGCGATCAGATGGAATGAGCCTAGTTTCAGCAATAGCAAATTCAGGATGTACTCCGACGACGATATTCAATACGCAATGCAGATGACTGGTGTGGTGCATGAGCCCGCGCGGAGAATCGATACGTTTGGAACGACGAATTTTGAATTCATTCTGCTGAGCGAATTGATGGACAACGTGAATCAGGTGAAGGTGCGGTCCGGGCGCATTTGCGCAGAGCGTCCGATGATTGTGAAGCCGGAATCCTACGCTGAGATGATGTTCGAGGGGTTTGGTGAGCAGGCACAAGCCTTTGACGAGTGGCTTCGGAGGAACGCAATCGACTTGTCGTTCCTCAAATATGGATTCAGCTTTCGGAAAAGCGACGTCACAGAAAGTGTCGTGCACGATCCCCTTGCGGTCGTTCAGGATCGGGTGGTGAAAGCGGAGATCGACTCGGGAAACCCGAGCAGCGCTGTGATTGTCGGCGTTGAAGACACCTGGGAGATTTGCCTGCTTCGTTTTACTCTGGAGATGATCCAGAAGTCGCAGGGAATTAACATTTTCGATTTTAAGCGGCGCGGGTTACTTTGAATGCCGATTCGATGTAGTCATCCATGGTTGCCCAGCTAAAGATTCTTCTGGCAGTCGCCGCCCTCATGATACTCACGGCCACTATTTTTGGCGGTGTCTACATGTATAAGAAAATATTCCGCCCTGCGTACGATCAAGAAAGGGAGGCTCAGGAACTGCTTGATACAAATGCGCCGGTACCGGACTTGGGGCAGCCAGTCCACCAGAAGGCGCTCGCCTTGATCGAGGCAGGAGACATTGATGGCGCGTGCGGTGATCTTGAGCAGATTATTGAAGTTTACCCAGGCTCGAAGTTCGTCGAAGAATCCCGCCGGGTACTTGGTGAAATCAATCTCGACAGACTGTTTTCAAAGTCCCCGATGCCCGGAAAATTGGAATACACCGTGAAGAATGGTGATTCCCTCGCCGCAATCGCCCGGAATAATTCTACTACCATTGCCTATATCCGCCATGTAAACGGGTTGTTTTCAAATGTGATCCATCCAGGCGACCGCTTAGTCCTGTATCCGTTCGACTTTGAGATCACCGTCGACCTCAAATTTCAACGATTGATCCTCTGGGAAAAAGGGAAATTCCTGAAAGATTACACGATATCGGAGTTCAAGCGTCCGCCACAGGGGAGCTTTCCGGGGAAGACGAAAATTGCAGACAAAATCGCGTGGATAGACGGAAAATCCATACGGCTTACCGACCCGGACGCGGGACAGGCTGAAACTTGGCTGCAAACTCCAGCCCGGGCTACGCAACCAGGGGTTGTCATTTGTTCAAAGCCCGACGGCGACCGAGCCGAAGAGAGAAGTGAACTGATCGCTTTCGGTCTTTTTTTGGGCAGGGGAGACATTGATGAATTGGCGGTGTTGACTAGGGTGGGGACTCCAGTCACCATTATCCATTGAGAACCGCCATGCCTGTTACTCCAGAATCCGAATCCACTGCCGCAACTCTTCCAGCCGAACCATCGGCGTGGGAGCGGGTGCAACTGGCCCGCAACACTGCGCGACCGTACATGTTGGACTATATCGACAAGGCGTTTACAAACTTTGTCGAGCTTCATGGTGACCGGCACATCGGGGATGACCGGTCAATGCCCGGCGGGTTTGCGCAGATCGGAGATTTTAAGTGTGTCGTGATCGGGCATCAGAAGGGGCGCGACACGAAGGAAAATCTTTTAAGGAATTTTGGCAGCGCTCACCCGGAGGGGTACCGGAAGGCGCTTCGGTTGATGCGCATGGGGGAAAGGTTCAATCGCCCGATAGTGGCACTGATCGACACGCCCGGAGCATTTCCAGGGATCGGATCTGAGCAGCGGAACATTGCCGAGGCTATCGCTTTCAACCTTCGGGAAATGATGTTGATTAAGGTTCCGATCATCGCGGTCGTGATCGGTGAGGGCGGCTCTGGCGGTGCTCTCGGGATTGGCGTAGCGAACTCGGTAATGATGATGGAAAATGCCTACTACTCGGTAATTAGCCCGGAAGGGTGTGCCGCGATTCTTTGGAAGCACCGAAAACATGCTCCCGAGGCTGCGGAAGCAATGCGTTTGACTGCGAAAGATCTGAGGAATCTTGGTATCGTCGACCATGTGATTCCTGAGCCTGAAGGTGGGGCCCATACGGACGTGATCGCCTCAGCTTCCAATCTCAAAGATGCCGTCCTTTCAGACTTGAAGAAATTCAGCAAAATGTCCACGGACGAACTGCTCGATCAGCGCTATGGGAAGTTTCGCTCGACTGGTGAATTTCTTGAGTCCCAAGTGTAGTCTCCGGGACGGAGCACCGGATGGCGCGCAAGGGTAAGTCGACGCAGGCGATGGCGCAGCACGAGAAGCGCTACACGACTCGAACTACTGGTCCGACCTGCTGCTACCGGTTTTCCGAATTTGCTTCCAACTACCCATCGGAGGAAACATTGTTCTTGGCGGTCAGGTGGAATCTGTCATTTTCCTCCTGAAATTTTCCGACCGCTTCGACTCATATGCAAATACTCAGACTCTGCTCCCACCACCCGCTTACCATTCTATCCGCGGCAATTTTTGCCGTTTCGGCACCCGGATCGCTCTTTGCTTCAGTCGACGAAATCACCAAGACGGTGTCGAGCGATGACAAGGACAAGATAATGGCTGCCGCTCCTGCTGAGGCACCGGCCAAGCCCGCCGCCTCGAGGAAAATCCTCGTGTTCTCGCTGACCAAAGGATTCCGGCACAGCTCCATACCACACGGGGTAGTCGCGATGGATGTGTTGGGCAAAAAGACGGGAGCGTTCACCATTGAGCATAGCGAAGATCCTGCGGTATTTACGGCAGACAATTTGAAACGCTTCGACGCGGTCATGATGTTGAACACGACCGGGGAACTATTCACCGATGCGGAGTCGCAAAAGTCGCTCTCGGAGTTCGTGAAGAGTGGCAAGGGACTCATCGGTATTCACTCGGCCAGCGATACGTTCTACAGCTGGGAGGAATATGGAAAAATGATGGGAGGGTACTTTGATGGCCATCCGTGGCACGAGACAGTGAAGCTGAAAGTCGAAGATCCTCATCATGCTACGTGCGAGTGTTTCCACGGTGACAGTATCAATATCATCGATGAGATCTATCAGTACAAAGAAGAGCCTTACTCCCGTGAGCGATTGCGGGTGCTGTTGAGCCTCGATCCATCTGGCACTGACATGAAGAAGGGCGGGATGAAACGCGCAGATGGCGACTACGCCGTCGGATGGGTGCAGAGCTATGGTGCTGGACGGGTCTTCTATTGCAACCTCGGTCACCGAGAAGAGACGTACTGGAATCCGACAGTGCTTCAGCACTACCTCGCAGGAATTCAATTTGCTGTAGGTGATCTCGCTGCGGATACCACACCGAGCGCAGCGCTCGCGAGGAACAGTGCCGTGCCCAGTGAACTGGTTTTGAAGCGAGGTGACCGCCTCGCGATTGTGGGGGATTCGATTACGGAGCAGAAGATGTATAGCAAGTACATTGAGGCATATCTTCTTGCCTGCATGCCGGAGCTCGAAGTGCAGTCTTGTCAGTTCGGCTGGGGCGGTGAGCGTGCACCCGGATTCGCCAGCAGGATGGAGAACGATCTTGTTCCGTGGGGTGCTGATGTGGTGACCACATGTTTCGGCATGAATGACGGAAGCTACAGGGCATACGAGGACAGCATCGGGGCTACCTACGAGGATGGGATGCGGGCGATTGTGAACCGGATGACAAAGGCAGGTGCTACTGTCGTTGTTGGATCCCCGGGAATTGTCGACAGCCAGACTTTCGCGTCAGATCGCCCGACGTTTGATCAGGTCTACAATGAAAACCTGTCACGCCTTCGCGACATTGCCGCCAAGCTCGCAGCAGACAACAAATTGCCATTTGCTAATGTTTTCGACGACATGATGGCAGCGATGACTGCATCTAAAGCAAAGTATGGCAACGACTATCACGTCGGCGGCGGCGATGGCGTGCACCCATCCGAAAACGGTCATCTGGTGATGGCTCACGCGTTCCTTCGCGGACTCGGATTAAAAGGCGATCTCGGGAAGATTGCTGTCGACTGGACGGCCGGGAAATCGGAAGGCACAGGTGGCCACACCGTTCTGTCGTTCGCGGACGGCAAAGTGAGCGCGATCAGCACCAAGTATCCCTTCTGTTTCCCTGGTGGAAGTGATGGCCCAAGGAGCACCCGCAGTATCCTCCCATACGTTCCCTTCAATCAGGATCTCAACCGCTTGCTTCTTGTGGTGAACCATTTGCCAAAGTCTCAAGCTGAGGTGACCTGGGGAGGCGTTACGAAAACTTTTAGCAAGGAGCAACTCGAAGCAGGAGTCAATCTTGCTGCGGAATATCTCGACAATCCGTTCAGCGAGCCGTTCCAAAAGGTTCTCGCGGCAGTCGCTGAAAAGCAGCAGTTCGAAACTCCGATGATCAAGGAAATGATCACGCGCTTCCGTTCGTACGAAAGCCTGTTACCCGAGGACGAAGACATACGTGCCGCGACTGGCATCATTCGCAGGAGATTGTTTGCGAAAGATGACGCCCTCCATGAGGCTGCAAAATCGACAGTGACGCCAGTGCAACACGAGATCGTTATCGTGCCGAAGTAGCTGCACTCAACAGAATTCCAGCTGACCAGATCCTGCATTCTGAGATTTTACCGTACCCGGTGGTGACCCGTGGCATGTGATGCTGCCGCTGCTGCTGATCGAAGCGGCCAGCGTTGAGGTGACATTGATCTCAGCATTGCCCGAGCCGTTGGTAGCGACCTGACCGGTCTGTGCAGTCAGGTGCTTTAAGAGAAGATTGCCACTGCCATTACTGATGGCGTGCAGCGTTTTCACAGTGCCTTTCCCGGTTATGTTTCCTGAGCCGTTGATCACCAGCGAGAGTTCGTTGTCGGTCACTGAATCAAGTCGAACATTGCCAGAGCCGTGGACGTTTACACCAGACAGAGTTGGAATCTCAATCTCGATGCCAATGGCCGTGACTGGTTTAAACTGAACATTTGAAACAATGCGCAACGTGCCATTCATCACAGTGGTCGCTATAAGCGGCAGCACATTCTCATCCGCCGTAATTCGAACCGCCTGCCGGTCGCCCCGGCGTATGTTTACTTCCGCTGGAAGATGAAGATCGATACACTGGAAGTGCTCAATCTCGCGCTCGTCAGTCAATGCAGTGCCTGAGCCCTCGATCATAGGTTAAAGCGTAGACGGCGTTCCTACGAATATCAAATATTGATCTCTTCCCGGATTCTCAACAATGTTTCAAGTAGACTGCGGAAGTGCTCGCCAGACGTGAACGGATTCATGATGGCGCTGCGAAGCCACGTGCGGTCTGCGATTTTAGTTTCGACGATGTAGAAGTTGCCTTCGCTTATGAGCTGGGTGCGCACCGCAGTATTGAGGGCGTCGCTCTCAGCATCAGTGAGTTCCGGTGGTGCGATGCGGTAGCAGATGATGTTGGCCGTCGGAGGGGTGAGCAGTTCGAATCCTGGCGTGGTCTGAATGATTTTGGCGAACTCCTGGGCGGCGGCAAAGACGGATTCAACGTAGTTCGCGATTGCCTTGTCACCATGATTCGCCAGCAGGGCAAAGACCCGGAGTGCGGCCATGGGGCGGGTACATTCCATCGTGCGATGAGCGGCGTCGAACCAGGGGAGGGCATCTCCTCCCACAGAGATCGGATCTTTTGTGCGCCACAGGTATTTCGCTTCTTGGGCAAACGCGCCGAATGATGTGGCCTCTCGCTTGAAAAGAACCGCAGTGGTGAGCGATGGCGACATCATGAGTTTGTGGAAATCAATGACGATCGAATCGGCGTATTCAATTCCTTTCAACAGATGCCGATACTTCGGGGAAAAGACAACGGCACCTCCATGGGCTGCATCAGCATGGAACCAGAGGCCATTCACACGGCAAAATTCAGCTATTTCGTCCAGCGGATCGAACGCTCCCGTGGCGGTGGTGCCGGCATTGCCAACTGCGGCGATCACTTGGATTCCTTCAGCACGGGTGCTATCCAGTGCTTCCTGCATAGCGCCAGTCTGCATGCGCGACTGGGCGTCGGTTCGCACCTTTATGACGCCCCGCTCACCCCATCCCATCACCCGGGCTGCACGGTCGATGCAATAGTGAGCCTGTTCAGATACTAAAACGCCAAAGGGGCGCGTGTTATCGTTCCCATGCTTCCACGCATCGAATGGAGCTGCCGCTTGTCTTGCCGCTAGGAGAGCAGTGAGATTTCCCAAAGTTCCGCCGGATGTGAGATACCCGCCTGCATTCTCACCCATATTGAGGCGGCGAGCCAGATCCATCACGACCGCCCGCTCTACCGCAGTCGCCGGATCTCCCACTTCGAACACGCCATTGCCCGTATCGAGCAAAGAGCCTAACAGATCTGCCAATGCTGCAATGGGCGCTGTGACGCCAACCTGGTGACCCATGGTATGTGGGTGATGGGTTTTGATCGATTGGCCAATCCACTGCGAAAATAGTTCCGATGCTGCTGTTGGTGCAGCGTTTCCGGCGAGCGCAGCCTGAAGGTGGTCGCGCCAGTGGGCTGCGGACTGGTTTGGCTGTTGTGATGTGCGTGCGTTTCCCTCTCCAGCAAGCGAGTGCTGGAGACTGTCGGCGAGCAAATCGATCAATTTGTGCCCCTCAGCGCGGAATGACTGGGGATCAAAAAGAGCTTTCAGGCTGGCAGAATCAGGCATCGGCTAGGATTCTCGAATGCCTTCCTGTCGGCAAGGGGCAATTGCGAAATCCGGAAGCAGAAAACCCCATGGCACCACTGGCACCATGGGGCTTTGATATCGCACGATATTTCGGCTTACTTCTTGTCTGCTTTCTCTTTTTCGTGATCATGGCCATCATCACCGTGAGCACAGATACAGGCATACTCGAGGTGATCGCAACTGGGGCACTCGCTGAGATCAACGTTGAATTTCTCGGTCACTTTCTTGCTCTTCTTGTCCAGCTTGATTTGAAGAACCACGGGGATCGCTTTTCCATCGGGAAGTGCTTTGTCGGACACGTAGGCGTTCCCGGATTTGGCGAAACTCAGCTGTGTTGGAGCAAGGCGCTTGCCGCCCGTGAGCTTGAGAGTGTCTGCGGAGAATTCCTTCGCTTTGTTGTTCTCATCCAGAAAGGTGAGCTGGACTTTGCGGTCTTTGGTGACGAAGAATTCCACATGGGGTTCGATCGAGGTAATCACGCGTCCGCCATTCGGACCCGCTACTTTCTTTTCGTGATCATGCCCATCTTCTGCAAACGTGGACAGGGTCGACACCGCCGCAATGGCAACTGTGCTAAGGAATGTCGTTATGCTTCTCATTTTTTTTCTAATGGTTTGGTTTTGGTTTGTTCGTGGTTTTGTCGGGTGAGCCCGGGAATTTGTTCAATCGTTCGTCGGATTTTATTGCAAGTTCGACACATGTGATTATCCGCACGCGGGAGCATCGCGGGCCACGGATTTCTCAGCGCCCTTTCGGCAGAAGTTGAGGAAGACGGCTGGGGTGATTCCCAGTCCGAGTATCGTTGAGCTAAAAAGGCCACCCACAATAACGATTGCTACCGGGTTGAGGATCTCTTTACCTGGTTCATCCGCAGCGAGGATCAGCGGCACCAGAGCAATGCCGGCGGCAAGCGCCGTCATGAGCACAGGCACCAGTCGCTCAAGAGTGCCCCGGACAACCATCTCGTAGGTGAAGCCTTCGCCTTCATGCCTGATAAGGTGCAGGTAGTGCGATATCATCATGATCGAGTTGCGCGCTGCGATGCCAGTGATGGCGATAAAACCAACAAGCGTTGCCACGCTGATATTGTTCAGAGTAAACTGAGTGTAGAAGATCGCTCCGATGAGTGATATGGGAATGTTCGTGAGCACCAGCAACACAAAGCGAAAGCTCTGAAAGTAGCTGTAAAGAAGGAAGACGATCACCACGAGGATGATCGCTGATGTGGTGACGATGATGCGGGTCGCCTCCTGCTGTGCCTCATACTCTCCTTCAAATGACACGGCGTAGCCTGTGGGGAGCTTCAATTGATTCGTGACGTTTTCCTGAAGTTCTTCGACGACTGAATTGAGGTCCGAGGTGGTCGGGTTGATGGAGACAACGAATCGGCGCAGGGTATCTTCTCTGAGAATCGTATTCGGTCCGGTCGCTTGTCGAATATCGGCAACGTAGCTGAGCGGTATACGCTGGCCGCTGGCGGAGTCGATGTAGAGGTTCTCCAGTCGATCTGGATTTTCGCGCCACTCGGGGGGGAGGCGGACGACGATGTCGTAGACCCGTTGCCCCTCGTAGGCCTGCGCTACCGTGTCGCCACCCATGAGCGATGCCAGTTCGTCATTGAGGTCACCCGGAGTCACGCCATAGGCGAGGGCACGTTTGCGGTCGACCTCGATCCGCAACTGCGGGATGGGAGCCTGCTGTTCCGTCCGTGCTTCCTCCAGGCCGGGGATGGCGCGTGCGATTTCAGCGACGTCGTTTCCCAGACGGCGGAGTTCTGCCAGATCCGGCCCGTAGATTTTAACCGCTACTTTTGCTGATACGCCGCTCAACATGTGTCCCACTCGGTCCGCCAGGGGGCCACTGATGGCGCTGAAGGTTCCAGGGATCGTGCGCATGGTGGCGCGGATCTGGTCAAGCGTGCCCTGCCTATCGCTCTCGCCGATTTCATTGAACTCGACATCGAATTCAACTGTGGAAACCGGCACAACATGATCTCCTCGTTCGGCCCTGCCGACGCGATATCCCACCGTTTCGACGCCGGGAACTTTGAGCAGCAAATCCTGGGCAGTTCGGGAAAGCTCGGTGGTTGTCTTGAGGGATGTCCCGGGTGCAGTGGTCATCGCTACCACAGCGGTGGGTTCGCGAAAGGCGGGAAGAAAGTTGCCTCCCATCTTTGTGTAGGCTGTGTAGCTGTAGAAAAGCAGCGCCCCGGTGAGCGCGAACAGAAGCAGAGGTTGCGCGAGCGAAAACCGCAACCAGGTCGCCGTGAAGACCTTCTTCAACGCCCTTACGACCCACCCGTCTTTGTGGACTTTGCCTGGTTTCGGATTGATCAAAAACGAACTGAGCACAGGAATCACGGTAAGGGATACGACAAACGATGCTGCCATGCTGACGATCGTGGCAATCGCGATAGGCGTGAATAGCCTGCCTTCGACGCCGCTCAGAGCGAGAAGCGGAAGGAAAACGAGAATGATTAGGATGGTGGCATAGAGAATCGATGACCTCACTTCTCCCGAGGCGAGAGCAATGACTTCGAGTCTCGGCTTGGGGGATTCGGATTCGGCATTCTCGCGAAGCCTCCGGAACACATTCTCGACGTCGACGATCGCATCATCGACGACCATCCCAATGGCTACTGCCAGTCCCCCGAGTGTCATCGAATTGACACTGAGGCCGAGGAGGTCGAATACGAGAACGGTGATAGCAAGAGAAAGCGGGATCGCCGTCAGTGTGATGAAAGTGACGCGGAAGTTGAACAGAAACAGGAACAAAATCACCGAGACCATAATGGCACCGTCGCGCAGGGCTTCTTCGAGATTGCCAATCGAGAGATCGATGAAATCGCGCTGCCTGTAGAGCGTCAGGAGTTCGACACCTTCTGGCAGGGTGGTGCGGAGGTCATCCATGATCGTTTCGATCTTGTCCGTCAGGTCGATGGTGTCGAAGCCCGGGGATTTGCGCACATTGATGATCACTCCTGGATCGCCTTTGGCCACGCCTTCCTTCTCGCTGCCGTCCGCGTTCAACTTGGTGCCCATTCCCGCGTCGCCGCGCATTGGTTCGATATCCCACACGACTTCGGCGACGTCCTTGATGCGGATCGCCCGGTCGTTTTCATGAACGACAACCGTGTCGCCGATGGCATCGAGATCCGTGGTCATCGCCAGGTTCCGCACCATGATCTCCTGAGCCTGTTCAGTCAAAAATCCGCCGGTCGTGTTGCGAACGGATTTTGCTGCAGCGTCTCGCACCTGTTCGAATGTGACGCCCATTGCCAACATATTTTCGGGATTGGGTTGCACCTGAATTTGCTTCACCCCGCCACCCATACTGAGGACTTCCGCGATTCCAGGAACGGACTGGAAACGGCGGCCGACTACCCAATCAGCCAGCACCCGCAGATCGCGAGGACTGGTTTTTCCTGAAGGGTCCCTCAGTCCCACCATCATAATGTCACCCATCAAGGATGCGACTGGCGTCATGTAGGGCGTGACTCCCGGCGGCAGCACTTCACTGGTTCCTGAGAGTCGTTGTTGGACGAACTGCCGCGCCTGATGGACGTCGGTGCCCCAGTCGAACTCGACGAAAATCAGGGACAGCGCGATGTCATTGGTCGACCGCAACCGGCTCACTCCGCTGACGCCCATCAGGGTGTTTTCGAGTGGAATCGTCACCAGGGTTTCGACTTCCTCCGGGGCAAATCCTGGTGCCTCTGTCAGGATGGTGACGGTGGGTTTTGTTAGGTCCGGCAGGACATCGACTGGAAGCTCCAGGCCCTTTTTGGCACCCAGTAGCAGAACCACCAGCGACAGTGCGCCTACCAGCGCTCTCTGAGCCAGACTCAGTCTAATCAATTTATTGAGCATCTTGTTAGGCTGCCTTTTTGGGGTTTCTCCAGAGTTGCTGAGCGAGGCCGAGAGCGAGCAGGGACACGACAACGGCATACACGGTCACGTAGGTGTTCAGTTTGCCACCGCCTTCAGCATGATCATGATCGTGATCATCATGCCCGCCTT
>JAGROY010000125.1 GCA_020439995.1 Verrucomicrobiia bacterium
CAAATAGCGCCACGTTTCTGGTTTCCCTCCACCGTCCTGTTCCTGTCTTGCCCCCCAGTTGCGGGTAGCCGATATCAGCACCCTTTCCAGTGCCGTCACCGTCCGATACGACGCCACGCATTCCTGCATGGACGGCTTTCAAATTCCCTGGATTGACACTCAGACTGCCTTCTTTTTCGATCGGAAAGGCCTCAATGATGTTGCCATCTAAATCCTGGATGTGCTTGATGAGTCGAGCCTTGGGAAGATACTGGCCGTTGGCAACGGCGCACATTCCACGTGCGATCTGCAGAGGAGTCGCCAGGATCTTACCTTGCCCGATCGAAAGGTTAGCCAGAGCACCGCCCACCAGGCGGTAACCGTACTCTTTCTGCATGTATTCGTGAGAAGGCAGGAGGCCAGAGGATTCTCCTTCGACAGGGAGCCCCACTTTTGATCCATATCCGAGGCGGGCTGCCATAGACAAGATCGGTTCGGCTCCAATCTTGTTGGCCGCTTGATAGAAAAACGTGTTGCAGGAGCGTTTCAATGCCCGCCGGACATTCATCGGCCCTTCGTCTTTGCGGTGCCAATTTGGAAAGAGTCGGCTGCCGCCGTAAGGCATTTTGTAGTACGCGCCGCAATTAAAGGTGGTGCTGGGTGAAATTAGATCTGTCTCCAGCGCAGCCAGGGCAACTGGGACTTTGAATGTGGACGCTGGAGGATATTGGCCTTGATAGGCGCGGGCGTAGAGCGGGTTGCGCTTGTCTTCGATCAGCTTGGTGTAGTCTTTCTGGCTGATCCCGGGAACGAACGAATTCGGGTTAAAAGTCGGGTAGGATGCCATCGCGATGATGTCCCCGTCCCATACGTCCATGATCACCATGGCACCTGCACGAGTGTGTCTGCTCAGGGCAGATTCAGCGATCTCCTGGAACTCCCGTTCAATGGTCGTCACCACATGATTGCCTTCCACTGGATTTTTTCGGATATCTTCGGAAAGCTTGTTGCCGTCGGCGTCGAAGATGACGTTGATCTCGCCGGGCTTGCCCACAAGGTACTTGTCGTAGGTTTTTTCCAGACCGGTTCTGCCTTCTCCCTCGATCGTGAGCGGTTCGCCCATCTCGATGGGGCCGGTCGACATCGGCCGCTTTTTACCCACGTAGCCCAGGAAGTGAGCAGCCAGAGTCTGATGCGGGTAGGAGCGATAGTAGGTTGGCTGCACCTTGATGCCAGTCATCATTTCCTTCTGGATGTCTTCCCAGTCGGAGCGCTTGACGAGGCGGGGATTGATGAGCGGAACCCAGCGCCGGTTTTGGTAGTGATCGAGGATGTCCTTGTCTTTGATCGACCAGGGCATGTCTGGCGTGCGCTTGTCCAGAAATTCGATGCGCTGCCGTGCATACGCCAGAATTTGCACCGGCTTTGGATCATCCCATCGGGGGAATTGGATGGAATAGTGGAATCCTACTTTGTTGTAAGCCAGGCAGTAGCCGTTGCGATCCACAATCTGGCCGCGTGGAGCCGGAACAGTGAGGAGCAAAGTGCGGGCGTCTGCCTGCGTCTGCCAGGAGGCTACAATGGCGGTGTCACCACCCAGGCCCTGGTCCAAGGGCACCTCTGGAGGAAGATCTGCGGGATCGTACGAGTTTGCCGAGACTGCCTCAGGCTCAGGAATGAAAAGATCATTGGGCACGGCGGGCGGTTCAGGGACATCCTGTAGCTCCAAATCGTCAGCAGAAAATCCGCCCTGTCCCGGCGCGATTTCTTCGGTCTCCGGCACGTCGGTAGAGATCGTCTCATTCGCCTCCATCGCGTCTTCCTCGGCGATTTCCGCCCGGCGGGTTTCTTGTGCAAATGCGGTCAACGAGCCGCAACAGACGAGAATGGCAGACACCCGCAGCAGCGGATTCTTTTTGGGAGGAATAGGATTGAGCATGATTTGGAGTTCTTAAATTTCTAGCACAATTTGCAGAACGGGCGATGAAAAAGGCTGCGAGATCGGCGGCGAATCAGTGAGTCTTAAGAAATTGGACGATTTCCAATGCGAGTTTGTCACTGATCCCGCTCACGGCAGCCAATTCTTCGGCAGATTTTTTCCTCAGGCGGGCGACGGAGCCAAATGCTTTGAGCAGCACTTGCTTCCGATTCTGGCTTACGCCGGGACAGTCGTCGAGGACGCTTTCGTCTATCCTTCGCTTCATCAGCAACTGATGGTAACCATTTGCGAAACGGTGAGCTTCGTCACGGATCCGCTGGAGCAAGCGCAAGGCTCCCATTTCGTGGGGAAGAATCAGCGGCTCTGAAACTCCGGGCCGGTAGATTTCTTCGAACTCTTTGGCGAGGCCGATCAACGGCAGCTCTTGCAGTCCCAGACGCCTCAGTTCACCCATTGCAGAGGAAAGTTGTCCTTTTCCCCCGTCTACAATGACCAGATCCGGCAGGCGCACGAAGCGTCGCGATCCTGTGCCTCGGCGGCGGCCTTCCAGTGAGTCGCCAATGCGCCGAAGGGCGTCCAGAGGATTCTCCTGGCTGGCTTCTGCTGTTTCTGGATCTGCTTCCCGGGCTTCCAGCAGGATCCGCGAATAGCGCCGACGCACGACTTCCGCCATGCTGGCAAAGTCATTCTGTCCCTTAACCGTTTTGATCCGGTAGCGGCGATAACTCTGATTATCGGGCTCGCCGTTCTTAAAGCGAACCATTGACGCTACGCAGTGCGTCGTTGAGATATTGGAGATATCAAAGCATTCCATGATGGCTGGCAGGGTATCCATACGGAGCACTTCCTGGAGTTCTTTCACGTCTTCGACTGGATTGATTGCCGATCGCACGCCGCGCCCGCGGTTGAATTTGCGTTTAGGAGTCAATGTCTTGCGGAATGAGTCGAGCATGTCGCGCAATTCCGCAGCGCGTTCAAAGTCGAGCTTCGCTGCGGCATGTTGCATCTCCTGTTCGAGCGCTACTACCGTCTCTTTCGACTGCCCGTCGAGGAAGTTGCAGGCCTTTTCGACCCGCTTGAGATACTCAGTCCTGTCGATTTTGTTGATACAGGGAGCTGTGCAATTCTTGATGATGTCGTCGTTGCAATGCTTATAGTCATGTTCGCCCGGCCGCATGGGGCGGCACGAGCGCAGGCCGAATTCGCGATTCATCCAGTTGATTGTCGTCCTCAGGGCACCGGAATGCGCGAACGGGCCAAAGTAGCGTGCGCCGTCTTCCTTGCGCATCCGGGCGAGCTGAAACCGGGGCCATGGTTCCTCCAGATGCACTTTTACCAGGAGGAAGCGTTTATCGTCGCGGAAGCTGATGTTGTACTTCGGGCGATACTCTTTGATCAGCTTACCTTCCAGTAGCAGGCTTTCGGCCTCGTTTCGAACGGTATGGATCTCGAAGTCCCAGATGCTCTTGATCAGCGCCCTGGTCTTGAGATCTGCCATCTTGCTCCGCGCAGGGGTGAAGTAGCTGCTCAATCGCTTGCGCAGACTCTTGGCCTTTCCCACATAAATGATGCGGTTCAGACGATCGCGCATGAGGTAGACTCCCGGCTTGTGGGGTACCTCATGCAGCTTCTTGTGCAGGTCAGGTTTCTCTTTCTTTAATTCATCGGCCACTCCCACACTGTGGCGCGGCTCTTCAGTTCCGCAAGGAACCGCCCGTAGAGCCCCGTGTGAGCTACAAGCCCACGTTGTATTCGTTCCGCGTATTGAATCCCCCCGATTTCTCATTGCACGGGTAGGTGTCACCTCCGCCCTTGCCACCTGCAATTTGCTCCAGATCTTCGTCCGAGAGCTCGCTGCCGTGCTCAACCACGTGAGGAAGACAGACGAAAATCCGGTTGGGTGACTCTTGAATCAATTCAACGATGACATTTTCCGGCAGCGTGTTGTTCAGCTGCATCTCAATGGTCTTCTTCGGATTCTCCAGCAGCATCCGACGGTATTTTCGGTATTTTGCGGCATTTTTGACCACAATTTCTTCGATCTCGCAGCGGGTAAGTTCTTTAGTAGCCATGTCTTGTATCGATAAATTCAAGGTAATTCAGAATTTAATATAATATATGTGATTTTAATCTCTAGTATAAAATCTATATTTGATCCTTTCTGGATTAGCCCCTGCAGGATCGAGAATGCACTTGGCTGCCAATCTTTGATTGTTTCGGGATCCTGATTTTTTGAGAAGTTTACAGATTTTTTACAAATACTTCACCCATTCGTGCGTCTATTAGTGGATGCGCAGGATTGACGTTTGTTCCCATATTTACGAGTCTCACAGCATGTTGGAAATTATCGGGTTTCGGTTGAGTCATCGCGTGTTCGCAGTTGGAAGGAGCCATTCTTTCCGAATGATCTGGATCGGAGCACTTTTCAGTCTTGGCGTGATACTGGTCGAGCTCGGCAACGCGGGAGTCGTGATTAACGAGATTCACTTCAATCCTGGAAAACTCTTCGGTGCCAGCCAGCGAGAGAAGCAGGAGGAGGAATTCATCGAATTGTTCAATTACGGAAGCACGCCGGTAGCGCTGGACGGATGGCGGTTTTCCAGAGGCGTGGACTACACGTTTTCCGATATTGCGATTCCTGCGGGCGGATATCTGGTGGTTGCGGCTGATTTGGCAGCATTTCAGCAGTTGCATCCTGCGATCACCAATGTCGTCGGCCCATACTCCGGGCGGTTGAGCAATTCTGCGGAGGACATCGAACTTGAGGATGCCGGGGGAGATCGGGTCGACATCGTAGCCTACGCGGACTCCGGACACTGGGCCACCTTGCGAACAACCAAGCTGAAATCGTACGACCACTGGGAATGGGTAGCGCCGGACGATGGCGAAGGCATGTCTCTGGAACTCCTCGACCCCATGACTGACAATAACTTTGCCCATGCCTGGACATTCAGCAAAACGCCAGGCGGCACACCTGGCGAAGAGAACACGGTGTCTCAGCCTAACAAAGCACCATTCATTGGCAAAGTGGAACACAATCCTGCCATTCCAACTTCGCGGAATTCGATCACTGTGACTGCTGAACTATCGGGCAAAGTGGCTACTGCTCGCGTGCTCTACCGCCTGGATGGCACGTCGTCGTTCAAAGCGAGCGATCTCGCTCCAGCGGACGATGATACCTGGTCCGGAGCGATCCCTTCCCAGCGAGATGGCTCGATTATCGAGTACCTCATCGAGGCGACCTCTGACGATGGCAGCGTCCGCCGCTGGCCGGAACTAACAGTGGCAGAAGGCCGGGATCCGCTCACTTCTCCAGTACCTGCACGTCAGGCACTTTGTCTCGTTCAGGTGGACGATAGCTTTAGCGATGTCGCTATCATCAGTGGCGAACAGAGTCCCGCATATAAAATCATCATGCCACGTAGCGAGATTGCATTGTTGCGTTCGATTGCCGGCCGTTCCAGTAACAATGCAGTCTACAATAACAGGTACAGCGGGACATTTATCAGTGTCGATCCTGGGGGCACTCGTGTCCGCCATCTTTGCACGATGCGAGTGCGGGGCAACGGCAGTCGTTCGGCGTTTCCGCCGGGGATCCGGGTTACATTTCCAGCGGACGACCCCTGGAAGGGAGTTCAGGATATCAATTTGAACAGCCAGCACACACACTCTCAGGTGCTGGGCTCCGCCATCTATCAAGTCGTGGGATTTCCCGCCGCGCGCGCTACCGCAGTGACGCTCACCATGAATGGCGAGGACTGGACGAATTCAGGATTGCCGCAGTTCGGCCACTATACTTGCAATGAGGTGCTGAACAGCGACTACATCGACGCGCACTTTCCGACCGAATCGATCGGCAACCTCTACCGAGGTGTCGGCCAGGCGAATCTTAACGATCGCGGTGATCAAGTGAGCAACTACCGCACCTATTACCGAAAGAGAAACAATGCTTCCCTGGACGACTACTCGGATGTGATCCAGCTGTGTAAAATGTTGGATCGCGAGAACGAATCCGGTCTTTCTGATGCGCAGTTTTTGGCTGAGCTGGAACAGATCGTCGACGTTGACCAGTGGATGCGCTACTTCGCCTTGGACACCTTGCTTTGTAACCTCGAAGGGGGATTTCCTACGGGACGCGGCGACGATTACGCGATGTTCTGCGGCGGTGACGGACGGTTCCGACTGGTACCATACGATCTCGACTCGATTCTGGGCAGGGGTGACCCTTCAGAGGATTTGACCAAGAGCATCTTCGCTTATGGCAACACGCCTGGGCTCCGCAGGCTTTTCAAAACTCCGGAGGCGGTTCGGATGTATTTTCATCATATTCGCGAATTTCTGGATACCAACTACCGGCCTGAAGTGCTGAATCGTATCGTGGATGAAGTGTTAGGTTCCTGGGTTCCTGAGTCGGAAATCGATGAAATTAAATCGTTCATCCCAAGGCGCATCGCTGCTGTGAAGAGTCAAATTGACGGCTACACGGTCGCTGGAACAACGCTCGAATTTGCTGGCGGTTTTCACCGTACCCAGCGCCCTGACTTTCTACTATATGGCCGGTTTGACCCCGCCGACGTGGTGAATGTGCGAATCAACGGACGCGAACCGACACAGATCGATTTGCGTGCGGGAACGTGGATGATGCGGGCTACCTCCACTGACCCATTGGTATCGCCGGGAATCACGCCAGTGGTGATCGAAATGCTGGGCGGCGATGGTGCCGTGGCGGACCAGTCGACTCTCCAGGTTTGGTATGATACTGGCGCGATGACTGAGGTTTCGGGCGCGCTCGCAGGAGATGCCACGTGGGATGCCGCAAGCGGGCCCTATCTTGTGACGGGCGAATTCAGCGTGCCGGATGGGAGGACTCTGCGCGTCAGCGAGGGGACGACCATTTTCTTTTCCGCCCAGTCTGGATTGCGAATCGCAGGCACTCTGGATGTGAAGGGGAGCGATCTCCGTCCAGTGCGGTTCGCATCGCCAGTCACTGCCGATGCCGGCACGTGGACAGGCCTTCGATTCGAACCGGGATCAAAGGGAAACCGGATTGCATTCGCTGAGATCGATGGCGCAGCGAACACGGAGGCCATTGTCACGGCGCAGGGAACCGACCTAGTGATGGAGAATGTCAGAGTTGGGCGGGGGGAGAGTCAGATCTTGGCCGTTCAAGGAACCGCTGTTGAGGTTCAAGGATGCAAGTTCGCGGGCGGAAAGGGCTTTGTTCGTGCGGCGGGCGGCAGTGCGCTTATCGAGAATTGCGATTTCGGTGAAGTCACTGGCGACTGGGCTGTTTTTCTGGATGATGCGATGGATGGCGTGGCCAGCATTCAAGGAAACCGGTTCACAGGCGGAGGAACAAAAGGAGTGGTTCAACTTGGCAGCCGCGCACTGGTGATGCGGAATCTCTTCAGTCGGGCAACGTCTGGAAAGGAGGCGGCCATCGCAGTGAGGGAACCAGTGGAAGTGATCGTAGCGGGCAATGGCTTTATCGGCTGGGACACGGCCCTGTCGGCAGCCTCTGGTGCCGCCGTGCAGTTTGAGAAAAACCGCTGCCGTTTCAGTGGTGAGTCCGTGGTGCGCGGTGGAAGTGGCACAATCCAGTTGGTCGACAATTTGATCCCAAGTGCGGAGACGCCCGCTGTGTTTGCGCTTCCGGATTCCGCGTGGACGGCAGGGAAGCATCCCGATTGGAAGCTGCTGGGACTGACGGGAGAAAAGCCGGAGGCAGCGACGCATCTCCTGACGGTTTTGGGATTGCCACCGCTGGGCAAGGCTGCGCCGGGCCAGCGGGCTGTTACATTCCGCTACCCAGGGGCCGCCAGCTTTCGCCATATTCAGGACGGTGTTTTGCAGATCGCGCAGGACTCCACTGCTGTCTTTACGAGTGACGGCGGCTCTCCGATCGATCTTGAAGTGACGCTGCTCTCCGGGAGCAAGCTGACTTTTCCTGACGCTGCCCGCTGGGAAGTATTGCCCGGTCACAGCGATGTGATGATCAATGAAGTGGTGGCGGCAGATGACGATGCGATCGAACTTTACAACTACGGACTTGAGGATGTTGAGCTGGGTGGCTTCCGCCTGACTGACGATCGCGAGAAACCGGACAAATTTGTGTTTCCAAAGTCAGCAATCATTCGCCCCGGGCAGTATCTCGTTGTCGAACTGGGCAGGAAGAATCCGACAACGGGAGCGCTGGCTGCTGACTTCGGACTCAGCGCCGACGGAGAAGAGATCCTGTTGATCAAGCCAGATCAAGGCAGCAGTGAGGCCCCCGTCGATTCTGTGCAGTTCGGGCCTCAGATAGCGGGCCACTCGATCGGTCGTATCGAAGGCAATTGGCAGTTGTGTAACCCAACCCTCGGAGTGGCGAATACTCCGACGGCTACCGCTGATGCGAGATCGGTAAGGCTGTCGGAATGGCTTGCGGCAGCGGGTGGAGGCGGTGCTGACGATTTTGTTGAACTCCGAAATCTCGCGTCTGTTCCTGCCGATATTTCGGGGTGCGGGTTGACTGATAATATCCCGAGCGCGCCATTCCGACATCGGTTCCCGCCGCTAAGCTTTCTTCCTGGCAACGATGTTCAGGCCTTCTTCGCCAAAGGGAAGAAAGCAAAAGGGGGAGGGCTTGAGTTTAAGTTATCTGATGATGGTGAAGTGTTAGGGTTCCTGGGGGCCGATGGTCTCACGATCGACTGGGCCGTATTTCAGCCGCAGGCCATCGGCCATTCACAGGGGCGTGATGCTTCAGGGAACCTCGTTACGTTTGCCGTAGCGACTCCCGGAAAGACTGCTGAACCCGATGACATGGACGAAACACTGGTTCTGGCTTCCGTCCTGCGGATCTCTGAGATCCACTACAATCCAGAGGGAGATGCAGATGCCGAGTTTTTGGAGTTGGCGAATACTGGCGTTCGGCCGCTTGATCTCGCCGGTGTTCGTATTGCGGGCGGTATCGACTTTTTGTTTCAAGAAGGAAGCCGTCTGGAGCCCGGCAAGCCGATCGTGGTGGTGCGCAGCCGCAAGGCATTTGCCAAATCATATGGGGATGACGTGGTGCCAGTCGGCGAGTATTCTGGAAAGCTCAGCAATGGCGGCGACAAACTCCGGATTGAATCACCGGCTGGCATCGTCATCCAGCAGTTGGAGTTTTCTGACAAATGGCATCCCTCGACCGATGGCGGTGGACGTTCGCTTGAAGCGGTCGATTTAGCATCGACGACGGGTGACTGGTCACGAAAGAAGCGATGGAACCCGAGCGCAACAGACGGTGGAACGCCTGGCCGCTGAGCAATGCAACGAATCCCCGGATGAAAAACAATTCTGATATGCGAAAGAAAAATTACTCGCGAGTGATAGGTGCCTTGCTGATCCCGTCGATGTCCGTGGGTGTGGCAAGTGCCCAGTTATTCTTAGAGCCGGGTGTGCCCGTTCCCGCAGAGACTGAGCCAGCGGTGCCACCGAGGCAGCTTGAGCTGATCAATTGGATGAACCTTCCTGGTGGCGACGACATCGCGCTGATGGCGATTGAATTTCAACCGCAGGTACTTCCGGGGCTAACGGCGTCCGAAATGTCGGAGATCTACACTGCGATCAGTAGTGGTACCACAGAGGGGAAACCACTTGCGGAGCTCATGCTTGCTGTGCAGCAAGGGGATTCTGCTGCCATGAAGCGGGCGATTGCAGCCGTTGCAACCAAGGACAGCAAGGATGCCGAAGCCCTTTTCCTGGGGGGGCTGTGGGCGGAAGCCAAGGAAGGGGACAGCGCGGCAGCGATTCAGTGGTTCCTTGCTGCACGGGGTGCGGCGGAGGACGAGGCGGACAAAAGCTTGATCGACAGATACATTCTAGGCTCCGCACTGTTGGCGGATCCAAGCGATGATCCCGCGCGAAAAGCCGGCGCCGAAGCGGCGCTGAGACTCGTTGGGAGTTTTTGGAATGGCGGAAGTGGCACAGCTCGGGCGCTCGGCAGCATGTTAAAAGATTTTGGTGACGTTGAGTCAGCCGAAAAGGTGATGGCAAAAGCCGGAACTCCTGCTGTGGGACAACCAGTGATGCGAGGGCGGCGGTCGTCGAGATACAGCGAAGTCGTGAATGCCTTCGCTGCGGGGGACAAAGAGGGAGGCATCGCCATTGCAGTGGCAGGGGTTACCGAGGCAGCGTCAGCATTTGCGCAGTCGGGCTCTCAGGACAACATCAACTACAACTACCGGCAAATGGCAGACTTCGTGGCTGCCTATGGATTGAGCGGTGTGGTTCTTGAGAAAATGAAGCCAAAGGATGGTGCTTCCAGTCAGGAGCGCACCCTGTTCGCCTTTGCTGCGGAATTGCTGCACAAGCCGGACATTGCCCTGCCTGCCTACCGCAAGTTGCTGGCCGGAGATGCCAGCCTGTATGGTGTGCGCTGGCGCTTGATCGTCAATTCGATTGGGGAACCACTCGCTCAGGAATTGCTCAAGGATTTCCCGCCGGAGCATTTGCAGCAATACGGCTACACCTTGTCCAATCTGCTCCAGAACGAGCAGGACTTCTTTCGGCGGTTAGCGCTTGTGGAATTGATCCAGGCATTTCTTGATACGGTTGAGCCGGACGAGACTGGAAACCTCCGCTGGGTGGAGAACATCATGAGCCCGCTCGCCGATGACTTCTACAGTGAAGACATACGGGTCATGAGCATCTACCGGCCGGACGGAAGCTACGGCTACGACAACGAGGCTCAGGAGCTGCGGTCAAAGAAAGCCGCCGAGCGTCGCCTTGAGCTGCACACAAAGTTCTGCGAATCAATGCTGCGCCATCCAGCCCTGGCCAGCTCAGGATTCGCCTCGATATCGGGTTTTGCCGGAATGCCAGGTCGGCGCACAGAAGCTGAGTTCTCTGCCATGGCGAGGGAGCTGATCGGATCAACCCATACTCCTGATCAGACCTTTTATTATTCTGATCCTTCCAATTCGTCCTATGTTCCTCAGCTTCAGCCCGCGCAGTTCCTTTTCCGGCAGGCGGTGGATGCTGGAAGCATGGAAATGATCGATACCGAGATTATCCCGATGGCCGAAAAATCCGGCAAGAACATGCTGGCCGGATCCATGCGCGCGTTCTCAAAACTATACAGCTGCGATCCTTCTGACTTTGTGGAGGTGGCTACCGCTGTGGTTGATGAAGGCGTCGATGGTGTAGATCCTGATTCACTCGTCAATTACGTTCAATCAACAGCCCAGCAACGGGACATCACGGTCGATCTGGGGCCGCTCGTACTCTCGACGATTCGCAAGGTGAGGGACCAATCGAGTAACGTCCCTTACAGTGCGGCGAACTTTACGACCACTACCTACAATGCTGGAGGTGCAGAGGCGGCCAGGGCGTTTATCAATGGTGTTGCGGAAATTTATCTGGGCCCGGTGGAGGGACAACGTGAGTTCGTAACGAAGAATTTCTCGCAAGGCTACCAGTCGGGAAAGCCATCCGCGAAGATCTATGCGTTCAAGGAATTCCTCGAACGCTTCAGCAGCCCGATGGGATTAACTGTGCTGGCTGTCGAGAAATATGTCAGCTGTGGTTACGGCCCGCTGGGCGACAATGACATGGCGATTCGTTTTGAATACGCCGTGCGCAGTTCACGCTTTGACGATAATTATTCGGTCACTCTGCAGATGCTCGATGAGTCGCCCTGGTTAAAGGATGTGGATCAGTTTCAGGTATGGCCGCTGCGGTACCTCTCGGCGGGTTCCTGTTATGGTCACTTGATCCAGCAGATGCAGCAATGTCCATCGACGGTGCGTAAACGGATGCTTGACCACGTAGCTTCCGCGAAGCCTGCCACCTTTGGTGCGAAGTTGACCCTGGCCTGTTTTGACAGTGACCCTCAGGCGGCCGTAGCTGGCGTGTTTTCGACTTCTGTGCAGAAGCTGGAAAAGTTGCCAGTCGATCAGCAGAAAAATCTGGCGGCATGGTTCAGTCAGTTTTTAGAAAGACAGGGAGGCATCCAGCGAAAGACACCACAGATGGACTCGGTAAACAAGTGGGTTGCTTCGCTCGCCAAGCCACAGAAGGCGGGAGACAATCCTGGCGATCAAGCCATACCGACTTCAGCGATGGCTCAGGCATTTCTGGCGGCAAAGAATCCCGGCGAGGCATCGACTTCGATGCATCTGCATCAGCATGTAATCCCGATTCTCGTTTCTGTGGCCGATCAGCCTGACGTATGTGCCCGCGTTTTCACTCACTACCGCAAGTTGGCTGCGATGCCGCAGCGTGTGGGCGGGAGACGTTCACCTGGTGAAGAGTCTTACGAGAGTCAGGTTCTGGCAGCGTTCGTCCAGCAAGTGGAGCCTAACCGAACTGCGCAGGGCCGCAGCTTTGCGCCGCTGGTAGCGATTTTTCAATCGGAAGCGGGACGGACGGTCGTACCCGGTCAAGCCCTCAATTCGATGCTGTCCTCTGTCTTCGCGGCAACTAGAAGTGATGTATCGCCCGGCATACGCGCGTTCCTGGAGGCGGCCGCTACGCCTGAGAAAGATACGATAGCCGCGCTCCTTTTGGCACCGAGCGCTCCCTACCGACAGCGGGGGCGAACAGTGTACGGCATTCGGCTCAGCAACCTCGCGGAATTGGCGAAAGATAATGGCTGGTCCCGCACCGCATCGGCGCTTAGTGGGAACGAGGCGGAGCTTGTGACGCAGCTCATTGCGGACGAATCCGCGCCTGTGGGACTTCGACTTCTCGCTACGGCAGCTACTCCCTTGGATACTGACGAAACCATTTCGACGGTGGTGAATCTGGCGATCACTGCTTTCGACCAAGGTGGGCAATTGCCGCCAGAGGGGCTCTTTGCATTGATCGATAGTTACCTCCAGCGGGAACCGGATGACGCGGATCCCGAATGGGAAAGAATCGGACGGCGACTGCTCCACGGTGCGGTGCAATCGTTGCAGCCGGGCAGCATCACGGCCGAGCAATTCATTGGCATGCTCACTGCGGCTGGGAAAGTCGGCTATTCCAGCAGGCGTGTGCAAATGCGCTTTGGGCAGAACTTTGCCCGGGAGCCGTGGATGCTGGCCATGCTGGTGAAGTTCCGGCAGTTCGCGGCGGCGCGCCAGCAGTTGCAGTCCCAGCTGGCGCAAATGCAGATGCCTCAGGTACCGCCGCCAGCAGGAACCGCTGTTATCCCCTCCGGCAACGTGGAGTCGCGTTCAATTAATACGCTTCCAGATGGTCGCCGCAGAATCACTGAGGGTTACGATACGGGTGAGCAAATCGTTTACATTGAAGACCAGTTTGGCAATCGAACCATCGAAGGCACTGGTGGTGGCGCGGCGGGTCCCGTGGCTTTCGATGAGTCACTTGCAACGACGATTCCGGATTTTGTCGCGACGATAGAGGAGCCAGGTCTCGCTGCACTTGCAGAAGTCATCTTGCTGGCGACGCCCGATCCTGGAAAAGAAAACGAAGTGGTGGATCTCGACGATGGCGATGCTGACGTGGAACCAGCTCCGCCGGTCGTTGAGGAAAGTGGTGTGCGCCAGAGAGTGATCGCTGCGGCCGAACGGATTGCAGACCAGAAGGTGGACAACCCGTTCATTGAAGAGCGTATCCTCTCCATTCTTGCCCCAGTGGCGCTCGAGCTGCCTGCACTGCGCGAAAGAATCGCCGACTATGGTCGTAATGTTGACGTCGTCGCCCTGGCAATGTTCGAGGACGAAAACATTAAGCAGCCGCGTCAGCGTATTTTCAAAGCATATCTGGAGGGGGCACTCGTCCATCAACCGGACGAGTTCGCGGCGATCATGGAATCGCTGCTGACTGCGAAATCCAGCCGTGACTATAGAGTGGTGCGTGCGCTGCAATTCTACGGAAACGGCTTTCCTGACGTGCTTTTTCAGTCAGCTTCCGGATTCGACCGGGCAAAGGCAGCCCGCTACGTGCCACTGTTCCGCAGGCTGCTGGAAGTTGGCGGTACCAACGAGCAATGGCAGAAACGCCTGGATTGCCTCAATGGAGCCATCATTTGCCATGTGCTGGCCGGGAAGTCGGCGGAGTTCACATCGTGGTTTGCTTCGTTGGACGAATCGTTGCAGCTGCAGTTTCGTTCTCAGGTGCAGCTGCTGCGCCTGCTGCAATTGATCTCAAAACCGCTGAGTTCCAGTGGAATGCCTGAGGAGGAACGGATAACAATTGTGGGTTCGCTGATGGAGGCAAAAGTATTTCCGCCGGATGGAAATGCATCCACCTCAGGAGTTCAGGGGCTTCAAGGAGGGAGCGACAAGTTGTTCAAATCCTTGGTGGACGATGGCGTAATCACTGCTGCTGCGGTGGTTGAGCACGGCCCGCGCTGGGCTGAGATGAACCCTAGGAACGGGGCTGCCTGGGCGGAGGTTGCGAACTTCCAGATGGCAGCTGGCGACGAGGAAAAAGCACTGGAATCCTGGGTTCTCGCTGTCACATCGGTTCCATGGGACAACCGGAAGAGCTATACCGAGTATCATCTGGAGGCAGCCCGGCTCCTTCTCAAAATGAATCGAATTGATCCGGCACTAACATGGTTCGAATTCTTTAACCGGGGACGACTTTACGAGGACTCTGCACTTGAGTTTGAAACTCTCTACCGGGACACGCGTTACAAAGTGATGATGCGTCAGGGGAGAATGCAGGAACTCGTCGATGATGCTTTGTCCGGTCTGCAGAGGACTCGAAACGATACCGCCTCCTGGCATCAATTGGGCTCGGTGTTCGACGCTCTGGGGCGTCGAAGACTGGCTGAAGGAAAGACGCAACAGGCAGTTTCCATGCTGGAATTTGCGTTGCTGGTGCTTTCAAAGACGTCTGCGGAGAATCCAGCGCTGGGAATCGGGCAGGTCAATGAACTGTTCGACGTGTTGATGGAGGCGAAAGCTGCAAATGGTGAACTGGCCGATAGCGTCAGCTTCATTTCGAAAGAGTCCGAGTGGAACTATTTCTACTCTACCGCAGCGAGCGATGGCTGGTATCTGCCTGGTTTCGATGACTCGGACTGGAAGCAGGGACGCGGGCAACTGGGATACGGAGACGATGACGAAACCACGCTTTTGGAATGGGGGAATGATCCAGATCATAAACCGATCACCGCCTATTTCAGAAAAACGTTCACTGTCGAAGCGCCTGAAAAGCTGAAATCGCTGTCCATTGATCTGGTCAGAGACGACGGGGCGGTAGTCTACCTGAACGGAGCAGAGGTGAGACGTGACAATATGCCTAGCGGCAAAATCCAGTTCTCAACGGAGGCACCTTCGTCGCCGAAGAAGGCTGAAGAGAACAACTATGTGCGGACATCGATCGATACGGGGCACCTGAAGGCTGGGCTCAATGTGATAGCCGTGGAAGTTCACCAGAACGATCCTGACAGCAGTGATTTGAGCTTCGATCTACAGCTGGTTTCAAACGTTCCGACCGCCGACGAAACTGTGCGCGCCGTTGAAATTGGAGATCTTCAGTACCGACTGGGCAAATGCACACCGCCGTTCCAGCTGGAAGACTGGGCGTGGGAAATACTGGACGAAGCCCGGCAGCCAAAGCAGCGCGGGAACGTGATTTTCGAAGAGGGCTTTGAGATCGATGCAAGCAACCTGGTAGTGCCTGACATCCTGAGGCGGCAACCGTCCACTTCCAGCCGAAGAGTGATCGTGCCTTCCGCCTCACCAAAATAGATAGAGGCCTGGAAGGACGGCGCTCGACTTTCCTTGAGAGGAATCAGGCCTCCCAGTCGAGGACTACCTTGCCGCAGTTTCCTGACTTCATTGCTTGAAAGCCCTGTTCAAATTCTTGATAGGGAAGCCGGTGAGTGATGATTGGTTGAAGGTTGAGCCCGCTTTGAAGCATGACGGTCATTTGATACCACGTCTCATACATCTCCCGGCCGTAGATGCCCTTGA
>JAGROY010000477.1 GCA_020439995.1 Verrucomicrobiia bacterium
CATCCCCTGTGGGATGCCTGTGAAAAAATATTTGAAATTATGATTGAACACTTGTCCAAGATTGATTACTAACTTCCTCAGCGGTTAGAGATATCTTGATATGTCTAGCAGAAGCAGGGCTGGGATCTATCCCGGATGCGTTTTCGAGTTTTAATTGAACACATAATTGACGGTAAGAAAGGCGGATATCATGAAGGCTATGATAAAACTAATACCCGAGGAGCGGGCTTCTCTTCTCTTCTCTTCTCTTCTCTTCTCTTCTCTTCTCTTCTCTTCTCTTCTTGAGTGCACTCAATGCCTCTGCACAAGAAGCCGGGCCACCGCCCGCTGAGCCGAACTTGCAGTCGCTTCCCTACACTACATCATTTGAGAAGATAGATGGTTTTGAGCCGGGAAACCTGGATGGCCAGAGAGGGTGGAGCGTTGAGCAGGGTTCTGTAGAAGTGGCTGCGGGTGGGCAGGGAACCGGAAATGCCCTGAGAATCAATCCATCGCGACCCTCCGGTCAGGTAAGCCTTAGATTCGACCCGGCAGATACAGAAGATTCGATCGTTTACAGCGATTTCCATGTGAAACCGGTGGCAGTACTGGCAGCATTGGGAGCAAATGCCGACGAAGACGCCCAGTTCATCGATGCAGAAGGCTCGATCGCAGGGTTCTTCAAAATAAACCGCGATGGAGAGCTCTTTGTACTCAATGGGAACGGGGAAAATGGCGGCGAGTGGTTACCCACCGGAGCGAGCTTCATCACTACCATCAATGGGCAACAAGTAGGTGAATGGGTGCATCTCACCTTGCGTCAGGACTTCCAGGCCAAAGTCTGGGATCTCTACATTGATGGCAAAATCTCCCTGGGAAACCTCGGGTTATGGTCAGATGAAGCCGAGTTTCTCAACCGCTTCTCCCTGATGGGACATAGCCAGTATCCGCTCTACTTCGACGATCTCACCATCTCCGCCGAAAACACCACCTTTACCGACGCCGATCGCGATGGCATGCCCGACGAATGGGAAGTTCCTCTCGGCGAATTCCACCACCGCGACGATGACCCTGACGACGATGGTCTTACCAATATTGAGGAACTGGTGCTGGGAACCGATCCGATGATTGCTGACACCGATGGCGATGGCCAGCTTGACGGGGCATTCTTGGCGGGGCAAGCAACGGAGAAGCAGACCGATCAGTCCTCTGAAAAAGGCGAATCTAACGAGGAACAAACAGACATAGGGCGTATCAAGGAGGATCCAGACATAGCAGCGGCAATCGCAAAGCGCAGAAGTGGCGAGGCGGCAAGGCGGCGGAATTTCACTTTTCCAGAAAATCCGACGGAAGGGGATTTGATCTCAAGTCAGATCCTGCTCGTTCCGTTTGCCCGAGACGGCGAAGCAACCGATGCCGATCGCAAAAAGTTGGCTGCCGCGCTCGAGAAGTATATGCGAGGTGGCAAACGGGAGGCGATTCATCCTCTCGAAGAGTTCGTTGGGGCGAATCCCGATTCACCCTACAGGTTCTGGGTGGAAGCGGGGATGGGCTATGCCCTTTGGGAAGAATCGCGATTCAGCAGAGCGATATCCGTTTATAGGAACATCTGGGAGCGCAAGAAGGGCGACGATAGTGGAGAGACAGGCGTCCTTGTGAGTTTTGTCGGCGCAAGACTCGCACGCTACCTCGCTTCGGCCGGAGGTGCGGACGAGCTTGCCGCAGTCTTAGCTGACTCGAAGACACGGAATTCGCCCCTGATCAATTCCCAGGAGCTAGCGGTTGCGGCTGCGACTCATGGAGCGATGAAACGAGGTGATCGGGGAACCTACAGTTGCGGTATTGATGCTCTTTGCGAGTTACTGGGAAAAAGGAAAGATGAACTGATAGGTGTTGAGGTGGATCTGGCTACTTCGAATGGAGTCTCACTGCGACAACTTGAGAACTTCGCCAATACGAATGGGATGGAAATGCGAGCAGCGAAGCGTGGTTCCGCACCTTTGCGGCAACTCCCGCTACCCGCGATCGCCCACCTGAAGTCCGGGCACTTTGTGGCGTTGCTGGCGAAAAACGACGATCGCTACTACGTTAGTGACGCTACCTTCAGATCGCATCGCTGGGTTTCGGAGCTTGCGATCGACGAGGAATCCAGCGGCTACTTTCTCGTTCGAGATCTTGCAGACAAGGTGAGTTTTACTGACGTTGAAGAGGTGGAGGCTGTTCAGGTCAAAGGTTCCAAGATCCCAGCCTCCCGGAGTGATGAGTCTCCCTGCGACAAGGGGTGCGCTGGCCGAGGGCAACCCGTCGTCGGCTACAACCTTTTCAGCGGTGTTCATACCATTTCGGACATTCCGATTTCGGTTCCTGCTCCACTTGCTGCGGGAGGAGCAATCGAATTCTCCATCATACATAGGGGCGATGATGGTGTGGATGGGGGAGGCTGGTGGAAGCGTCCCAATCTCGGCGAGGGATGGTTCGTGGGCTGGGGGGCAAACGTGAACATCGATTCAGCCGCTGATGAAGCCCTCATTGTCCTCCCAGATGGTCGGCGCGAGATCTGGCGGGACGAAAACGCTTCAACTGGCTACTGGAAGCACAACAGCAGCAGTGCCACCTTCAAGACGACTGGCTCAGGCACCTTCGTCCGTACCTCTTCCGACGGTTCCAAGATCACGTTTAGCTACCACGGGGCGTCGGCATGGGGAAACAAATTCTACGTTTCGCAGATTGTCGATTCCTCCGGTATGAAAACGATCGTTGAGGCGGAAGATGTAGATCCGGGGAGTTCCGAGGCTTTTCGGCCCAAACGGATCAAGGATGAACTCGGCAACGGCATCGAGCTTTCGTACGTCTCAAATAGCCTTTCCAGCTCCAACAACGTTCTAAAAATTAACAAAGTTACCGACCTTCGGAATCCCAGCGGGACAGGAGCGCGCGAAGCATCCTTCACCTACAGCGGGGACAAGTTGACCAAGGTCACTGACGTAGAGGGGATCTGGGCGGAATTCGACTATGCTGCTAAGTTCGAATACATCGATTCGAGCGGTAATTTGCAGATCTCGACCTCCAATATTCCCTACACAGTCAGTGAGATGCGCACCGATGATCCCGATGCCACAGCACACTTCAAGACGAAATTCACCATGATCAAGGATAACGGGAACAATTCCGAGTATCGGCGAGGCGTCATCATTACTGATCCAGAGGGATTCCAAGAGCGGATCGAGTACCGAAATTACTTCCCTGAATCCCACGCACTGGCTGGAGTTTACTACATAACAGACGGAGCATTCAAGTCCGCCTCGGCCAACTCCGCTGAACGTCCGTTGGTGGCAGTGGCAGGTGATGTGATGCGATTCGAAAACCTCAACATGGGAACTTCGCTGCATTGGGGGAAGAAAGCGATGCACGACACGCTTCCGAACCCCGTGTCTGGAGCCAACTACGATAAAGCCGCCCAGACACATTGGCTATGCGAACGGAATCCTATCACAGGCGGAGCCCTGACGAGCGTTGTAGGCATTCCCTCAAGCTACCGATCACCGCTTACGTATCGGGTGTTTTATCGGTATCCTGGGCAGGCTGCCAGTGCTTCGCCTGAGATTGAAGGCAGCATGCGAGGGCCGGTGACTGTAGCCAGAGTGGTGCAAAACGAAACCGGCGGAGTCTCAACCGACGCAATCCACTATGATTACTACAACAACGCAAGCTGGCCGGCGCAGTATGGTGAGGTGGCCGGAGAAGCGGAGC
>JAGROY010000126.1 GCA_020439995.1 Verrucomicrobiia bacterium
GGTGAAATAGAGTGGCCTCGCCCTGAGTTGACCATGATGGCGATCTATCCAGTGTACGGGTATGAGAATCAAATACTCCTCCCCGTTTCGATCACTCCTCCAGCGTCGCTGGATCCGAAAACCGACCGGGAAGTGACGCTGGAAGCAGCAGCCTCGTGGATGTGCTGCGGAAAAACCTGTCATCCCGGATTCACGACCGTCAAGATCACGCTGCCCACTGTCGGCAAGGAGGAAAAGCTGGAACCGACGGCTGCCCGCCCCCTTTTCATAGAAGCGCGCGAAGCTCTCCCCCTGAAGACGGATGCTTGGAATATCACTGCATCAACGGTTGAAGGGAAAGTCATCGCCCAGGTGGTTCCCGCAAGTGGAGGCCCGGCGAATTTGGAGATTCTGAAAGCCTCCGCCGCCGACGTCTATTTCTTCTCCAGTGATGGCCTTATCGATTCCAGAGCCACACAGGAGATTTCCGATCTCCCTGGAGCCGTGGGATTTCGAATCATTTTAAGCATATTCGAGCACGCACCCGAGTTCCCCAAAGACGGTGGGAGGCTCGAAGGCGTCCTTTCCGCCAAAATACCGTGGATTTCCGGTACTGCCCCCACTGCAATCGAAATCAACGTCCCATTACAGCGTTAACAACCATCCGTAGTTTAGATTAGCACAAAAGATGTGGAAATTCCGTTCAGTCGCGAATTCCGCATTTTTTCTGGATTTTCCGTAAATTGCGGTCCATTTTCACGCCGCTCTAACCGTAAAGAAACACTCATGTCAGACGCAGATACCTCACAAACTACCCCATCCGAAAAACAGCCATGGTCAGGTGACTCAATGGCTTATCTCATGCTCAGAACCTTCATCGGCCTGCGTCTCGTGATGTCGGGTCTGGACAAGTTCAAGCTTTCCAACAATGTCATCGATGAACGTGGAGGCGTAAGCCGTGTGCGCTGGAGCGAACTCTACCGGTTTGAGCACCTGAACGCCAAGGCTGACAAAATCATCGGAGCAGTGCCAAAGTTCGGAGGTATCAATGCAGATCTCGCTGAGCTTTACCTCAAAGTACTTGCTCCACTCATGATCTGTGTCGGAGTGTCCCTCCTCATCGGCTTTTTCAATCGCCTGAGCTTGTTCGCGGCTGGCATGATCTTCATTTCACTTTCTTTCGGACTGATGTCGATCGGCGAGGAAGAGACCGTCTACCGGCTCGGTGTCTACGTAGCTCTGGTTGCCCTTGCGTTCCACTACGTGAAGGCAAACAAGCTCGGAATCACCAAGTGGTAATCGTCTTTCCGTGCACACCACCCCTTGATACCAATGAGTGATACAAACGATACAATAGACAGCACGAAACCTGCCGAGACGGACTCCATTGATCTTACCCGGCGTTCCTTTCTGCGCTCCAGCGCAGTGACAGGAGCGGGCGTCTATCTGGCGTCCACCCGGTCAGTAAAAGCTCAGGAGCCGTCCGACTTGTTGAGAGTCGCACTGATCGGTTGCGGAGCTCAGGGACAAGCTCTGCTCAATGCGTCCATGGCTGTAGCCAAGGAAGCGGGCATCCGCTTTGTCGCCTGCTGTGACATTTGGGACTACCACCGCAAGACTGTTGCAGGACGCCTGACAAAGGATCCGACCTATGTCGAGAACGGCTGGAAGGTCAACGCCTACGAGCGAATCGAAGAAATGCTCGAAAAAGAAGGCGACAACATTGACGTTTGCCTTATCGCCACTCCGGACTTCATGCACGCCCCGCACACTATCATGTGCCTGGAAGCAGGGAAGCAGGTCTACTGCGAGAAAATGATGTCCAACACCATTGAGGCTGCCAAGTCCATGGTGTTAGCACAACGCCGTACTGGCAATCTGTTGCAAATCGGGCACCAGCGTCGCAGCAATCCGCGGTATCTGACCCTGCGTAATCAAATCATCCACGGCAACCAAATGCTAGGCCGTGTCACCCACGCAAACGCACAGTGGAACCGCGCGATCAGCAAGCCCTTGGGCTGGGGCCGGAAGTATGAGATGGATCCCGCAAAACTGAAGGAGTTCGGCTACAATTCAATGCTGGAATTCCGCAACTGGCGTTGGTTCAAAGCCTATGGTGGCGGGCCTATGTCTGACCTCGGAGCGCATCAGATCGACCTTTTTGCATGGATGTTCGACGCTCTGCCAAAAGCCGTGGTCGCAAGTGGCGGACGCGACTACTACGACGAGTTCGAACACTATGACAATGCAATGATGGTGTATGAGTTTGACTCCGACGCCGGTGCCCGCTTTGGCGGAGACAATATGGGGATCCGCACCTCCAGAGCTTCCTATCAAGTTTTGACGACCACAGGCTCTCAAAGCTTCTATGAAAAATTCATGGGAGTGAATGGTTCCGTCGCAATGTCGGAACTCCCTGAGCCAAATGCAGCCTACCGCGAAGCGCACGCTCAGCCATGGGATCCCTATGCGAGTGCTGGCCTCATCAAGCGGGCTGCGGGCAGCGTTGATGTGAAAAACAAGTTCTGGGAGCAGCCACGTCCATGGCCAAAGCCTCCGGGTGACACCCTTTGGCTGGCAAACGGTCGCTGGGTGCCGCAAACTTCGTCCGATGGGCCAACCGCTATCGTCGACGTTCGGGCCACCGCGTCTCTGGATGAGTGGGAGCTGGCCACCACACTGAACAAGCCTGCTCACGCGCCTCACTTGGAGAACTTCTTCTATGTGTCGAAGCACTCCAGAAATCAGGCGGATCTGAACTGCCCCGTCAGCGAGGCCTATAAGACCTGCGTAATGGTTCTGCGTGTGAACGAAGCCATCGCTCAGGGCAAGCGAATCGAATTCGCACCTTCTGACTTCGTCGTCGCCTAACATTCCCTCAAAATTCAATTTTTAGCACAATGAAAAAACGTTCCGCCATACTACCTCTCATTGCCATCCCGACTCTGGCGATGTCGATGGTCTCCTGTGATAAGGTCATCAACATTCAAACCGATGTTACCGCTGAAACGGCGAGCATCGACGACGGCAAAGAGATTGCCGCTACTGCCGACGAGCAGGCAATCGAAAAGAAAATCAAGGACGAGGAAAAGAAACGGGCAAACGCTGAGAAGAACATCGAAAACGCCACACGTGACCTTGCCGATGTGAACTCAAGGATCGCCGAGCTGCAGTCGAAGCTTGCCGAACTCAAGACCGAAGGCGTTTCCCTTGGCACCTATGCTTCACCCGGTGGTGGTGCAGCACCCACGGCAACAGCTCCAACTCCCAAGCCCACTCCCGCAGTGGCGGAAGCCACGACACCCGAGCCAGCGCCTGCTCCGGTTCCGACGCCAACACCCACACCGGCTCCAGAACCAACGCCGACGCCCGCTCCGACACCCACGCCCGAGCCTGCCGCTCCCGTTGTGGCTGAATCAGCGCCAACTACAGAAACAACACCAGAGCCTTCGGCCGGCGGAATGATGGATCTAAAGATCGACTTCCCGATTCCGATGTTTATCGGCACTCCTGTTCCTGTGAAGCTCTCCAATCTTGAGCCCCCAGGAAAGCCCAAACTGACCATGCCTGTTCCAGTCGGCAGTAAAAACGTCGCGCTTGGAAAAACAGTCACCTCAAGTGACCCGGAACCCACCATCGGCGACTTGGATTTCGTAACCGACGGCGACAAAGACGGCGGCGACGGCTACTTCGTGGAGCTGGGATTCGACACTCAGTGGGTGCAGATCGATCTGGAAAAAGAATTCGACATTCACGCGGTAGTTGTCTGGCACTTCCACAAAGCAGCCTGCGCCTATTACGACGTAGTCGTTCAAGTTTCCAACGACCCAGAGTTCAAGGAGGCAACAACGATCTACAACAGTGACGACGACAATTCTTCCGGCCTTGGGGTAGGAAAAGACATGGCCTACATTGAGACCAATCACGGTCGCATCATCGATGCAAAGGGCACGAAAGGCCGCTACGTGAGACTCTACTCGAACGGAAACACCCAGAACGACCTGAATCACTACATTGAAGTCGAGGTACACGCTACCGAGTGATGTCCTAAGTCGGTAAACTTCTCCTTTTCTCGAAAGGCCGCTGTATTCACAGCGGCCTTTCTGTTACCTCGTTCTTACGATCGATCCCCGATCGCACGACACTCGCCCCGCCAAAATGAACCAATCCCATATCATTACAGCCTTTTCAGCAATTGCGCTCATCGTGGCTCCGCACTGCCTCGCCCAGGGCACGCTCGCCGACTACGAGCGGGCCGACAATTTTGGAAAGCAGACGTCCGGCAAAGTTTTCAACGATCGAGTTACTCCCAATTGGACAGGCAACGGAGCAGAATTCTGGTATCGAGCGAGAACAGGGCTAGAACAGCATCACTTTTATCGAGTCAATCCAGATCGCGGAGAGCGGGTGGACGCATTCGATCACTTGGCTCTCGCAAAGAAACTGGCTGATTTCACGGGCACCCAGGTGAGCGCTGACAATCTGCCATTTCAAAGCATCGAATTTGTCGAAAACGGAGCGAAAATCACCTTCACCGCCAATGGCTCAAGCTTCAAGTTCCAACTGGCGGATGGCACTCTGACCGAGACCAAGCCTGCGGCATCGGACAACGGAACGACCGTCAAGATACTGCCCGCAATTCGCGCAGCGGTCTCGAATGGAGATGACACCGAAGTGTCGTTCGTCAATCGCACTGACAAAACCATCTTTATTTATTGGCTCGGCAGTGCTGCCAATCCCACCCCCTACGGCTCCATCGAACCAGGTGAACGCCTCGAACAACACACGTTCGCCGGGCATGTCTGGCTGGCACGGGACAAGGAAGGAACAACGCTCGGAGTTTTCGAAGCGATCGCTTCGCCCGGACTTGCCGTTGTCGACGGCTCATGGAAACCCGGCAGACCGGAAAACAGCCCACGCCGCAGGTACCGCGATCGCAATAGAAACCGAACAGAAGTCGAGTCTCCGGATGGCAAATGGCGTGCGGCCGTTCTCGAACACAACGTCACTCTAACCGAAATCGAATCTGGAGAATCCACCCAGCTTTCGGACACCGGCACCGAAACGGATCCTTTCCTGCCTAGAATCTACTGGTCGCCAGACTCCAGGCACCTGGTCGTGATTCAGGAACGCAAGGAACCAAAGCGAGTCGTCCACATTGTGGAATCTTCTCCCAATGATGCATTGCAACCCAAATTGCAAAGTTTCGATTACGTGAAACCTGGCGATCCGCTTGATCACCCGCGCCCCCGCCTGTTCGCGATCGAATCCAAACAGCAGATTCCGATCGACGATTCCTTGTTCGCCAATCCCTGGGAGCTATCGGATTTTCACTGGAGCCTGGATTCCTCACAGTTTTCGTTCTTGTACAATGAGCGCGGTCACCGGATATTGCGACTTGTGGGCGTCAATGCCGAGGACGGCACCGCCGCTTCACTCATCGAAGAAGCTCCCGAAACCTTCGTCTGCTATTCTTCTAAATCTTATAATCATCCGCTGGATGCATCGAACGAGGTTATCTGGATGTCAGAACGCGACGGATGGAATCACCTTTACCTCTTCGACAGCCGAACCGGAGCACTGAAGAATCAGATCACATCGGGCGAATGGGTCGTGCGTGGCGTCGATCGCATCGATCCCGAGAAACGTCAGATATGGTTTCAGGCTGGCGGTATTTATCCAGAGCAGGATCCCTATCATATTCACTATTGCCGTGTGGATTTTGACGGCACTAATCTTGTCCGACTCACGGAAGGAGACGGCACTCACGATATCGAATATTCCCCCGATCACAGCCACTTCGTTGACACCTATTCGAGAGTCGACCTACCGCCAGTGACTGAGTTAAGGCGAACCAGCGATGGCAGCAAAGTGATGGACCTGGGAACAGCAGATGCCAGTGAACTGATAGCCACAGGCTGGCAAATGCCAGAGCGATTCGTAGCCAAGGGGCGCGATGGAAAAACAGACATCTGGGGCGTGATCTACAAGCCCTCGACATTCGATCCTGAACAGAGATACCCGGTCATCGAAAAAATCTACGCTGGCCCGCACTCATCGCACGTGCCGAAGCGTTTCTCTTCGAATGGAGCGTCGATGGCGGAGCTGGGATTCATCATCGTGCAGATCGATGGAATGGGTACCTCGAATCGCTCGAAAGCGTTTCACGACGTGTGCTGGCAGAACTTGGGAGACGCCGGTTTTCCTGACAGGGTCCTGTGGATCAAGGCGGCTGCCGAGTCTCGTCCGTGGATGGACTTATCCCGCGTCGGAATCTATGGCGGCTCCGCAGGAGGCCAGAATGCAATGCGTGCACTCATTGCCCATCACGATTTCTACCGAGTTGCCGTCGCAGACTGCGGATGTCATGATAACCGCATGGACAAAATCTGGTGGAACGAGCAATGGATGGGGTACCCAGTCGGCAAGCACTACGCGGCATCTTCGAATGTTGATCAAGCTCATCGCCTTGATGGAAAACTGATGCTTATTGTTGGCGAACTCGATCGCAATGTTGATCCTGCATCCACCATGCAAGTCGCCGATGCCCTGATCAAGGCCGACAAGGATTTTGATCTAGTCGTCATCCCTGGCGCAGGTCATGGTGCTGCAGCAACTCCCTACGGCAAGCGCCGCCAGCGCGACTTCTTTGTGAGGAACCTGCTCGGCGTTGAACCCAGGCACACACCGTGAAAAGTTACTCGCCGATCAGGCGCAACATTTCCACTTTGAGCTGCTCCCTGGACAATTGTCCCTTGAACCCTCTGATCATCAGCTTTCCAAGTTGCTGCCCTGCCTTATTGTCCTCCATCTCAGTCAGCGATTCGGCACGTCCTTTCCTCGACTGCAGCCAGTCGATCAAGTGAAGCCCCCAACTCGGCAGCCAGCCAACGGGCCCCAGCAACATCAATGCAGCGTGCGTCCGCATGTGTCGTATCGCCTGCCCTCGCTGATCATACTGGATCAGCTCCTTGCGAAATCCCGTGACATCCAGCTCCCGCGATCGCACACCATAATCAAGATGGGACTTGACCGTAGCGATCAAAATGGCCGCTGCACGCAACCGCTGCTTCAAACCGGTGCCAGGCACCAGTTTAACCAGCTCGTCGACAAAGTGTTCGCACGCATTCACTTTGCCATTCTATCGGGACTCCGCTGCCCCGCCACCGCAATCCCGCAATTTTGTGCTTCTGCATGCCTAACCGGGCTGGACATTTGACGGTATACACTCCATTCTATCCACCGATATGAAAAACATCCGCGTTGCGACTGCGGCGATCGCTCTTGCGCTCTCCGCTTTCACCACTCTGCGGGTAAGTGCCGATGAGGACTTGCCCGACCACAATCTGTCCGAGTGGCGCGTGGGAGACGTGCTGGTCGGAGAAAAGGTCGACCTGAAGCAGGCCGAGGGAAAAGTAGTTGCGATTGAATTCTGGGGCACCCGGTGAGGCCCTTGTCTGGCACAAATGCCCCATCTGGTGCAGATGGATCGTAGTTACTCAAAGAAAGGATTGTTACTGATCGGTGCCGAATCTCAGGGAAGCACGACCGAGGACATTCAAAAAGTCGTCGACGACAATCGGATTAAGTTTCCGATCACGAAGGGAGCGTCAGGACCAATATCCATTTCAGGCATTCCCCACATGCTTGTTTTCGATACGACCGGCAAGCTGGTCTTCTCAGGTCATCCAGGCAACTCGGATGCCGAGAAGGCGATTCGCAAGTCACTGAAGGCAGTGGCCGCCTCCGAAGGCGACGGCGTTGCCTCCTCTGGAAAAAGCGCGCTCGACGTCTTCAAGCGTGAGGAACTCATCGCCGAGCGCTCGTGGACCAACTCAGATGGGCGGGCACTTGTAGCCTCGCTCACATCCCTGAGTGGAACCACCGGAACTTTCCGCCGCCCCGACGGTCGCACCTTCGAATACGACATCACAAAGCTATCTGAAGACGATCAGAAAATGATCAAGGATGCGCAGGAGAGCAGAGAGAAATAAGGTCGGCTCCCTGCTAGCCCGGCAATGAATCCTTGTCGCCACTCGTACCATCGAGCAGCATTCGCGATGTGAGCGATGAACATCAAAATCAGGATGACTTTGATCTTACGTCCCAACCGAACGACGCCTTTTTCAAGGCTTTTTTCGCGGACATTAGACAGGCGACGAAGTTCTTCCAAGGCCACCTTCCTGAACCTGTAGCCTCGCTGGCCGTCTGGGAATCATTGACGCTGGTGCCGGGATCGTTCGTGAAGCATTCGCTTCATCAAGCGCACAGCGATCTGCTGTTTTCCCTCAAAACAACAGGAGATCGCGAGCTTTCGCTCTACCTGCTGTTCGAGCACCAGACTTCGATCGATCCCGGGATGCCGCTACGGCTGCTGGCTTACATCGTCGAGATTCTGCAAAAGCATCACCGACAGTTCGGCCTACCGTTGCCTCCGGTTATTGCCTTTGTCCTCAATCAGGGGCCAGACCGTTGGACGGTGTCACAGCGGTTTGAGGACATGTTTCAAATGTCTGAATCTGAGGCGGCCGCGCTCAATGACTACGTGCCAAAGTTTCAGCACGCGCTGCTTGACCTCACGCAGATCGATCCAGATAAATCAGAGACCGACGTCCAGCTGCGAGTGGCCTTACAGTTGATGAAGCTCGCCCGCGAGATGAAGCTGATGCAGTTCTTTGAATGGCTATCGGCGCACTTCGACAGCTGGATGGCTGTGCTGCCCGATCCGTTCCTGCGCAAAATCCTGATCTACGCGCTCAACGCCGAGAACGATCTTGACGTCGAAACGATCGCTCGTACACTTGCGAACAGTTCGCACTTAAACAAAGTCTTTATGTCCACTGCCGAAAAACTCATCGCCAAAGGAAAAGCTGAGGGAAAAGCTGAGGGAAAAGCTGAAGGCGTCTGGATTGGAAAAGTGCAGATGCTGGAGGAGATGCTGGGTGTCGAGTCGAGTTCTGGAGAAAGCTTGGCGAATCTCAATGTTGGCGATCTAGAGTCTCGCTTTTATGAGCTGCAGAAGCAGTATCAGGCGAAGTTCAAAGCCAAATCGTAGTGATCTGCAAGCACCAGGCCGAGTAGGCTTCCCGGCACGCCGCTGGCCGAATCCCCGGGGAGGAAGTCACTTTTTCCAACAGACAGGTGCCAGTGGAGCACGTTGCTCGGCTCTCGCGGCTTCGTTGTGATGTGGATTTGAACCGCAGCATTTCCATCGAATTAGTGCTGGGAATCCCACTATTTCTGCATAAACAGTGCTGCGTTATGACAGAACGGCGGAAACAATATCCATTCGACCACGCAGAAAAGAAGTGGCAGCAAATCTGGGAAACGGAAAAAACCTTCCGTTGCCTGAATCCCGGTGACCCTGGTTTCGATCCCTCGAAGCCGAAATACTATGCGCTGGACATGTTCCCCTACCCCAGTGGCGAGGGCCTGCACGTCGGGCACCCGGAAGGCTACACTGCCACGGATATCGTCTCCCGTTACAAGCGAAAGAAAGGCTTCAACGTTCTACACCCGATGGGTTGGGACGCCTTCGGACTGCCGGCCGAGCAGTACGCGATTCGCACTGGCCAGCATCCGCGCATCACCACGGAACGCAATGTTGATCGGTTCCGCCACCAGCTGAAGCGGATTGGATTCTCTTATGATTGGGATCGCGAAGTCAACACCACCGATCCTGACTACTACAAGTGGACGCAGTGGATCTTCCTGCAGCTTTACAATTGCTACTTCGACGAAGAGACCAGGAAGGCACGACCCATCGCTGACTTGGAGGCCAAGGGGCTGAGCGGAAAAGAGATCGATGAGAAGCGCCTCGCCTACGTTGCCGAAGTTCCCGTCAACTGGTGCGCTGAACTGGGCACTGTTCTTGCCAATGAAGAAGTCGTCGACGGCAAGAGCGAAGTTGGAGGATTTCCAGTGGAGCGCAAACCGATGCGCCAGTGGATGCTGCGTATCACCGCGTTTGCCGACCGCTTGATCGATGAACTCGACGGTCTCGACTGGCCGATCGGGATCATCAAGCGCCAGCGTGACTGGATCGGTCGCAGTGAGGGTGCGGAAGTTGATTTCAAAGTAGCCGGCTCAGGGGAAATCCTGCGCGTGTTCACCACGCGTCCAGACACCCTGTTCGGTGCCACTTACATGGTTCTCGCTCCCGAACATCCACTCGTCGATCAACTGACAACCGATAGCCAGCGCGAAGCAGTGACCCTTTACAAGGAGGACGTTTCCCGCAAGTCTGATCGCGACCGGGAGGAAGCGAAAGAGAAGACCGGCGTCTTCACTGGCGGCCATGCGATCAACCCCGTCAATGGCGAACAGATTCCGATCTGGATCGCTGACTACGTAATGATCAGCTATGGCACCGGTGCCATCATGGCGGTGCCCGCGCACGACGACCGCGACTTTGAATTCGCGACCAAGTTCGGGCTGCCGATCGTGGAAGTCGTTCAACGCCCGGAGAACCAGAGCGGTGATGGATGCTTTTCTGGACAAGGCGTCGCGATCAACTCGCCGCTGATCGACGGCCTGCCCACGGCGGAAGCAAAATCCAAGATCATCGCCTGGCTGGAGAGCGAGGGGGCGGGCGAGATGAAAGTGAACTACAAACTTCGGGACTGGCTGTTCGCGCGGCAGCGCTACTGGGGTGAGCCGTTCCCGATCGTCTGGGAAAACGGCAGGCACAGGCCCGTGTCGGTTGATGAGCTTCCGGTTTCCCCGCCAGACATGGATGATTTCAAGCCGACCGGCACCATCGATCCACCACTTGCAAAGGCGACCGACTGGGTGCGCTACTCAGAGGCCGCCATGCGGGAAACCAACACGATGCCACAATGGGCCGGCTCCTGTTGGTACTATTTGCGCTACTGTGATGCGCAGAACAGCGATCGCTTCGTGGGAAAAGAGGCCGAAAGCTACTGGCTTGGCGGCGGCAATCATGGCGGCGTCGATCTCTACATCGGCGGCACCGAACACGCCGTGCTGCATCTGCTCTACTCACGCTTCTGGCACAAGGTGCTCTACGATCTTGGACACGTATCGACCATTGAGCCGTTTCACAAACTGGTGAATCAGGGCCTCATCATGGGTGAGGACGGTCGCAAGATGTCCAAGCGCTGGGGCAATGTCGTCGATCCGCTCGACGTCATCGCCGAATATGGCGCCGACTCACTGCGCCTGTTCGAAATGTTCATGGGCCCGCTGGAACAGGTAAAGCCATGGAGCACCAAAGGAGTGGAAGGCGTTCACCGTTTCCTTGCACGCGCGTGGCGGATGTTCATGGAGGCCGATCAGGAAGGCGAATGGAAAATCTCCGACCGCATCCAGGAATCGGAGCCCACCAAAGGCCAGCTGAAAGTGCTGCACGAAACGATCAAGAAAGTCACCGAAGACTGTGAATCGCTCAGCTTCAACACGGCGATCGCTCAGATGATGGTGTTCGTAAACGAGCTGACCCACGAGCCTGTCCGTCCGCTGTCAGTGCTGGTGGAATTCCTCAACGTCCTCAACCCATTTGCCCCGCACATCACAGAGGAACTCAACGAGCAACTGTGCGCGCATTTCCCATCACTCGGCAATCGCACCATCGCCGATCAGCCATGGCCGGAATGGAACGAAGAGTATTTGATCCAGTCCGAAATCGAGTTCGTTATTCAGGTCAACGGCAAGCTGCGGGACAAGATGACCGTCAGCGTTGACATCGGCAATGATGAGCTGGAGAAGCTCGCCCTCGACAGCGAAAAGATTCAACCATTCACCGAAGGCAAAACCGTCCGCAAAGTAATCGTCATCCCGGGCAAGCTGGTCAACATCGTCGCGAACTAACTCGCATCACCGATGCAGCCATCCGTCAATATCAAGGAAATCACCTCCGATACGCCCTGCGCACTGAACTACTGGAGAAAGGCAGATAAGTGTCCGCCAATTCGTGGTAAGGAATTCACTCTCCTTCCTTCAAGATTTCGTCCAGCTCGCCTTTCAGCAATGCCTCAAGGTCTGGACGGAATCCAATATGCACCTTTTTGACTTTGCCGTCCTTGCCGACGATCACGGTCTGCGGAATGCCCGTGACCATGTAAGCAGCGCCCGACTTGCCGTCAGGATCCATCCCGACATTCAGGTTCCACTTCTTGGCTTCGAGAAACTTTTTAACGGTGTCCGCATCTTCCCCCTGATTTGCTCCCAGTAACACGACGCCCTTTTCCTTGTATTCCTCAGCAACTTTCAGCAATATCGGCATCGCTGCGACGCATGGGCCACACCAAGTTGCCCAGAAATCGACGATCACTACTTTCCCTTTCATGTTGGAAAGCTTGAAGTCTCCACCTGCAAGCTGCGGAAGCACAATCTCAGGCGCTGCCTTACCCTCAAGCTCCAGCGCTGGCCTTGCCTGGGGCGCGCCATCGGGTGTCGTCGCTGTATTGGGCCTGGAACCCGGTGGCGGGTAGAGTTTGGCCATCTCCCGGGCCATTTCACGGATTCCCCCCTGAGCATTGGCTACGTCTTCAAATTGACGCTCCAGCACCGCGTCGAGCGGTTGTTTCTCAAGCGCAGCCGAAAACACTTTGGTCTGACGATTGATCCGCAGTTGGGACAATCGCAGCAGCTTCAACTCGGCAGCCGGAGGAAGCAGGCTTTGCTCACGATTGCTCGGCTTTCCATCCTGCTTCTGCTGCTGTTGATTTTCGTTCGGAGAATCCTGAGCATTTTTAAGAGCTTCAATCAACTCCTCGAGCGTCTCCTCAATCTCAAGCTGCGCTAACTGGACGAACTCCCCGGTGCGACGGTCGCCCAGCAGTTCGCCAACATTCGTCAGCGATTTGCGTAATTCGCCGACAATACTCCTGAAAACAACGCTCGTGCCATCCTCCACAAGCAACTGCTCGGCATCGGCTGCGGTCTCGGCGAGCGCTGCCTCGTCTTTAGCGAGCCTGCCGACTGCGAGACGATCCGCCCGGGCAAGCTTGCCGTCGTTGGCCGTCTTCTTTTCTTCGATAGAACGTGTGCCAGCGGAGGCGATCTGTTGCCGTTCGAGCATGTTCTTAAAGATCAACTCCAACTGGGCCAACTGAGCCTGTGCGGCCTCGTCCCTCAGCTCATCGATCCGCTTTTGCAGTTCTTCCTGCGATTTTTGAAGCTGCTCGATAGCCTCCTGCTGCTTTGGCGAAGCCTCACCGGGTTCCTTTTTGTTCAGGCTGTCTGACGCCTTACTCATTTCGCCCTGAGCCGCCTTCATGCTCTGCTGCGCCTTTTGCACTTCTTCCGCCTGCGCCTGGGGAGACTGCTCCATCTGCTGCCCCAGTTGCCCCGTCTGCTCGCTGGCATCATCCTGCTCATCAGCGAGCTTTTCAGCTGCAGTCTCATCCATCTTTTCCACCCGATCGCGCTCCTGTTTGAGTTGCTCGAGGGCTTCTTCAATCTTTTTCACCGCTGCCTGCTGAGCTTTCGATGCCATCGCAGGATCCCCTGCTCCAAGATTGTCCGCTGCCGCCTGCTGATCCTTCGCCGCCTCGCGCAAAGGAGCGGCTCCTGGAGCATTCTCGTTCTTTTTCTGCTCGGCGAATTCCTTTGCAGCTTGCTCAGTTTCCCGCTGCAGCTCGTCCTGCTGATCCGCCTGCCCGTCGAGTTCGTCAATACCCGCCTTGCGCTGCTCTGCATCCTGGGATGCCGCGACAGCATCTCCCTGTTTCTTCAATAACTCCTCAACCTGGGCGATCTGTTTGTCCAAGTCAGCCAGCGCCTGTTCCTTATCAGCCAGCGTCTCGCTTTCGTTTTTCAAATTCTGCTCAGCTCTGGCCAGACGATCGATTTCCAACTGCCAGGCTTCCAGCTCCTCGATATCCTTATTCAACCGCTCCAGTTCATCCTCGGTAAGCAGATAGGCCAGGAGCAATTTGATGTCAGCGAGCATCTTGTCCTGCTCCACACTCGCGTTCTCCAATTGAGCGCTGTCAAGCAGACTGGCGATCGAGTCCATCCGTTGCTGGAGCAGCATCTTGCGCGAACGCTTATATGCTTCGCCCAGCTTCCCAGCCTGGTCTGGATTTTCCTCTTCGAGCTTGGAGGAGAGATCGACGAACTGTTGCTCAAGTTCCGCCATCAATCGTTTGATTCGCTTCTGCCTTGCCCCTAATGCACTGTCAGCGGTCGTCGAATCTTCAACCGCACCAGATGTGTCTCCGCCATCCTGCCCGAATACCGCTTCCGATGCCCCAACGAACACCCACGCGGCGATCAACAGCATCAATACCCTGTTCCGAACGAGCTGGGAAAACATTGGATAAAAGGTCATAGGATCTTCAATTTTTCGGGAGCAGCACCTTTGCGGAAAGCTGCGATGTGATGGGAATATGGACTGCTTGTGAGGCAGCGTCGAGCAACGAAAATCGCCACCAAGCATTGGCTGCAAAAATGGACATGCCTCCCAAAAGATTCAGCCGACCCCTCAAATGAAGTCGGCTGAAAACAAAACTTACTCCGAGTATATTGGAGTTGGCTCGATCGTTTACTCGACCTTCTCGCCCTCTGGTGAAAACTTGGTGCCCTTCCATTCACCAAACTTGGCACCTTGCTCGATCCACTTTTTAAGCAACTCAACTTCCTCCTTAGTCAGTGCATCGCCCTTTGGCGGCATGAAATCGTCACTGTCCTCAGGCAGTAGCACCCGGGCAAGAGCTTCACTCTCGTCCGGCTTTCCGGCAGTAATCGCCGGTTTCTCAGACTCGCCCGCCTTCACAATATGCTCAGGGCCATCCATCCGCAGATCACCCTTCGGCTTCTTGAGCCTGCCCCTTTTTGGGTCGGTGTATGCTTCCCGGTGGCACTCCATGCATTTTTTCTCAAGCACTGGAAGCACTTCTTTCTCAAAACTGACATCTTCCGCACTCAGCGGAGCTACCGTGGACAATGATGACGCCACGACGACGAGTTGGACTAACGATTTCCGGTTCATATTGGTGATTCTGATCGGGAAATCTGCGCGGACTCCGCCTGATGCGCAAGTAAAACGGGGACTGTTGGAACATCCGACGAAGCCGTGAAGTGCCACGGACGGAGTTTGGAAAGAACTTCAAGCTGAGTTACTAGTGAAATCGTCCATGGCAATCCGGCCCCCTCCAAACGCCATTTTTCCCCTTAGAGATTTGCATTCCCTAACCTCTTGGCCTTTAATCCGATTGAAAAACGTCCCGCCTGCATGGGGCGCTCTCCACGCATGAACGCTTTTGGTTACTTCGTACGACGCTTTTTTAGAACGTTTGGACTCCAGCAGTCACATCGCGTTCGCACCCAGCTTTCCAAGGAGAAGCAAATCGTCAGCGAGGCAGAGGACTTGCTCGGTCGTCTGGCGTGGCGTGACACGCAGAACATTCAAGAGCTTGCCGGCCAGTACTGGAAGATGACGGACTACGAACGCCAGCAGGAAAGGCTGCGAACGGTGGGAGAAGATCTCGCAGTCGAAAACGACAATGTCAGGGATACCTTGGAAAAAATTGAAGACCACTACGGCGTCCAGATAGGCAAGCTCAAAGAGGAAAAGCGTGTCCGGATGGAAAAGGCAATCGATGTGATGCGAGCGATTGACGAAGTCAGGGATGCTGCCGAGTATCGTGAAGGCATCTTCAATGGTCTTGAGATGAAGGTAAAGGTGCTGCAGGATGAGGACGAGGGCGGAGGGATCTACGTTGATGAGGTGAGCAAAACGCTGGCAGCAATGGAGCAAATCCAGGGACAGCTGGACCGCGACGAGGCAGTAATCTCGAAACGTACAGCGCAACTCAACGCCATTGAGGATGAGGTCGAGGAAATCGAAGAGGAAATTGGCCGGGTGAAACAGGAAATGGCCCGCGAAACAGCCGGTATCCGCACAGAGATCGGGCGTCTTTCAAAGCAAGTAGCGGAAGTCTCCGCAAAGATCGGTGCCCTGCAGAATTTGAAGAACGACCTGTCTTACGAGGTTGGTCAGTTTCTCAGCCAGAATGCGTATTCACGGTCACCAGAGGTGCGCGGAGTACTCAAGAAACACAGAGCCATCATCACCAAGATTCTATACTTCAGGCGATCGATTGACTACCACGCACGCCTGCTCGGAGGAATCTGAGGCAAATCGATGGAGGGTCGAGAGGGCCAATCGCTGCTCACATTGATAAAACTCCACCGCTCAACCGGGAGAGGAACATCCCGTATCTTCAGAACGAGCAAAGGCCTAAGCTCCCATCTTTCTCCACACTCCGAGATCGTGCGCCACGGCGCGATAAGACCATCTACGAACCTTCGGCCTGCGCTTTGACAGCTTTCTCAAGTGCTTTCAACCTGGCCAAAAGATCTGTGACCTTCCTTGCTGCTGCGATTTGTTTTCGCTCGACTGCAGCTGGCTGGTGAGGGAAACCGAAATACATCCCTGATTCCTGGATGCTCTTGGTCACTCCTGCCCGAGCCCCCAGTACCACCTTATCGGTGATTTGAAGGTGCCCGGCGACTCCGACTTGGGCAGCCATGGTGACGTAGTCGCCAATGAGGCAACTTCCCGCGATGGCGCCACCCGCAACGATGATGCAGTGCTTTCCGATCACAGCATTGTGGCCCACCTGCACCTGATTATCAATTTTCGTTCCCTCTCCGATGCGTGTTCTGCCAAAGCGCGCGCGATCGATCGTTGAGCAGGCACCGATCTCAACATCATCCGCAATTTCGACGATGCCCAGTTGCTCCACTTTTCGGTGACGTCCATCGACAAACTCGTAGCCAAACCCGTCTGCACCCACTACGCAGCCGCTATGGAGGATGACGCGGCTTCCCAGCACACATCCCCACGCGACGGTTGCATTGGAATGGATGATACAATCCGCCCCAAGCACAGCCCCATCTCCAATGACGGCACCAGCACCGATTTCTGATCGGTCACCAATGACGGCACCCGCACCAACTACCGCATTTGGAGATATGCACACCCTCTCACCCAATTGAGCACTGGGATCGACTACTGCCGAGGGATGGATGCCTGAAATCGATTTTGGTCGAGGGGGCGCGTACTTTTCGACTAGAGAGCTGAACGCCTGTGAGGGCTCACTGACAGCGATGAGAGCGACGCCATCAGGAACGCTACCTTCGAAGTCAGGAGGCACGAGAACCACACCAGCCCCAGTAGTTGCTAGTTTGGCCCGATACCCTTCAAGGGCAAAAAAAGCGACATCTTCCTCTGTCGCCTCATCGAGAGAAGCAAATCCGCACACCCGATGCCCTGCATTACCTGCAAGCAATCGGCCGCAAAGAAAATCCGCCAGTTCGAGGACAGTTAGGTTCACTCGAATGGCGGATTACTGAAAGTGGTCAAAAATCGAAACGTCGATTAGTTCCCCTTGTTCAGGGTAGCGATGACGTCTTTCGAGAAATCGACAGCGTCTTTGGAGTGGAGCAAAAATGGAACGCCATTCACCCCAAGGCCAGACTTGTCGAAAACCAAGTCATAGTTGTCGCGACGGGCGCGATCGATAACGATTCCCTTGATCTCATCAAGGATACCCTTACGCATCCGCATCACCTGCTCTTGAAGTTGACGCTCGCGGCGCTGACGGAATTCAGCCATCTCGCGCTCAAGCGCCTTTGCCTCGGCGGCAACACCATTCGCTTCCTTTTGCTTCTGCTCACGGAGCACTTCGTTGATCGCAGGATCGGTGATCATTTTCTGCATTTCCTGCCATTTGCTGATCAGGGACTTGTACTTTGCATTGCGCTCGTCGAGCTGCTGTTTGGCCACAGCTTTGCCTTCGTTCACCGATTTCTCGGCATCTTTGGTCTTGTAGTACTCTGCGAATACTTCCTTCATGTCGACGATGCCGATCTTGAAGTTCTGTGCACTCGCAGTAAGCGGAGCGAATGCCGTGAAGGCTGAAAGCAGGGCGAGGAACGTGAGTTTTCTCATGATAATTCGGATCTATTAAATTTCGAGGCACTATACGCACCTAGAACTGGTAGCCAATATTAAAGTTAAATTTACCGTTGGAGTCATTGAACTCATCCGCCTGAACGGGAATACCGAAATCGAGCCGGACTGGGCCGACGGGAAGGAAGAGTCGCAGTCCTACACCGAAGTTTGAATTCACGTCACCAGTCGAAAAGTCAAATGAATCATTATTCACAAAGCCAACATCATAAAACAAAGCACCGCGAACCTTTTCGATGATGGGAACGGTGAGTTCCGCAGTCATATAAGCGGAGGTGCCACCGCCGAGAGGCTCACCGTTTTCATCTTTTGGCCCGACCTCTCGGAAGTCAAATCCACGGAGGTTGTTGGCTCCACCAAGGAACTGACGATTGAAGATCGGCACCGGATCGCCACCGAATGAATCGACGACGTTCACATTGCCTTCAAAAGAAAGAATTGAATCGTAGGGGAGGTTCCAATGCTTCTGCAGGCCTGCTGATAACCCCCAGTTTTTGACGTCCCCACCGAGGCCAGAACCTGAAGCTGAAGCAGTAAATTTATGCCCGCGGCGAGGGAGGAAAACGCTGTCACGAGTATCGTAGTTGTAGTCTACTGCAAATTGACTCTCAAGGAACTCGCCCTCTTCTGAGAGAATGGCCTCGGAAACATTATTGTCCAGGTTGTGAATCTTGACCTGCTGCAACTTGTATTCAAATTTCAGAGAGCCATTGACGCCCATCGGCTTGCGCAAGCTGAAAGCTGTTCCAATCTGCCGCTGATCGTAAACGTCACTGAGGAAGTTGATATCGCGGTAGAAAACCTCTCCCCCCAAAGCGAGGCGTTGATCCATGAACCATGGCTCAATCAGGCTCAGCATGAAATCGCGGCGCTTGGAACCGTACTTCAAGCCGAGTCGGAACTTTTGTCCGCCACCCGTGAAGCTGGGGGAATTCCACAGATCGAAGTTGGTCTGGGTGACGTCCACAAACCCGACCAAATTGTCGATCGAGCTAAAACCAGCACCAAAATTGAGCGTTCCTGTATTCTTTTCCCGCAGAGTAATGTTAATGTCCTTGTAATCATCGACACCAGAGTCCACTGGGAAAATCTCGACCCCACCGGGCTCCTGGAAATATCCGAGGTTCTCAAGACGGCGGCGAGATGCGTCGAGCTTGACCGTGTTCAGAGCTTCACCGGGAACCACAGCGAGTTCTCGGCGAATGACTTCATCGGACGTTTTAACGTTTCCATCGATGTTGATCTTGCGGATGAAAGACTTGTCATTTTCCCGGATGTCATAGGTGATGAGCAACTGATTGCCTGCAGCTGTGTCAATGCGGGGATTGACCGATGCGTCGTGATATCCGCGCGAGCCGTAGTAGTCGGAAATCGTTTTTACGTCCGTCCGCATCTTCTTCATCGAAAACGGCTGCCCCACTTCCAATTGAATCGCTGGCACCAGCTGTTCGACAGTGTAGACCGTGTTTCCGGAAACATTGACGCTGGAGACATAGTAAAGCTCCCCTTCGGCAATTGTAAGCACTACGTCCACTTTCCCATCGTCCGCCTTCACCCGCTGAACGTCGGAAACGGCTGCATTGAGATAACCATTGTCACGATAAAAGTCCTGAATTTTCGTTACGTCCTGCTCCAGTGTATCGTTGTCCGCCTGCCGGCCACGTCCGATCAACTTGGAGAAGCTGAACTTGCCAGTCTCCATTTCCTTGCGCAACTGGGCTTCGGTGAAGTGTGTGTTTCCCTGAAAACGAACTGACCTGAGGAGAGCCTTGTCCCCCTCGTCGATCATGAACGTCACCCGCGAAAATCCAGAGTCTGGTCCGTCCTCGACTTTGTAGGAGATACCGACATCCGGGAATCCTTTCTTGCGGTAAAGCTCCTGAAGTTGTCCCTGGGCGACCTGCAGTTTGGAATCTTGAACTGGCTGCCCCACTTTCAGTTCTGTCTCACGCCGCAGTCTATCGGACGAGATACCGGAATTGCCAAGGAAGTTGACCTCACTCAACTGTGCACGGGTCTGGACTTCGACGATCAAGCGAACGCCAGCAGCAACGTCTTCCGCATAAATGTCAACGTTCTCAACATCACCGCTGAGGTAGAGCGACTTAATGTCCTCCTCAACCACCTCAGTGGAGAGCGGATCTCCCACTTTCGTCAGCATGTTGGCGAGAATGCGGGATTCATCGACAGTCTTCGCCCCCCGGTAGCGAACCAGAATTTCCTGGACAATAGGAGCGGCATCTTGGGCGTTCGCGGAAAGAGTGGTTCCGACAAAGCTTCCTGCGGCAAACAGCGCTATCAGTAATCCAGCATACAAGCGCCTCCAAACGCATCGAGAGGTGCACGCTTTTGACGTTATCAATTCGAACATGATATATTTAATAAAATCTAGAATTACCACAGCGATCACTGCATCCTGCTTGGTGGGTATAGCTGAGCGTGCGAATAATAGCAAACTTTCGTTCGCAACAAAGCAAATTCACAGCTGGTTGCATATGAAAGGTAAATGGGTGCGGCGTTCAAAACAATTCTTCACAATCTGCGGTGAATGGTGGCGAATCCTCGCTGATAATGATAATACAGAAGCGTTAACTGAGTAAGTAAAAAAGTCGCATGCAAGACAACCACCAAGATCACCGGCCTGTGCTTGAGCAGGCTTCTGGCAAGCTGCCGCAGGCGATTGATGTGTCCTTGCGCCCCCCGGTTTTCAGCGAGTTTATTGGACAGACGAAAGTGAAGGATCTGGTGACACTCCGCGTTGAGGCGGCGCGACAGCGTGGTGATGTGCTCAACCATGTTCTGCTTTCAGGCCCTCCAGGTCTGGGAAAAACTTCCCTCGCCAATATCATCTCGACGGCGGTGGGCAGCGCGATTCACACTACCAGCGGGCCGCAGATTGAGAAAGCGGGAGATCTGGCCGGCATTCTCACTAATCTTCAAAAGGGCGACGTGCTCTTCATCGATGAGATTCACCGACTGCATCCATCTGTTGAAGAGTATCTCTACCCGGCGATGGAGGACTACAAGCTGGACATCATTATCGATCAGGGCCCCAACGCCCGTAGCATCCAGTTGAACCTGCCCCGCTTTACGCTCGTCGGTGCCACCACCCGTTCCGGGATGCTTACGGCTCCATTGCGGTCACGATTTGGCATGACGCTGCACCTCGATTACTATCCGGCAGAGGATCTCACACTCATCGTCGAGCGCTCGGCTGGGTTGCTGGACATCAGCATCACCCGCGAGGGAGCTTTCGAAATTGCTTCCCGTTCCCGCGGCACCCCTCGTATCGCGAACTCACTCCTCAGCTGGGTGAGAGATTACGCTCAGGTGAAGGCGGACAACATTGTCACTGGTGAGGTGGCTGATGCGGCGCTGACCCAGTACGAGATCGACGACGACGGACTCGACCTCATGGACAAGCGGATCCTGGAAGCGGTGATCTACAAATTTAACGGCGGCCCGGTGGGCTTGAACTCCGTAGCCGTAGCAGTGGGTGAAGACGCCTCGACGATTGAGGAAGTAAACGAGCCCTATCTGATCATGCAGGGCTTTCTGAGCCGCACCCATCGCGGGCGAATCGCGATGGCCAAGGCCTATGCGAAATTCGGGCTCACCGCCCCGAAGTCCGGTCAACAGGAGTTGTTTTGACCGCTATCCATCGATGCCACTTTACCCTGACCATTCCCACAGCCACTTCAACCGACCGCAGCCATGACATTCCAACAACTCTTTAGCGAATACCTGCGAGATCCTGAATACCTTTACCTCCTGATCGAGCCGGTCTTCATCTTTGGCGTCGCCATCGGCACTTTCATGTTTCTGGTTGCATGGCTGGCAAAAAACTCTGCAGCGCGGATCACAGCTTTGGTGGTTATCGCCGGTTCGTGCCTGATGATTTTCCCATACCTCCATCTTCGAAAAAAGGCCGAGCCGATACCCACGCCCGGAGCTGAGAAATGGATGATCGGAGCACAGACTGAGCGACGTGTCTCGAACCAGTGGGTTTACTTTACCATGGCGGGAATCGCTGTGCTCTGCACTTTCATGGGCACGGGTGGCAAACCAGGACTGGTATTCAGCATCCTGACAGTGGTTGCGGGGACGGGAACGGTGATCTTCAGCATCTGGCTTCACATGCATGAGGCGCGCATCTTTCATCCCAATCTGCGAACGGTGAAAAAGAAAAGCCAGGCCGCCCTTTGGTCGATACCGGAAGCATCGTGGCCCACCACGGCAGTCACAGCGGTCTCCTGGAACCGTGCGTCCGGGTAAAGACACTAACGTTGACACACTCCACAGAAAAAGGTGGAGCGGCCATTCTGCACGATCCGTCGAATCGTCGATTCGCAGATGAGACAGGAATCGTTCTCTCGGCCGTAGACGCGCAGGCTCTGCTTGAAGTAGCCCGGCTGCCCATCCTCCCGCAAAAAATCGCGCAGCGTGGTGCCGCCCATCTCGATCGAATGGCCGAGCACTTCCTTGATCGCAGACACCAGCTTAACCAATCGCGGCTTGCTGATTTTGCCAGCCGCACGCTTCGGATGAATCCCAGCCATGAACAGAGCCTCACAGGCGTAAATATTGCCGACCCCGACCACGACATGCGCGTCCATGATGAACTGCTTGATCGCAGAAGACCGGCCCGCTGCCTTAGCAGCGAGGATACTTCCGTCAAATGCGTCATCGAGCGGCTCCGGCCCAAGATTCCGGATCAACCGGTGTGCGGCAGGATCTCCTTCGCAGAACAACAGACAACCGAAGCGGCGCGGATCGTGAAATCTCAACTCTTTGCCTGAACTCAGGCGCAGTGCGATGTGGTCGTGCTTTCGCCACTCCGCCTCAGGATCGATTACTCTGAGGCTGCCTGACATGCCGAGATGCAGAATCAATGTCCCCCGCCCCGTGTCAAACAGCAGGTATTTCGCCCGGCGGCTGGCTCCGACAATCTGGGCACCAGCGAGATTGTCCACTTCCAAAGGAACAGGCCAGCGCAACCGGCGCTCACGGATATCGATCTCCGTAATCGTCTCGCCGATCAGGTAGGGCGCGACGCCGCGCAAAGTGGTCTCAACTTCGGGTAGCTCAGGCATTGGAACACTTACATTGCAAGCACTCCGGTGCTGTCACCGAAGCCATCGGCCGCAATCCCCATCTCGTGCAACATTGTCAGGTAGAGATTCGTGATCGGTATCGGACGTTCAAAGCTCACATGCCGTCCGGTTGCCCATCGACCTCCTGCTCGCCCCCCCACCAGAACTGGCAGATTGCTGTTGGAATGAGCGTTGCCGTCTGAGATTCCGCAGCCGTAAACAATCATCGAGTGATCGAGCAGATTCCCCTCTCCTTCTGGTGTCGACTTGAGCTGAGTCAAAAATCGCGCCACTTCTTCCGCGTAAAAGCGATCGATGATTTTCAGCTTCTCGATCTTCTCGGCATTATTCTGGTGGTGAGAGAGATGGTGATACCCCTCGGCAATTCCGAGATCCTGAAATCCACGATTGCTTGCCTCACTTGCCATCAGGAACGTGGCTACGCGCGTGCTGTCCGTTTGAAACGCGAGATGCATCAGATCGAACATCATGCGCAGATGCTCGCGGTAAGTTTCGGGTATACCGGCGGGAGCTGCCATCTCCGGTGGCGCTGCTGTCTGAAATTTTTCAGCGCTCTCGATTCGTTGTTCCAGCTCTCTGACAGACGTCAGATATTCATCAATCTTTGAGCCATCCCGCGAACTGATCTGCTTCTTCAGTCGTCGGGCGTCATCAGTCACGTAATCAAGAATGCTGGCGCGGTATTCTGCACGTCGGGCGCTCACTTTTGCTGAATCCTTTGCCATTCCCTCGCCAAACAATCGCTCGAAAACGAGACGCGGATTGACCTCCGCAGGCATCGGAGCTGTCGCAGTCTTCCACGAAATATTGTATTGATAGGTGCAGGCATAACCGGAATCGCAGCGCCCTGCCGAGCGCACGTGGTCACAGCCAAGCTCAAGCGAGGACAGACGCGTCCGCGTTCCCAGCTGTGCTGCGGCCAACTGATCCACAGAAACCCCAGCCCGGATATCGGAGCCTGCGGTTTTCCTGGGATGGCAACCGGTGAGAAATGCAGCATTTGCCCTGGCATGGCCGCCTGGCCCATCACCGTGCGCTCGAGCCTGATCCGCCTCAAACCCGGAGAATACCTGGATGTCCTTTTTCAGCGAAGCGAATGGAGCAAGCGTGGGCGACAATTCAAAATCAGATCCGTGGCCGACTGGCGTCCAGTTTTTCATTACTCTGCCATTCGGCGCGTAGAGGAACGCCATGCGCAGCGGAGTTCCGCTGGCAGTGGTGGCTAACTCTCCGGCCTGTGCCGCGCCTGAAGCAAATGCCTCCAATGCCGGAAGTGCGAGACACGTTCCGACTCCCCGGAGGAAGCCTCTACGCGACATTTCAGAATCTTTAGCGCGAGAGTCCATAACGACTACTCGACTGCGGCAGATGATTCCGCAAGCTGATTGGCGACAAGTCTACTGCTTGGTAACACGAAGTCTGAAATACAACTGTCCCATCGCTGCAGCCTTCGTCCGGTACGAGACACTTTCGAGATTTCCACCGAGATCGATCGCGCCTTCCGCATTCAGGACACTGGTGCCATCGCTCCAGTTCCCGAGAGAGTCTGAGACTTCCACCGCAAAGGTGACATCGCTGGCTGCCTTATTTCGCTGGAAAGTAAAGCCGACCCTGCCCGTGGCATCGACCCCTGTCCAGATCGCATCCAGTCCGCGCGATGCGTCCAGATCACTGGTACCCAGAGCGTATTCGAGGAAGCGGGAAAGCGTGTCACCATCGACGTCGACATTCGGATCGCCCGTGAACCCATCGGGGATCACTGCGCCAGCCCCAGGCGTTCCGTTTGTTGTCGTGCTGGCAACCCAGTTGGCAGGATCATTCGGGTCCGGGCGTGAAGTGAAGTTGACCAGCTCAAGACTTGCACCTTGACCGTCCGCGCTGACGGGCCATGGATCGACGTCGTCGTAGTCGAATTCAACGATGGTACCATTCGCAGGATCCTCGAGTTTCAAGCGTTCTCCTCCGTTGCTCAGCGCCGAGCCTTCGCCGAACTCGCCCGCGATGATCGCGTTCAATTCATTACCATAGACGGTGCGGAACCCCGCAAGGTTGCGCACCACCAGAGCTACACCGCCAGGAGCGATGCTCGTTACATTGCTACCCGTAAAGTCGAATACCACTCCTCCGGAAAGTGTTACGCCGGTGAGATCGAG
>JAGROY010000127.1 GCA_020439995.1 Verrucomicrobiia bacterium
TTTTTCTGCAGCGCCGTCAGTTGGTTATATCTACACTATTGCCCTGTGAGGCTCTTTTGCGATCCGATGGCTTTCGGCAGCGCACTCAGTTGGTTGGCGGAGAGATCGAGCGTGGTGAGGCTGGTGAGCGTGAATAGCGAATCCGGGAGGCCTTCAAGGCCAAATCCAGAAAAATCAATGGCGTTCCCATTAGTAGACCTGATACGCTCAATTTCTGCCTCTGCTTCCGCCAGAGCCTCGTTGGAAGTGCTGAATTTGAATTTCCTCGCCATAGATCACCTGTCGTACGGGAATATGCTCATTTCTGTCGAATCAATTCTTAGTTCGCACAGGACGATTTGAGTTTGGCCTGCGACAAGTGCCTCAACTTTGACCGAATCGAATACCGGTGCAGGCTGCAAACCAGCACACCACGGCAGTTCTTAAGCAGCTCATCTATTTCCCTTTGATGGCTAACAGTTGTTCGTAATCACCAGGCGTATCCATATCGCGCATCTGGTCAGCATATTCTTCAGGGAATGGAACATCTACAACAGACTCGGGATCTGCAGTGAGGAGCCCCCGCAGGCCAATGCCGTCGAATCCCGTCATGATTGACTCGCAATGTACCGTCGACACAAGGATCGGATGTCCGCGCCGACCCGCAACTAGAGGAACCAGAATCGCGGAGGGTGAATGGCGGGGGTGCGCGGCAAGGAGAGTTTCAATGAGTTTTGATGTGATCCGTGGTTGATCACCGAGCACCACCAGAAACGCTGTGCAGCTTCCTGGTAACGCATCGATGCCACAGCGCAGGGAAGACAGCATGTCGCCATCATAGTCAGGGTTCGCGACGAAACTTACGCCATAACCAGCAAGCACACTGCTCACTTTCGAGCCATCCCGACCGGTAACGACGATGATATCGCGGACCGCTGGACAGGCCGCGACGGCACCCACGATACGGGCGATCGCAGGCTGCCCGTCGACTGGCAGCAGCAGCTTCTGCGTGCCCATGCGCACCGATTTTCCAGCCGCTAGAACGATGGCACAGATCATAATTCAGCGGGTGCGCGGTTCTTTTCTTCAATGAGCTGAGCGACGATTGCCGCTGCGATTTCCGGGGCGGTCTCAGCACCGATGTCGAGGCCGATGGGAATGCGGACGCGGTCAAATTCTCCGGCGGTGGCCAGTTGCTCTGTGAGAAAGTGATCGCGCATGAGGCGGGCCTTGCGGCGGCTTCCGATCATCCCGAGGTAGGCGCACGGCTTGTGAATGCATGCGGCGAGAGCTTCCGCATCGGCCCGGTGCCCGCGGTTGACCAGCGCGACGAACGTGTGGTTGTCGAAATGCAGCGCTGCCACGTTTTCCGCGATTGCCCCGCAGACAAGTTGAGCACCGCCAGGAAAAAGCTCGGGAGCGAGCAACTCAGGACGGTCGTCGACGACGGTGATTTCGAATCCGGCGAGGTGGGCCTGCGCGGCGAGGGCTTGACCAACGTGGCCGGCACCCACAATCAGAAGCAACGGGACAGGAACCACTGATTCATGGAGCCATTCACGGTTGCCCTCGAATTCGTAGACAGCAGCGTTCTTTTGCGCCAGACCTTCGCGCCACTCCGTAGTTACCCTAACAGTGTCACCATGAGAGTTAATGGAAGTGGTGAGCGTTCCGGTCAGACGGTCACTGGCGGCGCGGGAAGCGGCAGTATACGCAGCGGCTTCATCTCCCGAGACTGGCTGCAGCAGCGTGCGCACGGTGCCACCGCAAACCGGATACGCATCCGTGCCACCCGGACCATGCAGGTGAAAATCGAACACCTCCGGTTCAGCCCTGGCAGCGACTGTGATCGCCCTTTGCTGCGCTTCGGATTCAACCAGACCACCGCCAATCGTACCAGCAATCAGCGAGCCGTCGGCAGCGATCACTGCCTTCGCGCCGGTGGCCAGTGGCGTCGATCCCTGCGCCTGCAGGACTGTCGCCAGCACTGGGCGCATTCCATCCGCAAGGCTCGCTCTCAGGGCTTCATCGATTTGCCGACGATCGGGTTTGCTCTTCATTTTTTTCGGCGACAGCAGCTGTGCTACCCGAGGCGAAGCGGCATGTCGCGAAGCCTGCGACCAGTCGTGTGGAAAACGGCATTACCGATCGCCGGAGCGACAACGATCAACGGTGTCTCCCCGGCGCCTACGGACGGCAGATCGGGGCGGTCGAGCAGGTGGATGTCCAGCGTCGGCACATCAGCAAAGCGGGGAACGGCATAGCGGCTGAATGCGGCATTGGTGATGCGCCCTCCTTCGAACGTCGTCTCCTCACGCAACACAGGCCCGAGTCCCATCAGGATTGCCCCTTCAACCTGTGCCACCAGATTTTGCGGATTGAGAATCTTGCCGCACTCATACGCCTGGCAGACGTGGTTCACCTTGATCGAATTCTCGCTTACCGATATCTCTGCACAGGCGGCGACGTAAGACCCCTTGTCGAGACCGCAGGCAATGCCGACACCGACACTCGGCGCTTTGTTCTTCCAACGGTCGGCAAAGCCGAATTTCTCCGCCGCCTCGACCAGCACGTCGCGCAGCCGGCCAGACTCGAGATGGGCGAGCCGGAATGCAAGAGGATCGGTGCCTGCGGCGAGCGCGAGTTCGTCCATGAGGCACTCGCGGGCAAAGGTGTTGCCAGTGACGGCCAGTGACCGGTACGAGCCGTGGCGCAGTGGCGCATCGGCACCGACCGAGCGGGTGTGCTTTTTGCCGCAATGGTAGGGTGAGTCGATGCCGTTTCCACCAGCATTGATATTGACGAAATGCCATGAGGTGAGTTTGCCGTCGACATCGAGGCTGGCTTCAGCCTCGATCACCGCTGCCGGTCGGAAGTAGGCCCAGGTGAATTCCTCCTCGCGGGTCCAGCGCAATTTCACTGGCTTGCCAGCGGCTTTGGCGATGCGTGCCGCTTCCACCGCGCATTCGCCCGAGTGCTTGCCGCCAAAGCCGCCACCGAAATCCGGCACGATCACTCTAACAGAATTCTCAGAAACTTTAAATGCCCGGGCGAGTTCGCTGCGCACGCGGAACGGCATCTGAGTTCCGGTCCAGACCGTCAGCTTTCCGTCCGCGCCCCACTCCGCGACTGCCGCACGCGGCTCCATCGGGGCATGCTGGACATAGGCGATCGTGTAAGTTTCCCTGACGGTCGTCTTTGCCGCCGCCGTTTCCTCTGCGTGTGGGTTTTCTGGAAGGTCGTGCGCGGTGGTTCGCAGATGCTCAGAGAGGGTATTGCTAGCCGGATGTGGCGACGTTTCCCACCTGGCAGATTTTGCCAGCGCAGCGCCCGCTTCGCGTGCCAGCCAGGAGTTGGGAGCTGCCACGGCGACAAACTCACCGTCACGTACCACGGTCACCCCTTCCATCGCTTCAGCTGCCGCAAGGTCGATCGACACCAGCTTTGCGGTGTAAGCGGGGGGCCGCAGGACATGCCCGTACAACATTCCCGGGCGGGTGATGTCACTGGGATAAGCGTGCGTGCCGGTGACAATGTCGGGACCGTTCGGACGTGCCAGCGGTTTTCCCAGTGTCTTCCACTCAGGAATGACGGTGAGGGTGACATCGTCCGGCACGGTGTCCCCGAGCGTCTGCGCAGCTGCTTCGTCGGCAGCGAGATCGGCATAAGCGTAGTGTCGGGAGCCATCGCTGCTGGTTGCGCTGCCATTTGCGATGACGATTCCCGCCGGATCGCTGCCCCAGGTTTTCGCAGCGGCGGCGATCAAAAGATCCCGCGCCGCCGCACAGCCAGCGCGAACGGCCGGCACGGTAGAAGGCGTTGTGCGGCTGCCCGCAGTGCCACCGTCGTCGGGCACGGTATCCGTGTCCGCCATCAGCAGAGTGATGCGATCTGGAGCGACCCGCAATTCCTCGGCTGCAGCCTGGGTCAACTCTGCCCGTGAGCCCTGGCCGCACTCCACCTTGCCGGTGAAAACTGTGATCGCCCCGTCTTTGCCAATGTGCAGGCGCCCGGCGACAGGAATGGCCTGACCACCACCTCGTCGCCCACCGCGCTCCTGGGCATTCGATTTCTCAGAAGTGCTGACCGCAATCAGCAGGCCTGAGCCTAACAATTGCAGAAACGTCCGCCGTCCCACGTCAAAGTGGAATGGCACCTGATCCACCAGTTCCTCGTCGTCCGGGAGCGGGCGCGAAAGATGCATGGCCTCGTCGTTGGCTGCTGCTGGCGATTTCATTCGATCTCCCGACTGGATTTACGCGACTCTTCCGCGATGGTTGCCGCCTTACGAACGGCCGCGATAATGTTGGGATAGGCACAGCAGCGGCAGAGATTGCGGTTCATCGCAGCGGAGATCTGGGCATCATCGGGAGCTGGCGTTTTCTCCAGGAGTTCCACCGCAGTCATGATCATGCCGCAGGTGCAGTAACCACATTGAAATCCAGCCTCGTCCAGAAACGCCTGCTGCACTGGATGCAGGCTCTCAGTGCCGCCTTGGTCCCCGGCGTTCTGTTTTGCCAGCCCCTCGATCGTGCGTACCGCTTTCCCCGCTGCGCTGGACATCGGCATTCGGCAGGAAAACTGTCGTCGACCATCCACGAGCACTGAGCACGCTCCGCACTGCATCTCACCGCAGCCGTACTTGGAGCCGGTCAGGGCAAGATCCTCACGCAGGACCTCCAGCAGCGGACGCTCAGGCGGCGAGAGGACTTCTCTCGGCTTGCCATTGACCGTGAACTGGATGGTAATCGGCGTGCTCATGGGCTTGCCGTTAACCGACCTTGCGCAGCATCGATACGCGTCCAGTCACTACCCATTCAGCAACGAGGATATTGCCATCCTTGTCGAAGCACGCGTCGTGCGGGTGGACGAATTTCCCGGGCACCCACAGGTTCGGCTTGCCTCGCATGTTGGTGTTGCCATCGAGCACTTGCTTCCGCCACTCCTCGTCGTCGCCCAGGTGGCTGATCACCTTGTTGTCTTTGTCGAACAAGGTAATTCGCGCGTGAAGATCCGGAACCAACATGATGTCGCCCTGGATATCGATATCCGCTGGAAAAAGCAGACCTTCGACAAAACTCAGATGCTCGCCGTCCAGACTCATGTACTGCAAACGGGCATTTGCACGGTCTGCGATCACCGTTTTCGGAGTGCCGTCACGCGCATCCAGCCACTGGCCATGCGGTGTCTTGAACTCGCCCTTCCCTGAACCCGTGGCCCCGAAAGTACCGAGGTAACGGCCGTCCTGCGTGTAGCGGTGGATCAGGTTGCTGCCATAGCCATCGCCCAGATAGACGTCTCCGTTGGGATTAAAGCTGACATTCGTTGGCCGGTATCTCGGTTTTTCCGCGTCGTACTTGCCGCTGTCCTTCGGTACGTCCACCACCCACACTACATCACCTTCCAGCGTTGCCTTGGTAAATCCAAACCTGCCGTCGTCGGGCGAAAGGTAGAGAAACTCGCCGCCCTCTTCTTTGCGAATATCGATGCCATGCCCGCGACCGGAGCCATCGACAGTGTGGTAAAATCCCATCGCCCGGACGAACTTTCCGGATGGGTCAAACACGAAGATCGACCCTGGCCCGCCATGATGGCTGACGTAAACTAACCCGTTGCTGTCCACCGCGATGCCATGAGATGCACCGCCATAGTGGTGCCCGTGGGGCAGCGTGCCCCAGTTATGAAGGCACTCGTATGTGTGCTCTCCCTCACCTACGATTACAGGCTTGGTTCCTGCCTTGTCTTCGGCACGCAGAATGGCTGGAGCTGCGATGACTGCGGCGGATCCCGCAACGGACTTCATGAACTGACGGCGGCTATTTTTCATTCACCGAGTCAAGCCGATCCACTGGGCATTTGTCAATGATTGCCGTGCACTCAGGCTTGCCGCCACCTGCGCGGCGGCTCTATAGTTCACCTATGAACGAAACTGCCCCTGCACCCCAGATACTTGTACCATCCTCCCCGCACGCGCCCACGCCATCGGGCATCCGGTGGAAACGCGCATCACTGGCAGCGATGGCTACTACGTTCGTCGCCGCACTGGGCGTTGTGGGTAGCTCCCAGGCGCTCGCGCAGGAACCGTTCACGATCAAGAACGGCAAGATCAAGCAGTCTGTCATGGGCTGGTGTTTCAATCCGATGCCCGCCCCAGAACTTGCGAAGCACTGCAAGGAAATCGGCCTGGTAGCGATCGAGGGCATCGGCGTCGAGCACTACCCTGCAGCGCGTGAGCTTGGGCTGGAAATCTCGCTGGTGAGCAGCCATGGATTTGCCAGAGGGCCGGTCGATCCCGCCAATCACGAATTCTGCGCGCAGAAGCTGCGTGAAGGGATCGATACTGCAGTAAAATTCGGCTCCAAGCGCGTGATCACTTTCACCGGCATGAAAGTGGAAGGCATGAGCAAAGAGGAAGGCGCAGAAAATTGCGTGAAGCTCTGGAAATCGATCATGCCGTACGCCGAAGAAAAGGGCATTCTCATTTGTCTCGAGCATCTCAACTCACGCGACAGCAGCCACCCAATGAAAGGGCATCCGGGCTACTTTGGCGATGATGTCGACTTCTGTGTCGAACTGATCAAGCGGGTGGGCTCGCCCAATATGAAACTGCTCTTCGACATCTATCACGTGCAGATAATGAACGGCGACGTGATCCGCAGAATCCGTCAATACAAGGACGTCATCGCTCACTATCACACCGCTGGCTGTCCCGGACGTGGCGAGCTGGATGATACGCAGGAACTCAACTACCCGGCGATCATGCGAGCGATTCTTGAGACGGGATACGATGGCTACGTCGCCCAGGAATTTATCCCAACTTGGGCCGATCCCATCAAAGCGCTGCGCCACGCGGCAGAAGTGTGCGATGTCACATTGTCATCGGAGCCCGAAGTGGCAATCGATAAGCTCAAGGAAAAGGATGACCTTTGGACGCTCGATGGCGCGCCCTTCACTGGCGTAGCCATCAAGCACTCGGACGACGGCAAGATTCTGCTTCGCCGTTGGGAAATGAAAGAGGGCCAGCTGCACGGACTCGTTGAGGAATGGTGGGACAACGGAAAGAAAATGACCGAGACCCACTTCGAGCACGGCAAGCGCCACGGCGAAAACCGCTACTGGTACATGAACGGCGATCCACAAAAACTCCAGATTTACGAACACGGCGAGTCGCTCAGCGAAGAGATTTACTGACAGGCAGACTGCCCACCAGAAAGTAGTTCGCGCTTTAGCTCGATTCGGTGCCCTAAGATTGAGCTGAAGCTACTTTATTCCGGCTCCACTTCTGGCGGGGCTTCGATTTTACTTTCGTCAGTCGCAGTCTCTTCGTCCAGCCCCCGGACGTCGATTGCTTTTTCGACCGTCACTACTTTGTCGCCACCTGCTGTTTCGACGTGGTAGAGTTTCCGTGAGAGCAGTTCTTTGAATGCCCAGGCCACTTCAACATGGTAGCCGGTGCCTTCGCTGGTGATCGCCCGGACTTGCATCATGAGTGGCGTCAGCTCTTCGGCGGTGCTGGTATCGACGATAAACCGCTTCCCGGCGAATTCCTTGTCGCGGAAGTTCGTGCCGTCGACAAAACGCACGGAAGCCCCGTCGAACTTCTGCAGGAAATCGGGAGATGCCACATCCAGCACGTAGTCGCCGAAACTCAGGTAGGCGATTTGTGCTTCGCTGAGCACGGTTTCCGGAATTTCCGCCAGGACAAACCGAACGACCTCTGCGGTGACATCTGTCTCATAGAGCGGACGGTTCAGCGGTGCCCGCGATGAGCAGGAACCACACAGAACGAGAGCGCTTACAACGAGAAACAGGCGGGACAATAGAATATTCACTGGCAATGGATACGTTGAGTCTGCGCTGAGGGCAACCCGGCACTTGTGCAAAAGGTGTCAGGAAAACCGGGTTCCAATCTTGGTGAATACAGCGTCGACGCGGCCGATTCCGTTTGAATTCACGGGAGGCGTGTGCATTTTGACCGCCCAACACTACAACGGTTATGAGTATCAAAGAGGTCCAGTCACTCCCCGGCTTCCGGGAGTTTTATCCTGAATCCTGCGCGGTTCGCAACTACATCTTCGACATGTGGCGCAACGTCGCGCATCGCTATGGCTTCGCCGAATGGGAGGGGCCAGTGCTGGAGCCCACCGATCTCTACCGCCGCAAGAGTGGCGATGAAATTGCCGGGCAGCTGTTCTGCTTTGAGGATAAAGGCGGTCGCGATGTCTCGCTGCGCCCGGAATTGACGCCCAGCCTGGCGCGCATGGCGGTGGCAAAACAGCGCGAATACAAGAAGCCGCTGCGATGGTTCGAGATCGGCGCATGCTTCCGCTATGAGAAGCCGCAGAAAGGCAGACTTCGTGAATTCTACCAGTTCAACTGCGATATGCTAGGCGAGTCCGCGCCCGCCATCGATGCCGAACTTATCGCCCTTGCGATCGATGTGATGACCGGCTTCGGATTTACAAAGGAGCACTTCGCGGTGCGCCTGAGCGATCGCAACATCTGGAAGCGATTCATGCAGGAAGCGGGAGTCCCTGAGGAAAATGAAACCACACTGCTGCAGATCATCGACAAGCTGGAGCGCACCAGGCCTGATGTGCTCGATACGCAGCTTCAGGCGATCGGCACGAGTCTCGCCGCAGTGCAGGAGTTCACCGCGTCCAAGGCGGAGACCGAAGCAGTCACCACCGTCCGACAGCAACTCGAGGCGCGTGGTTTTGGTGACTTTGTAAGTGTTGATCTCAGCATCGTCCGTGGTCTCGCCTACTACACGGGAGTCGTGTTCGAAATCTTCGACTGCCAGGGCGACATGCGCGCTGTGGCCGGAGGAGGACGTTACGACAACCTCGCCAAATTGATCGGAGGATCCGACATGCCTGCCGCAGGATTCGCGATGGGCGACGTCGTCATCGGCAATTTCATCGAGGAAACACCAGTCGCAAAAGCCAAGCTCGATGCCTACGTAAAGGCTGCCTCTGAACTCGACGCCTACGTCATTGTTGCCAGCGAAGAACGCCGCCCTGATGCACTCGGCATCGTCCAGAAACTCCGCAGTGCCGGACTACGGGTCGATTTTGCTCTCACTGCCGCAAAGGTAGGCAAACAATTCCAATCCGCCGAACAACGCAACGCCCGCCTCGCCGTCATCGTCGGCGACGAGTTCCCCGAGGTAAGCATCAAGAACCTGACCACCCGCGAGGAGGTCAAAACCACTTCTGATGGCGTCGTCGAGGCAATACAGCATGCACTTGCGTAGCGAGGTCTGCCTGAGGGATCACTACGAATTTCAAGGTTTGAGGTTGAATTGTCATGATGATTTCGACTCGCGGCGGCCCGCCTGTTGGAAGCCACGCCTTCTACTCGGGCATTAATCGGCGGCAAACATTACATATGCCAAAGTCTCAGTCTTGTCGGTCTCTATCCAAACGCCCCAGAGTCCCTCACCGGTAGAGTAGCGGTGATAGACTTGAAATTCCGGCAAATGGCTGGTGTAGCCTCCGTGAGATTGAGTCCGCGGAGTCCCATAAGCGGTCTTCGTATACTCGCGACCTGATACGACCTCATCGATGCTCCCATCCTCCAGCTTGAGCACAAAGTGAAGCACTTCATCTGTCCAGACATCCGCCGCGCTGGCGACAATGGACACGCCGACAGGAATAGATTCCACGTTCAGTACGTGCAGGAGACGGTCGCGATTGAGTTTCGCCTGATAGAATTTCGCAGAGACGACCCCAATCACAAGAAGAACCGCAGCACCAATTACCAAGCCTTTGACGCGTTTTATCATGCGATTTTCTTTAGTCGAGAATTTATGGGAGAGCCCGCTGGCTAGCGAACGCTTGCGGGTGGTTTAACGAAAACTCAGAGCGGCAGTGTGCTCGTGGTTCTTGAACTCGCGTGCTCGCCTGCCGTAGCTGGTTACCGCATTTATTTTCACGGTGTCTCTGCGGAGTGATTCCGCAGGCACCATTGATGAATAACGAACTCAACAAGCACACTACCATGACCCAGATTCTATATGTTGGCCTCGATGTACACAAGGATTCTATTACCATCGCCGTCGCCCCGGAAGGCAGGGACGGCGCGCAGCTCATCGGCAAGTTCCCCAATAATATCACTACTCTGCAACGACACTTTGCGAGGTGGCGCGAGGGGTCGACTCGAAACGGCAAACCTCTCATCAGCGATCTGGGTTCCGGCCCGGTCGAACTCAAGATCGCCTACGAAGCCGGGCCGGGCGGGTTCGTGCTCTATCGACGCCTCACCCAGCTCGGCTACGATTGCCAGGTCGCCGCACCTTCCCTCATCCCACAGAGCGCTGGCGACAGAGTGAAGACGGACAGGCGCGATGCAAAGAAGCTCGCCATCCACCACCGGGCAGGCCAGCTCATCGCCGTATACGTCCCGCACGAGGCCGACGAGGCGATCCGCGATCTCTGCTGCGCCCGCAGTGATGCCTCCAGTGACCTCAAGCGCGCCAGGCAACGCCTCAAAGCCTTCATGCTGCGCAACGGCTACGCTTACGAAGGCAAGACTTCGTGGAATGAATCCCACATGAACTACTTGCGCGAACTCACCATGCCCTGTTCGTCGCAGAAATCGATTATCCTACTCCTTCCACTCCGTCCCCTATCGCCGACCACCACTGCTTCGTAGGTCACGGAGAGTATGAATACCTCCCATTACAGTTAAATTCACGTCCCTTGTTTTCCTCTCTTCCCGGCTGGCGGATCAGGATATCGTGTTTCAGCGGTCTGTCGTTCGAGCCAGTGAATCCCTTGCTAGAATGCAAGGGAAGCTCAGCCCCGGCCCGGGAGCGGAATGAGTTTTCGCACTGGATTCCATGCAGGGGCGTAGATAGGTTGCCTTTTTTGCTTCAAATTGTCCTGCTTTTGATTTCCCGTAAAAATGAAAAAAGCGACCCGGTTTCCCGGGCCGCTTTGTTGAAAACAGACGTTCGCAGTAAGCGAATGAATGATCGATCGATCAGACGGTGATCTTGAACTCGTCGCGATAGTGGTCGGTGGCGACCTTGTTTGCCTCGTCAGCGAGCGAGCCAGTGTAGACTTCCTTCACAGGATCGAATGTGAGGCTTGGGCCGAGGGTTGGCTTGATCTTTTCGACGTCGAGACCATTGACAGTCAGGTGCTCTTTGAAGCGTTCGAAGGTCTCGGCAGCGAGTTTGTCACCGGACATTTTCTCGGTAATCTCGGCACTCGTAGCCTCGCTGCCCATGCGGTAGGAAGTGTTCGCCATGTGTGCGAGCGCCGCTGAAAGGTGGCCCTGCAGTGCGGTGTGTGTGGCTGCCAGTTTACCTTCCTTGACCTGGTCAATGAAGCGCTGCTGGTGACCGCCGCCGCCGTCGAGTGCGAATTTCTTCACGGTCTTGCCGTCCGCATCGAAGGCGCGTCCCTCTGCAATGTATCCACCTTCAAACTCGATGATGTTGCCGATGCCGATGCCCTTGAAAACGGAAGCGCCACCCCGCCAGTTCATGTCTTTCCGGGGAAGTCCGCGCACTTCAAAGATGAGCGGCACGGGCTTGAAGTCAAAGAAGGCGATCTGGGTATTGGCGGTGTTGGCGTCGTCTTCGTAGCCGAAGCGTCCGCCAATGCTGAGCACAGACGTCGGGCACTGCCCGGGATCGCCGAGTGCCCAGCGTGCCGCATCCAGTTGGTGAGGCCCCTGGTTTCCGATATCGCCATTGCCGTAATCGAACTGCCAGTGCCAGTCGTAGTGGAACTTCGTGCGCTTGACCGGCTTCATCTCACGCGGGCCACTCCAGAGGTTGTAGTCCACCGATGCCGGTGCGGCGATAGGATCACCGATCAAGCCGATGCTCTGGCGCGGCTTGAAGCACAGGCCACGTGAACACGTCATCTTGCCCAGCGGCTCATCTTTGATCCACTCAATGATCTCATGCCAGCCAGTGTCCGAGCGGCGCTGCATCCCGTGCTGGATGGTGACGTCGTACTTCTCGGATGCTTCAACCAGCTTGCGTCCTTCCCATACATTGTGCGAAACGGGTTTCTCGACATAGACGTGCTTGCCGGCCTGCGCCGCAGTGATGGCGATCAGCGTATGCAAGTGATTCGGCGTCGCGATGACCACGGCGTCGATGTCTTTGTTCTCAAGCATCTTCCGGTAATCGGTATAAGTCTCCAGCTTGAGGCCTTTCTGCTCCTGCTCGGCCTGGCGCTTTTTCAGCACTGCACTATCAGGGTCACAAATGGCCACGATGCGGCAGCCTTTGACTTTTGCGAAATCGCCAAGGTGGGCATTGCCCTTGCCATTGACACCACAGATGGCGACGCGCACATCACCGTTGGCATCACCTACTCGCCCCCAGGAAAAAGCGGGAACTGCGATAGAGGCGGCACCGAGTCCTTTGATGAACGACCGCCGGGAGGATTGCATGGAATGAGTCATGATAATTCTAGGAGTTTCTAATACGTCGTCGGATTATCGCGGTTCAGGGGCAGTGCTTCAAGACAATTGCCGTCGATCTCAAGGATTGGACACATCACGGGATACTGGGAATAGACCGATTTTATGCCGCATTAGCCGTTCTCCGCCAACAACTCTGAAATATTCGAAATGTGGTAGTGTGATAACGAAACACTTCGTACCATTTTCTAAGGTTTATCGGCTCAATTTCTGCCACGCCCGCGCCTCCTCGACGGCTTTGTTCACGCGATCGCTCACCGATTCGGGAATCTGCATGCCCGCCATCGCTTCACTGGCGCGGTCGACATCCGCCGCAACCCATGCTGCCAACACGTCCCCCACCGCCTCCTCGCGTTGACCTGCATCAGACATTTGCCGCGCGACAGCCAGTGCATTTTCAGGATCGCGTCCGGCGATCACATCGATATACTCGGCTGCTGCCACATCGCGGGCAGGCGATGGCTCGAGTGATGCGATCCAATTGCGCGCTGCCAGTGGGTCACTGCGCGTCCAGGTATTGGCGACGTTGCGGAAGGCAGTGTTGCGCACCTTGCCTTCGGTCAAAAGTGCGGACTCCTCAGCTGCGGCCGCGGGATCGGTCTCGATATTGCGGATCGCGAGATCCAAAGCGATGCGGTTCTGCACCTCAGGGTCGGTGATCATCTCCACAAGCTCCAGGGCGAAGGCGGGGTCTTTGGCTGCGATGTCCGGTACGACATAGGGGAGCGCATTTTGAAGAAGTGATCCGTGATTGGCGATGAGTGACTTCAGCGTTTCCGGTTGGAGTTGCCCGAGAACTGACGGAGTTACGTACAAGCTGCCGTTCCCTTCGGCATCCGCTGCAGCCACTTCGATAAGGCTGGCAGCCCATTGATCGATGCTGCCTTCACGGACGAATTTCTGAGGCAGTTCGCGCATCACGCCTTGGATCGCCTCAAGTCGGCCTTCAGGACTGGGAAAGTTGAGCGCGGCAATGGCGGCTGCATCCCAGTCCTGCGCTGCCCATTTTGCAAACACACTGTCCACTTGCCGGGCGATTCCTTCGTTTTCAGTTAATGCTCTCAAAGCAACATCGAAGTGCTGTGACGCCGCAAGCTGGGTGACCAGATCCGACATCACTTGATTACGTTCGCCTTTATTGGCGATCGCTGCTGTGTAATCCAGAGCTGCCGCAGGATCTTCCTTGGCCCATTCGTTAACCGCCGTGGTTAATGCAGCTTTTCGGTGGCCACCAGTCAGGTGCTGCTCAGCAAGTTGCAATGCACGCTGTGGATGATTTTTGGCATATGCCTCGATCGTTGCCATGACATGGCCCGACCAGTTTTCGTCGACGTTCTTAGCATACACAATTGCAGCATCGACGTCTGTTACGACCCACTCCGTAAGAATGCCCGAGAATGCCATGTCGCGTTCATTTCGTGGGCCAGCCAGTGCTTCGAACTTTGCAATCGCTTGCTTGAGATTCCGCTTGGCTAGACCAGCGAAGACTGGGCCAAAAGCGATGCGGTCATGAATCTCCAACCGCTGGATGACGTCAAATGCTGCATCAGGGTCATCTTTCACAAGCGTATAGACGATGCTGGAAGCCCCCTGGCTCCGCAACGGATCACTGACAGGCAGGCCTTCCAAAGCTTTGATCGCAGCTTCTCGGTCGGTTTTCACCCAAGCGGAAAAATACGCACCGATCCAGTGCTGTGGTCTCTTGCGTAGGAGCGTGAATGCCGCAGTGGGATCCTTCGCGATCCATTCGCGGAACAGCGCATCCCTTACTTCCATTTGCAAAGCACGGTCGCTGATCGATTCCACTTCACTCATCTGCGCCGCCAGTTCTCGGTTGCGCGAGGAAAAGGCATTCCCGTCCGTAAGGGCCAACGCAAGCAGTTGCTCATATTCCGAAGCGTTGGGATCGAATAGAGAATCAAGCGTAGCGCTCTGTGGGTTCGATCGATCGGTGTCATGCGCGGTTAACCCATCGCCCGTCTGTTGCAAGCGCGGTGAATTTTTCTCCTTAATCGGAATGAGAAACCAGCCAGCTGCAATTCCTGCAAGGCAGGCGATGATGGAGATGGACACTGTGTTCATGAGGTGTCCTTAGAATTCACGTGACAGCTCTTGCTTGGTCTCCGGCGACAGCGAGGATGAATCGAGCAACCCCCGCGCGGCGTCAACATCAAGCTTCTGCGCACGCTCGATGATTTCTTTAAGGTATCCTTCGCGCAAAGTCGGATCATCCACAGACTCCGCCCACTGGCGAGCGGCATCGTAGTCGACTGGATTGCCACTACCGTCAACGGACAGAGCCCTTGAAAGCGAACCCGCAGCGTAGTCTCGGCCTTCACTGGGCGGCAGTTCGGCCACCCACTGTGACGTCGCCCTGGGATCGACGCGGAACTGAAGCTTTGCCATGTGAGCGAAACTCGCCGTGCCGAGGCGTTTGGGATCCTGTTGATTGAACCATGCAAACGCAGTTTCAGGACTCTGCGTCATGAGTTCGCTCAGCATTCGAGACGCGGCATCGGGAGCTGCTGCTGTGGGCAATTGATCGAACAATTCCAGGCTCTTTTCGAGGTCTATTCCGACGAGACTCCGCACCAGCTCGCCAAGTTCGCGGTTGCGCGTACCTTCGTCCGCCAATGAGTCGGCGAGGGCGTAGGCCCGATCAGGATCGGACTCTGCAAAACGGCGCCCTAGTTCGGCGGCGACCGCATCACGAAGGACAGGCTCCAGCGATTCGAGTCGTTGTGCCACTTGCTCCGCCTGCTCCAGTGGTAATGAGTAAATGTCTGGCTGCAACTTATCGATAATGGCCGTGCCCGGCGCCGCCTCGGTGAGCCAGTCCAGATATCCAGCAATGTCTCGAGTAGACCACTCCCGGATGAGCTCGCCCAATGCGCCACTCCTACCGCCGCTGGAAGAGGATGGCAATTTCAGCGCCAGCTTGATCGCCTCCTCTGGGTTCGTCCGGGCGATGTCCAGCAGTGCATCAGAAGCATCTAACACACTACCGCTTCCCGAACTTCCACCGCCATTTAGCTGATAGGTTTTCCGCCCACTCATCAGATTGTTCGCAATGTCCCAGCCGAACTGGTCTAACAGGGCGACAAGTTTCCGCGGATCGCCTGCTGCCAGGCTATTGATGGTGTAGGCGAGTGCCTGCTGCCGTTCATTTCCCGGAGGCAGTGCTTGTGCCCACTGCAGCGCAGCATCGGGATCGATTTTTGCTTTCTCTTTGGCGAGGCGTTCGAACAGCCAGAACCGGGAATATCCCTCCGGCAGAGTTGCCAGCAGCTTTTCCGCCACTTCCGGCGCCGTGGGGATCAGCGCCGCCGCGATATTTTTTGTATGATCCAGACTTTGTTGCCGGGACAGCCCGAGCCCCTGGATGGCAGCCATGGCGGCGTCGGCATCGGTCTTTGCCCATTCGGTGAGGACAACCCGCCGCGCCGACTCACGCACTGTGTCATCGTCGATCGCAATTGCTCGCTTCAGCGCATCTCCGGGGTCGGTCTTCGCCAGTTGCTCCAGCACTTTCACGGCGATGCTGGGGAGGTCGGGATGGGCTTCGAGCACGCGCAGCGCTGCATTCATGTCGTGACGAGCGGCGATGCCGAGCACGTCCGGCAGCCACTCCTCAGGATCGCGCTCACTGGCGTAGGCCAGCGCGGCTCTGGCATCGCTCGTCGCCCAGGTTTTCAGCAGAAACTGTTCGATCCAGGTGATGCTCTTCGTCGGATCCGACTTTGGGTAAATGTTCGCCCGCAGGCGCGCGCCGAGTTCAAATGCCGCCACCGGATTGAACGCCAGCATCCGCCCGAGCAGCAATTTCCACGCATTCTGCGGTGCACGTTCGTCATCCACTTTATGTTCCCATGCCTCCGCCAGCGCCCGCACGTCTTCCACTGGCGCATCGGCGAGAAATCTGCCCGCCAGCTGGAACGCGTTCACTTTGTCCGTCGCTGCGAGCACTTCCTGCAATGCTGGTCGCTCGCGATGAGCGATCGTTTCCGCAACCGTCGCCGGCACCAGATCGCCCACTTGGATCTCCTGCGCGGTCTCGTCCCCTACGGCGTCGGGAACAAACCGCGCCCTACCGGACATTCCAACTTCCACACCTATGCCCAGCGCCCCAGCGATCAGCAGCCATCGAAAAGCATTAGTCGGGAATGGCATCGCCACAAATGGTAACGGATTGGCTGCAAATCCGCAACAAGCGACGGCCAAGCACGCACTAGCATCGCCCCGGCTATTCCCTCGATCGCTCGCAAAACACGGCTGATCCGATCAAAATGGCCATCAGAACTACGAATTTGGTGAGCGCCCGGGCGATATCGAGCAGCGACTCCGAATGATAGACGGAACTCATCAACATCCCGGACGCGATGAGAGTTATCCACATCCGAACTGGCATCACCGCCTGCGCAATACCGGTAAGCGTTCCCAGTAGATACCCGGCGGCTTCGAGCGGCGTTCTTTCTCTCCTGTCTGATCCTGACGATGTGCTGACGTTTCCCATGGCTGTGTAATCCGTCTGAAAAGCTATCTCGGTGTCGGGTGTCGGTCGAGAAAAATGCAGCAAGCTGGTTCTCGCGATTTATTTTGAGCCCCGTGGACACAAAATCACGCTGCGTCATAATTTCAATAACGAGCGGAGTGTGCCCAGTTTTGCATTTGAGCCAGTTTCCGCTGAGCTGGCGGACTTTCCCCCCTTTACAAGTGGCCGATCGAATGGCAGAACGGTAAGCAATTTGCCTTTTTTTAGATGCCTAAAGACACCAGCCTCCACAAGATCCTCCTCATCGGCTCCGGGCCCATCGTTATTGGCCAGGGATGCGAATTCGACTATTCGGGCGTTCAGGCCTGCAAGGCGCTGAAGGAGGAGGGCTACACGGTGGTGCTGGTGAACTCGAATCCGGCGACGATCATGACCGATCCGGAATTCGCAGATCGCACTTATATTGAACCGATTACGGCAGAAATCGTCGAGCGCATCATCATCGCGGAGAAGCCAGATGCGCTGCTGCCGACGCTCGGTGGCCAGACCGGTCTCAATACGGCGATGGAGCTGGTGCGCAATGGTGCACTGGAGCGCCACGGCGTGCAGCTGATCGGGGCAAAGGCTGAGGCGATCGAGAAAGGGGAAGACCGCCAGCTCTTTAAGGACGCGATGCTCAAAATCGGGCTGGATGTGCCGCGCTCGGGAGTGGCGCACAATATGGAAGAGGCCTACGCCATTGCCGAGGAAATCGGGGCATTCCCGCTCATCCTGCGTCCGGCTTACACACTCGGCGGCAGCGGCGGCGGCATCGCGTACAACCGTGAGGAATTTGAAATGATTTCGAAGCGTGGCATCGACATGTCGCCAGTGCATGAAATTCTGATCGAGGAGTCATTGTTAGGGTGGAAGGAATTCGAGATGGAAGTCATGCGGGATCGCAAGGACAACTGCGTGGTCATCTGCTCGATCGAGAACTTTGATCCAATGGGTGTGCACACCGGTGACTCGATCACCGTCGCCCCGGCGCAGACGCTCACCGACAAGGAATACCAGGCGATGCGCGATGCATCGTTCGCCGTCATCCGTGAGATCGGCGTGGAAACTGGTGGCTCCAACATTCAGTTTTCCATCGATCCAGAAAGCGGCCGCATGATCGTCATCGAGATGAACCCGCGTGTGTCGCGATCTTCGGCGCTGGCATCGAAGGCGACCGGTTTTCCGATCGCCAAGATCGCCGCCAAGCTCGCCGTCGGCTACACCCTCGATGAGCTGCGCAACGACATCACGCGCGAGACGCCGGCCAGCTTTGAGCCGACCATCGACTACGTGGTGACGAAGGTGCCGCGATTTACGTTTGAGAAATTCCCGACTGCCGATGCCACTCTGACCACGCAGATGAAGAGCGTGGGTGAGGCGATGTCGATCGGGCGCACGTTCAAAGACTCGCTGCAGAAAGCGCTGCGCAGCCTGGAAACCGGACGTTCCGGGCTCGGTGCCGACGGCAAAGATCCGGTCGCACCGAACCGCTCTGACATTGAACGAAAACTCAGCGTCCCGAATGCCGAGCGGATCTTCTGGGTGGCGGTGGCGATGCGGGAAGGCATGACCGTTGAAGAGATTTTCCAGCTGACCACGATCGACTTCTGGTTCCTCGACCAGATGCGCAAGATCATCGATGAAGAGGCTGAACTGAAAAACGTGCTGGGCGATCCAGTGGCACTGCGCAAGGCGAAGAAGCTCGGATTTTCTGACCGCCAGATCGCCTTCGCCGCTGGCTGCACCGAGCTGGAAGTCAGGGCCAGGCGCAAGGAAGTGGGCATCATTCCCACCTATCGCCTGGTCGATACCTGTGCCGCTGAGTTCGAGGCCTACACTCCTTACTTTTACTCCACCTACGGCTCCGAGAACGAGGCGCGCGAGGGCGACAAGAAGAAGATCATGATCCTCGGTGGCGGACCCAACCG
>JAGROY010000128.1 GCA_020439995.1 Verrucomicrobiia bacterium
TTCCTCGTCCTCGGACCTTTATGGGACATCAAGTTGATGGGGCCGGGGATGCCAGGAGCGCGCGAAGCATTTGAACAGATATACCCACCGGAAAGAGTCACGGCCATTTATCAGGAGGGAGGACTTGGAGAATCCATCAAGCTGCGCTGGTTCAGGTATGGGATGATCTATTACAACAATGGCGAGTGGATGCGGATGGGGTTGACGATGGTGCTGCTGGGCTATGCAGCCGGACGCTCGGGGGTGGGAGAGCGACTGTTTCGTCAACCGCTTGAATTCCGTATCGCCGGCACCCTGGTTGCCCTTCCTGGATGTATCTTCATGCTCGCGGGGCTCGGCGGATTCCCGACCTACGCGACGATCCACGACGGACCGTTTTATTTCCTGGTCAGTTCTGGATTAATTCTATCGACGCTCACTCTCATCTGGCTGTTTGCGTTGATCTGTAAGACCCAATCTGGTGAATTCGTGGTTAAGGTATTCTCGCCAGTGGGACGGCAATCGCTCACCACTTACGTCGGCGGGGCTGCGGTCTTCGCCGTCATTTTTCAGCATTATGGATTGAGCCTCTACGGGAAACTGCACTACCCGATACCCACGTATGTAGCGATGGTAACTTATGCAGCCCTCGCGCTCTTCGCTCACTTCTGGCAACATCGATATCAGCAAGGTCCGTTGGAATGGCTGTGGCGTAGACTCACCTACGATCGAACCGATACTTGATCAATTGATCACAATAAATGGGACTTAAGATCTCCCAGCCGCCCTGAACGCAGATCGTCGAGATGCGGAACTCCTGAAGTCAGGAGGCGTGGAAGTATTTACTGAACTTCATTTTCGCTGTGACTATTTCGAGGGCCCGGATTCTCGAAGTGAATCGGATTCGAGGTCTCGAATCAATAATCAATGCCCCCAAAGCCGTGTCGATTGCCCTCGAAGTAACGCTTCTCCGTAGCTTTCGGTCAGCCATTCCTCGAATAAAATCCGATTCCCTTTCCACACGCCTTTCTGTGCGATCATGCTTTCGACCTTCGCCTTAAACGCTGTCGACATGATAACTCGGCACGTCAGGAAAGCGTCCGACTACGCACGAATCGATCATGCGTTTCGCCTTCGAGCAAATAGCGCGATTGGAGCCATAGTTAGAAGAGGCTCCAGGACATCGGCACCTTTAACCTTTCAGTTATTTCCGCGAGATCGTCATCCTCTCGCCCCATTTGCGTTCCTCTCAGAGGGAAAAACGGAACGACGAGTTTCCGCTTTATGTCACCCCCACCCATCGCCTAAACTGAATGCCGATGCCCAGCCCCGCTGATTCTACCTCTTTGTTCGGCGCGATATTTGCCCTCGCCGCCGCCTTTCCCGGCGCGGCACGGGCGGACGTGTCGATCCTGGAGGCGGGCGCGGGAGTCGAGTTCGTCGATATGGGGCTGGACCCGGCGACCGGGGCGATCACGCTGGTCGGCACCGAGGGCGGCGTGGCGTCGGTCTTCCAAGTCGATGCGGCGCTGGGATCGATCTCCTCGGCGGAGCTGGTGGGCTTGGGATCTGGCACGCAGGTTTTTGGCATCTCGCCCGAGGGAACGCGGATCGCTGGCGTGTCGCAGTCGCCGGGTTCGATCGATATTGGCGAGGGGACGACGTGGTTGAGCGATGCGCCGGAGTCGCCGGTGGGGATTGGTTGGATCGAGGGATTCACGCGAACGAGTCTCGGGGGCGGCGCTTGGGTTGAAGGCGTTGTGGGGCAGCATAGCGGGGCACAAGATGCAATTCGATGGACTCCTGGAGGTGGATTGGTTCCCCTAGAAGACGGCGGAGGGTTGTCTGAGGCACGATGCGTTAGCGCTGATGGCGAGGTTGTCGTTGGCGTCGCAAACTCGATCCTTTCTGGTGGAGCGCCATGCTACTGGGTCGGCGAAGATTTCCGCGCGCTCCCCAATCCGGTCGGCAACGATGGTCGCGCTCGCACCATCTCCCCGCAAGCGACGTTCATCGGCGGCTACATCGGCTTCTTCGTCTTTGATCCGTTCGACGCCGGCATCCAAGCCACCCTCTGGCGACAAACCAACGCCGCCGCGGCGACCTATGAAATCATCCCGCTGACCCGCGCCGACGGCTACTATTTCAAAGGCGAGGTCGAGGACGTGACCGACTCGGGCTACGCGGTCGGACGCACGGCTGACGAGAACCCGGAGCGCGCGTTCCTATGGCACCCGAGCTTCGCCTGCCCGGGCGCGCCCTCGGGCGGCGCGCCGGTGTTGCTCGACGACTGGCTGGAGGCGCTCGACGGCGGGCAGCGCCCGGCGACGCCCAGCGGCAAGGCGGTCGCCATCGCGCAGGCTCCGGGCGGCGACCTGATCATCGCCGTCGCCAGCCCCGCCCGGGTCATCCGCGCCACCCCGCCGCCCGCCGACTCGGATTGCGACGGCTTGCTCGACGCGGACGAAACGGCGCTCGGCACCGACCCGTTCGCGGCGGACAGCGACGGCGACGGCTTCAACGACGGCGCGGAACAGGCGCTGGGCACCGACCCGCTGAGCGGCACCTCGCGCTTCGAAGCCACCCTCGCCGGACCCGAACCCGCCCCCGGCGGCGGCGAGCAAGTGCGCGTCACCTTTCCCGCCAAACCCGGCAACCGCTACGCGATCGAAACCTCCAGCACGCTCGCCGAGGCAAGCTGGCAATCGATGCAAGAACTCACCGCCTCCGAAGGCGAAACCGAACTGACCGCGACCCTGCCGGTTCCCGAAAACACGCCGCGCCTGAACTACCGCGTGCGCTTCCTCGGTGCCGCCGAGTGATTTTTTTCCGAAAATGAATGCCGCCATCCCAATCCTCGCCCTTCTCGCCCTCGCCGCCGCCATGCCCTGCGCGGCGCGGGCGGACGTGGCGATCCTGGAGGCGGGCGCGGGGGTCGAGTTCGTCGATATGGGGCTGGACCCGGCGACCGGGGCGATCACGCTGGTCGGCACCGAGGGCGGCGTGGCGTCGGTCTTCCACGTCGATGCGGCGGTGCAAACGATCGCCTCGGCGGAGCTGGTGGGCTTGTGTCTGAGCACGCAGGTGTTCGGCATTTCGCCGGAGGGAATGCGGATCGCGGGTGTGTCAAAGTCGCCGAGGTCGGTGAATATTGGCGAGGGGACGACATGGTTGAACGATGCACCGGATTCGCCGGCGGGGATTGGGCTGCCAATCAATGGATTTCAATCAAGCCTCGCCCTGGGCGCGTGGTCCGAGGGAGTCGTCGGAAGTCAAAAGGGTTCACAGGATGCCGTGATCTGGAGTGCGCTGTCCGAGAGCCCGGTTTCGTAGTAGAGATCCACAGTGTGCAGGAGGTGAGCTTGGCGTCGTCTTTTTCGCGGACGGCGGCGATCATCTGCAGCGCCTGGTCTTCGAGCCGGTTGAGATCCGCGTCCGGCGGCGGTGTTTCCTTAGTCTTGGCGAAGGCTATTTGGATCTCCTCGCGTTTGGTGATGATGCCCGTCAGGGTCTTGCCGTCGGGCGACAGGATTGCGGCCATCGGCTCGCTGGCGAACGCGAGGGCAAGCTTGCCGTCGGCGACAGCACACTCGGATTGGCTGCGGGATCGCCGACCCGAGTCCTCGCCTTGCATGGTCGCGTAACTGTCGCGCGGAATCATCAGCCACACGCTATCGCCGGTGCCGTCCTCATCCCACACCCAGCGCCCGGCGAAGGCGTCGGCACCCGATGGCTCGGACTCAAGCTCGGCGGGGCGGCGCGGTGCCTTGTCGCTAATCCGATGGTAGGTCGTTACTTTCTGATTACCGTCGTCATCGGTACGCTTCAAGGCGAGGCGGTCGGGGGTGACGTCAATGATCTGGAAGGTCTCGGTTTCCCCAACCTCCGCGATGTTGGAGGATGCCTCTTTCCGCATGGTTAACCGCTCCGCGTCGAGCGTCCACGAGCCGCTGCTCCGGTAGGTTTTTTGAAACAACGTGACTGATGATTCTCATCGGCCATCCTCCCAGACGTTCAGTTCGGTATCGACCATCTCCTCGGCTTGAGCGAGCCGTGCCTGCGCTTCTTCAAACGCCGCACGGCGCAGTGGGATCATCCAGATTCCCACGAGGACCGCGCCTATCGCCACGACCGATCCCCACGCAATCGCCACGCGGCGTCCTAACTTTGTCCTCAGCGAAGCGAGGGCGCAGATCAGCGATGCCATCGCGCAGAGGCCTGCAAAGACGAGTACCCAGTCGTGTCGCCCACCCGGCACGATGGCAAGCAATAGCGGTGTTCCTAAAATCGCGGCGAGCAGGAATCCCAATGCCCAGCGGGCGGTGGTCGAAGCGCCGCCCGTACGGGCATCCTGCTTTCTCGACGAGTTTCGGTGCAACCCTTCGACGACAAAAGCCAGGCCAATGTTGCCAAACAGGCCAAAAAGTCCGAAGAGCCCGCTCGCTCCCGAAAGACCCACCTGCTCAAGAAAACCGAGGCAGCCAAGGAATCCCAGCGCCGAAAGGTTTGCCAAATGGAAGGCTCCTCGCGAAGTGAAGGTGATCCCGAAAGCCTTGCCGATAAGCCACCCCCAACCCGACCTGGGAGGCATCCGTGCGTTTGGTTGACGTTCACTCGACTTCGTTCCCGGTGTCGAAAGCGTCGCCAAGACCGTGCGCAGTTCACTCGCCGTCTGGTAGCGACGCTCAGGTTCTTTGTCCAGTGCGCGTAGCACCACTTCGTCAAGCTTCACGTCGATTTCGACCTTCTTCGACGGGGCGACCACCTCGCCCTTGGCCGGGCGCTCGCCAGTCAACATCTCGTAGAGCACGACGCCAAGGGCGTAGATGTCGGCGCGCCGGTCCGCCTTGCCTGCCGCCTGCTCGGGAGCCATGTAGGGCGGGGTCCCCGAAATGTCGGCCGCGCCTCCGACAAGCTCCGCGATTCCGAAGTCGGCGATCTTGACCCGCCCCTCGCGATCCAACAGCAGATTCTTGGGCTTGATGTCGCGGTGAATAACGCCTTTGCCGTGGGCGTAGTCGAGTGCCTCGCAGATCGGCGGCACGATGGCGAGCGCCTGCTCGGGATCCATCTTCCCGTCGCGCAGCACGTCGCGCAGGTTCACTCCGTCAACGTATTCCATCACGATGTAGAAGAGCTCGCTGGTTTCGCCGTGGTCGTAGACGGTCACGATGTTCGGGTGATTCATCCTGGCGAGCACCTGGGCTTCGCTCGCGAACCGTTCGGCGAAGCGTTCCTCTCCGCGTCGGTCCGGCGCGAGGATCTTGATCGCCACCCAGCGGTCCAGCGACTTCTGCCGCGCTTTGTAAACGACGCCCATCCCGCCGCGACCGAGGCATTCGACAATCTCGAACTGCGGGAACTTGCCAGCGATTTCTTCCGGGGAAGGCGGCGGCTCGGCGGTGGACTCGGATTGCCTGGGATCAAGCGTCCTGGTCGCCATCGCCTGCTTCATCAGACAGGCGGGACAGAGACCGTGGCGGTCTGTCTCGGGTATCGGGCGACCGCATTCGGGGCACTGAGGTTTCGGGTCATTTCTCATGGTGGGTATCGTTTGTTCTAGCCCGCCCTTACCCGTCTGGACGGGCGCGTTACTGACCGGGGAAAAAAACGGGATCGGCTACGGCACTACGCGGTCGGTGAGGGCGGCGAAGAGGGCGCGCATTTCTTCTTCTACCATGGACTCGTCTACCAGGGTCCGCGCAATTTCCTGGCGGATGCGCAGCCGGTAGCGTTTGCGCAGTCGATGCACCGCCACTCGCGCTGCGCCCTCCGTCAGCCCGGCCGCCTCGGCGGCGTCAGCATAGGAATCGCTCCCGCCGGAGAGGCTGAGAAACGGCTTCCAGCAGGCAAAGTCCGGCTCGTCGGCGGCCAGGTCATCCAGCACACGGTCGGCGGGTCGGAGGAGGGCATGTCCCATGTTCTTACCCCAAAAAAGGGCTGCCGTTACATGGGATTCGTCGAGCGATTCGTGCCAGGAATATTGATCTTTGAGACGGGGGGCTGGCGGCCAAAATGAACGGACCTGGACTTCCTCCAGACGCATTTGGAGAAAAAAGTGTCCGATTCTGGTGCCCCCCTGGAGCTATCATAATGACACCTCTTCGAACCATGCCTGCAGCCAGTGACGCTCATGAACTCCTCCGCCGATTCCTCGATGACGGGGACGAGTCGGCATTTCGTGAGTTGGTCGAGCATTTCACGCCACTCGTCTACGGCGTGGCACGCCGTAAACTAGACGATGTTCAGTTGATCGAGGAGGTCTGCCAGAATGTCTTCGTGGTGCTGGCAGGCAAGGCGTTGACAGTCTCCCGCTACCGCTACCCTGGCGCCTGGATACACCGGGCAGCCACGCTCGAAACCCTGAAAGCCGCAAGAAACCTGGCAACCCGCAAACGCCATCTGGCTATGATCGAGAACGAACTGAAAACGCGACTTCCGGAGGATGCGGACTGGAAGTCGGTCAGAGTCCTGCTGGATGAGGCACTCCTCAAACTGCCCGAACGCGACCGGGCCATTCTCATTGCCCACTACTTCGAGGAACGCAGTTTCCCGGCCATCGCTGCGCAGCTTGGCCTTAACGCCGACGCGGCTCAAAAGCGCGGCGCCCGCGCGATCGCCAAACTCGCACGCCTGCTCAATCGCAAGGGAATCGCCATTTCGGCAGCGGCGCTGGCGGCCGGGCTTGCGCCGGAACTGGCTCCGGCGGCACCCGTCGGGCTGGCCATGAAATCTGCGTCCGCTGCGCTCGCCGCGACCAGCTCAGTGGGCGCCACGACTACTTTGTCCGCCTCGTTGATCGCCATGACTACAAGCCACATCACCACTATCACCACCTTCGCTTTGGCCGCCCTGATTCCACTGGGATTTCGCCTCACCACGGCATCATTCAAGCGCGTGAACGAGCCGGCAGCGCTTCGTTCCCCGGAGGTCGCATCCACTTCGCGCGGCCCGACAACTCAGGTCAGCCAGACATCCGATTTTGATCCCGAGTGGTTTCGCAGCAGACTCCAGCGATTGGTCGATGGCGATGACCGCAACGATCCCGATCAAGCGGATGCCAGACGGCTTCAGCGTCACCTCTTCGGTCTTGGCGAGGAAGATATCGCAAAGGCGATCGCCGTTCTCGGGGAGATCGAAGATCCCGACTTCAGGCTAGGCCTTCTGGTGACGGCGGCATTTGCGCGCTTTGCCGAATTGAATCCGACAGCGGCTGTTGATCGTGCAGCCAATCTCACCCTCGAACGGTGGGGCTACTATGCCATCAACGGCGCTTGGCAGACGTGGGCTTTCTCAGACTGGGACTCAGCGATAAGGTGGCTGGCAGGAACCAAAACTGAGTTTGATCATGTGGCGCTGGTATGGGGCGTGCTTGACCAGGAGGCGAAGCTCGACGGTCGCACGGCACTGCGCTGGGCGGAGGAACTGGCGGAGGACTTTCCCCGGCATTCGGAATCGCTCTACGAACGTGCTCTTTCCGCCTGGACATTGGCGCAACCGGAGGCGGCGATCGCCTGGATGGATGAGAATCTTCGTGACCCCGTGCGGCGGGATCAGCGTCTTGGCAATGCTCTGGAGAGTCTCGGAACACACGCACCAGCGCAGGCGTTAGATCAAGTGGATCTGATCGAGAATCCGGAACGCCGTCGGGAGGTGTCCTACAATCTTTATTGGCAATGGGCGCTCATTCAGCCCGATGAATCGGCTACCTACCTAGCTGAAGCGTTCGCCCATGACCGGACTTGGGATACGCATTTTCTCTGGAGCGCAGGTGAAGCACTCGCACGCAATGCGCCCGAACGCGCTCTGGAAATTGCGCGAATGGCGAGGGTTCCTCAAGAACGCGATGCGCTTTACGGCGGCATTCTGTCAGGAGCGGCGTTCTCGGACTACACGACGATTCTTGAAGCGGCGGATGCCATCTCTGCTGAGACCGCACGGACAAACAACTGCCTTCAGGGCTTCCTCACAGACTGGTGGAAGCGCGATCCTACCGCCGCTGTCGCCTGGGTCGATGCCATGCCTGAGGGAGACAAAAAATCCTGGGTGCAACACATCATGCCGCGATGAATTCCCGACTGCCCATTGTTTTTCTTGCTGTTTTGTTAGGCCTGCTCGCCGGATGGGGACTGTCTCGTTTCCTCATCGACGATTCGACTTTTCCGGAGAAGTCCGCACCAAACCCAACGAGTTCATCGCTTCCGCCAGTGTCCCCGTCGCGATCTTTGCATCAAGCGCCTCGGGCACATTCGGCGACAAGTCTTGCTGAGCAACGCGAAGAATACCGGAAGGGTCGCCCCTTCAGTCCCTATCGCGATGGCCTGTTCTCGCTCGACCTTGCCCTGTCGCTTTCCCCTGAAGAAATCCTCGAAAGTTATCGATTGGGCACTCTTCGGGATGAATCCGAGATCGTGGCCACCTTGACCAAACTCGCCCGAATCAATCCGGCGGCGGCCTTTGAGGTCGTAAACCAGTTTCCGGAACGGGGCCTCTTCGACCATGCGCAACGGGCAGTGCTCGGCGTCTGGGCTGCTCGGGATCCCGCGGAAATGATGCGCCATCTCACTGACATGCCAGCGTCCAGTCATCGAGCCGAGGCCGCCCGCATTGCGGTCATGGCCTGGGGCGAGATCGATCCCGTGAGCGCGATCCAGCATCTGGACGAACTCGCGGGGATTGGCGGCCCGCTGGCCGGAACCTTCGGCGAAAGCCTGCTGTCATCCTGGGTGCAACGCGATCCCGCGGCTTCCGAGGCCTGGGTGGCAGCCCGCACCGACGAGGAAGAGCGTGCTGAAATGCTGGAAACCCTGCAAAGCGCCCGGCTCGGTCAACTGCAGGGAGCTGAGGCCCTGGACTACATTCTCAGTCACCCTGACAATCCCACCCTACAGACTCGCCTGCCCGATACCCTGCGCCTCTGGGCTTTGGGCGATCCCACCGCTACCGTGGAGCACTTCGCCACTTATCCCAAAGAACATCCCGCATGGACTCACGCCGGGGAGCTGGGAAGCTCGATCATGCTCGCAGCCATCATGCAGGCCAAAGATGCGACCGTTGCGCTGGAATACGTCGACCGCGTCCCGGAAGGCAAACCTCGCCGAAAGTTCCTCGAAGGCGCAGCTGCCATCGCCAGTTCCAACAACATTCCATCGTCGGCCACAGCGATCATCGCCGAGATCCCGGAAAGTCACGAACGCGCCGCCGCTGTGGGCATGCTCACCGAACTCTGGATGCGCCAAGATCCCGTCGCCCTTTCGGAATGGCTTGCGTCACTGGAACCTTCCTCAAGCCGCGACTCGGGCATCTCGCATTTCGTGACCATGCTTGCCGAAACCGACCCCGAACGGGCACGCCAGTGGAAGGAGGCGATCTCCGATCAAAAGTAACGCGAGCAGATTGATGAAAAACTGCATGAAACCGATCGGATGAAGCAAACCGAACGCCTGCTCGAAAAATGGCAGGCCACCGATGCCGACGCCGCCAACACTCGGTTGGTTTCTCCTGAATGCTGCGGATTCGTCCGAAGCGCTCGCTAAACAGCGCGCGTCCGAAGCGGCGACTACGAGCATTGAAGCGGCCCGCGATCGACTTCTCCGAAGCTGGCACGAGTACCTGACAAAGGTAGAGGCCTCCATCGAGGGTAAGTCACCCAGCGCCGCCTTCGCTCAAATCGTTCGCACGGGCACGGCGGATGCGGTCATTGTTAGAAATGAGACGGGGCAACCTTCCTATCCTTCTTTCACTGTTCCATATGACCACACCATCCGCATCGATTCAGAGGCAACGAACCATCTTGCCAGCGAATTACGACAAGCGATTACCGATGGAAATCGTGGCGAGGCAGGGAGCTTAGCCCTGGAGTTAGGCCAGGCGAAACATTCACCATTTCTCGATTACCATGGACGAGTGATCGCTCTCAATGCGATGTGGTCGTTCCTACAAACAGCACCAGACAGAGACACGGAAGCAGTTCGTGATGTCGCCCGCCGGCTTGTTGACGGTCTCGGTGACTATGACAATTCCTCTCTCCCGGCGTCCCAGCGCCGATTCCTTATGCACCAATTGACCGATGCGGGATTTGACGTGGATTCCTCTGTCCTCATTGCGGAAGACCTCGCCGCCAGCGTCCTTTCGAGCAACCGGCTAGCGGCTCCCAGTCGTAGCGACCGTTCTCTTTGGTCACCTCTTCCAGACATTTGGGCTACAGAGACGGGCTTTCCGAAACGCACGCTCTTGTTTCGGGAATCCACACTCCAGAGCCTTCTCAGCGCGCTGTTTCCTAACCATGATGTCACCACAACCGATGCCCCAGGACACCTTCCCATCGGCGCCACCATGCCAGGATGGCATTTCCGAGTGACCAAGAGGATAGACGCGCCTGATAATGCCGTAAGTCAGCGAGCTCTCTATTTGTGGGTTGGCGTCTTTGCTAGCCTTGCCATGGGCTTGATCACTTGGCTCATCAGCAAAGGCCTCCTTCGCGAGTCAAAACGGGCGCGTCTCGAACATGACCTCGCCTCCACGGTTTCCCATGAGCTTCGACCCCCCCTATCATCCATCCAAGTCTTTGTGGATTTGCTTCTCGAAGAGGCCACGCTTGATGAACAGAAGACGCGTGAGTACTTACGATTGATCTCCCAAGAGAACGCTCGCTTGACACGATTGGTAGACAATTTCCTCACATTATCTCTGCGAGAACAGAACGTCGACGCACCTGAGCCGCAGACCATTGAGATCGCCAGTTTTCTTGAAGAAACAGCACGCCTCGCGCGAAATGGCATCGCAGGCGAGCGGCTGAAACTGGAAATCGACGAACACCTCCCACAAATCGAGGCGAATCCCGTTTCGCTCCGCTCAGCGGTGATGAATCTGTTAGACAATGCCTTTCGCTACTCACCGCCGGACTCGTCTGTGAGACTTCGTGGCTTCCGTCGTGACACCGAAGTCTACATCGACGTGATCGATCATGGGCCTGGTCTGACTCAACGAGAGAGAGGCCGCGTGTTTGAGACCTTTCGCCGAGGACCCAACGGAAATCGCGACCATCCCTCAGGGTGCGGCCTCGGGCTTTCAATTGTGAAAGCCGCCGTGGAGCAAGCTAACGGAAAGGTCGAGGTGCATGCCCAAGCAGGCGGAGGTTCCCTCTTTCGGCTAAGATTCCCAGCCATCTTACGAGGAGCATGAGGAAGACGAAATCAAGATTGCTTGTTGTCGAGGATGACCCCGCGTTGCTCCGTGGATTGGTCGACAAATTTCGCTCTGAAGGCTACGAGGTTCGTGTCGCGTGCGATGGCCATAGCGCGATCGATCAGGCCGACGAGGATCCGCCCGACCTGGTTTTGCTCGATGTGATGTTGCCAGGGTGTGATGGCTTCGAAGTCTGCCGCGCCCTGCGGGACGACAGTGGTTTCACCATGCCTATCATCATGCTCACGGCTCGTGGGCAGGAGAGGGACGTCGTGCGCGGGCTCAATCTTGGGGCCGATGATTACATCACGAAGCCCTTTCGCATCGCGGAACTTCACGCTCGCATTCAGGCGGCACTCCGGCGCACGAATGGAAGAACGCTGGGCTCGCGGGCTGTCTACGAGTTCGGCAACTGGGTCCTCGATTGCAGAGCGCAACAGCTTCGGTGCGAAGGTAATATCGTTGAGTTGACCAGCCAGGAGTTCAGCTTTCTTACGCTCTTCGCAGCGAATCCTCATCGTGCCCTCACGCGCGAAGCCATCCTTCGCGCGGCTGAGAAGCGCTCATCGCTTTCCGGCGTCCGCACCGTTGATCGCTGTGTGAAGAACCTTCGGGCCAAGATCGAGATCGACCCGAAACACCCGACGCATATCATCACCATCCGCGACGTCGGCTACCGATTTGCACCCTGACTTTGATGTAAGAAAAGCGGTTCGTTACGCATCGCTTAGAGGAAAGTCATCGCGGACGATCCGTTAGGGGAATCCGGTGACGAATCCGCAGACCAATCGCCGCCGCTACCGCAGGTGTTCTCGTTGTCGGCTATGGCTTGGCGCGGCACTGGCTGCTACAAGCACCGAAACCAGCCATGCAAAGTGAAGAAACCACGATTACTTCGGTAAGCCTGGCGGGAACTTTCAACGACTGGCAAGTATCCGCCAACCCCATGGACTTGCAACGTGATGGCAGCTGGACGACCACCATAACGATCGATGTCCCCGGCGCCATTGAATTTAAGTTTGCCGCCAATGGTTCCTGGAAACTCAGCGCAGGCGAAATGGATCAGGAAGCCGACTCCCTGCCCCTCGCCGGGACGGCAGAAATCACGGACGGAAGTGGAAACATCACCGCCTTCATTCCCCGAATTGGCGACTACGTCTTCACCATCAACCCAGCGGACTATCGCTACACCGTTACGCCTGCCGAAGTTCCTCAACTCGACGATCAATCGGAATGATTGCCAGCTCCTGAAAATTCGACAACAACAGCATGGCCTCCAACTTTACAGTGCGAGGGGTAAGGGCAGCAGCATCCTTGGCTGAGCCTTGCACCCGAATAAAGAACCTTTTCGCTGAAGAACCAACCTAAACCGCTTGGGAGGTGGCCCCAAGCTTTCAACACGATCGAGCTACGACTATCCTCAATTGAATTTGAGAAGTTTAGCCTCTCAAGCGCCCGGATAGAAGTGAATCTCACGTAGAGGAAGAAACTCTAGTGATGCTTTCTGCGAGGGCATTCCGGAAGCGTGGCAGTACTCACTGAACTTCATTTTCGCTGTGACTATTTCGAGAGCTCGGATTCTCGAAGTGAATCGGATTCGAGGTCTCGAATCAATGCCTCCAACGCCGCGTCGATTGCCCTCGCGCCGGGATTTCCCACCCATTTATGCCGAATGATCCCCGTGTGATCGATCACATAATAAACCGGCGTACCAGGTGAGTTCCACGTCTTTGCGATGGCTCCCTGATCCGCTGTCGATCTCCAATTCAAGGCCTCTTTGTCCATCACCTGCTTTAGCTTCGCTGCATCGTAGGCACTCACATTCACACCGAGGAGCGCGAAAGGCTTTTCTCTCAGTTGAGTCACGAGCGACCGCTCGTGGGGCCAACTGGCCCGTCAGGCAAGTCAGTATTCCGACCAAAAGTAGAGCAGCACGACCTTGCCACGATAGTCACTCAACTTGAATCGTATGCCATCCTGATCGTCGCCTTCAATTTCCTGAGCCATCGCACCCACGGTCAAATGGCGGATCTCGTGTAACTCCGAGGCCGCTTTCTCTCCAACTGTGCCACCGAAAGAGAGCGGTACCTCCGCGTAGTCTTTAGCGCATTGCTCAAAGATCGCTTCCACCTCGTTGATGGCCTCGGAGCGTTCCGTCCCTTGCAATTCGTCCAGGTAGTCCTTGCCGAACAGTAATTCGTAACGATGAGCCATGTTCGGCTGCTCCTTGAGCAACTCGAGTCGCCGCAGACGGCTGTTTAAGAACTGAGCCAGACGCAGCCCCGCTCGCCCACGGACTTCCCGATGGGGGTTGCTCTCAAAGACTGCGCGCAGGAATGTCTCGCACTCCTTGCGAAAACCGTAGGACATTCTCCAGCAGGCATGATCAGCCTCGACGCTGCCGATGTGGTCGCGCCGTAGGAGGGCGATGGCCCGGACTTCCGGGCTTTCAGGCCCCCAGCCTGAGTGCGTGGAGTGGTTCTCCATCCAGATCTCCTGATCGACCACTTGGGTCAGTGCGTCCATCGCGGTCGCCGTGCCAGGAGTCATCTCGGCCTGTGCTAAATAGTGCCGTGTCAGCCTTTCGACCCGGGCAACGATCTGAGCGCGCTCTTCATCAGTTTTCGCCTGTCGCAATGCATAACCTTCCGCGTTGAACTCCCTAGACATCACTGATTTCTGCTCCGCTCGCTTAGCAGGATCGTCCAGCATGCTTTCCGACGTGGCCAAGGACGCACAGACCAGTTCATTACCGCTGCGCACAAAAAGGTGTTGGTTAGCGTATGCCGGGGGTGACCAGGCAACCTTTCTCCCGGCAAATGGGAAGGTCGGATCAATCACTGCCACACGACTCATTTCCTTGTAGCCCTCTGGCGTGAGACGAGCACGAATCAATTCTCCTCTGTCCGTGTAGAGCAGCACCGAATCGCCAATCGGGGTCAGGTGGATGCTGGCACCGTTTTTCAAATCAGTCACCTGATCGGTTTCCCAAATCTGTCGCCCCGTATCCGCGTTGACACAGATGAGTTCGCCTGAGGATCTGGCCGAGTAAACGTGACCGCCCTGTATCATCGCCGTCGACGTGTGGCTAAAGATCCTTTGTGAACGGGCTTTCGAGTCGGGCCAGAGAACCGTCGCTGAGGCCTCGTCGGGATCGAGCACGAACATCATGCCTCCGATGAGCAGTTTGTTCTCCTGAAACACCGGAGTGGAGACCGCGTAATCGCTGCTGGTCAAAAGCCTCTGCCTCCAGTTGGTTGTTCCGGTAGCTGGATCCAAAGACGTCACCGATTCCTGCGTCCATACAATTAGTTGCCTCTTTCCACCCACGGAAACCACAATTGGCGAACTAAATGTTAGGGATTCATCCAGCGCCTTCCAGATTTCCTTGCCCGTATCTTTCTCCAAGGCGACGACGCAGGCCTCCGGTTTGCCGCCGATGAACAGGATCAACTTGTCCCCCTCGATCAACGGCGAAGGCATGCCCGCAGAGAAGGCAACATCATAATCCTTCGCTAGGTTCCTTCGCCAGAGTGCCCTACCGATGCTGGTTTCCAAGCAATAGAGATCGCCCACTCGGCCTACTGTATAGACTTTGCCTTCCTCGACGATCGGTGTGGCCACCGGGCCAATCTCTTGAGTGGGGTCATAGGCCCAGTCCTCATAGACGACATCATAAGCGTGCGTCCAGAGTGTCCGGCCAGTGGACTCCTCAAGACAATGGAGTCGCTCTTTCGCCGAAGGTTTTGAAACCTCGGAGTCCGCCAAAAAGACCCGGCCCTGCGCCACGACCGGGCTGGCAAATCCCCAACCAACGGGAACCCGCCAACGTATCTCCAGGCCTTTGGCAGAAAGCGCTTCGTCTATTCCAGATTCATGAAAGACACCGTCACGGCCTGGCCCGCGCCACTGCGGCCAGTCTTCTGCCTTCACGCTGTGTGAAGGCAACACCGCAAGAGCAACAAGGCACGTCATCGATGTGAGGGATAAAAAGCGCACCTCTGAATTCTCCAGCATACCGTTGATCGTGTCGATCAAGATTAAGGATGCACAAGTTCGCTTTTTATGTCACCATATGGTGACATGTTATTCGTTGAAGACAATGTAATTTGGAGAGCGCTGGCAGATCCCACTCGTCGAGAGATTCTGGAGACAATTGGGAGGCAAGCAGCCACTACTGGCGAAATCGTCGAGCATTTCAGCAACCGGATCGTCAGGACAGCGGTGATGAAACACCTCGATGTGCTCGAATCGGCTCGCCTCATTCGCATCGAACGAATCGGTCGCACACGGCGCAACCACATTGAACGGGAGCCTCTTGAAGCCGTCGCGGCGTGGCTTGAGAAGCGCGTCCAAGGCCATGGGAATAATCTTAAACGACTGAAGAATCTTGCTGAAACGAAATCCGAACCGAACAAACGATTATGACAATTGACAAACAACTACTCAGCGCCGGGGCTGCGAATGTTACGATCAGGATCGATATCAATGCACCGATAGCCAAAACCTGGCGGCTTATGATTGACGATATCGGTCAATGGTGGCGTCAGGATTTTCTCTGTTGTGAAAGATCGATGGGCATGCATCTCGAAGCGCGTGTCGGCGGAATGCTAGTTGAGCGAACCGAAGGAGAAGGCTGCGGCTACCTCTGGGGACACGTGATCTCATTCCAACCTGAGCACCAACTCGCCTATGTTGCTCAGATTGTTCCACCGTGGGGAGGCCCCGCACAATCGGTCGTTCAAATCGCACTGGCACCGGACGAAGATCGACCTGCAGAGGCCACCGTCTTGACCCTTACCGATTCGCTCATTGGCCATGTTTCTGACCATCTCATGTCGAGTCTCGCAGAGGGATGGGGACAATTGTATGGGGAAGGCGGGTTGAAGACACACGTGGAATCTTCCACGTAGTAGATGTATCGCCACGTGCAGATAGAATCGGCAAAACTAGGCTTATCGCTAGGGGACGTTCGCAAAAGGATCCCGATCAGCATCGGTGTTTCGTTGGTATTCGGCTCGCAAGGCGGCTTCTTCGGCCGCTGTGGGTCCGAGAATATGGTCCACGAGCGCTAAAGCCATATCTATTCCTGCGGAAACTCCGGATGCTGTGAAATACTTTCCGTCCTCGACCCACCGCGCTTTTCTCTGCCATTCGATGTTTACGCCGAACGAAGCCACCCAATCGAACGCTAACTTGTTCGTTGTCGCCTTCCGTCCTTCGAGGACGCCTGCGACCGCCAGCAAAACGCTTCCGGTGCAGACTGAAGTCACGAAACGGCAGTCCCACGACCTCTTCTTTAGCCATTCAAGAATCACCCGATTGTGAATTTCGTTCCTAGTTCCTCGGCCGCCAGGTACAAGGAGGATATCGTAGCGCCGATCGTCCGAGAACAGGTCGTCCGCAATGGCTCGGGGGCCATGACTGCTCTCGACCGGTTCTCCAGACTCGCTCACGATCCGTATCTGAAATCCGTCTCCCGCGAGACCAAACATTTCGAGAGGTCCGTATAAATCGAGCATCTCAAACCCCGGAAATATCACCGCACCGACAGTCAAGCTTTCCTGTTTCATTGACCAATCCCATTCTTTCCGTGTACCCAGTTCTCGAATTTCCTAATCGCGAGATTCGCACCGCAAATGATGGTCGCGATCTTTTTCCCTCTGAAGATATCAGGATTCTCGAGAACGGCAGCGATTCCCAGCGCAGCGGACGGTTCGACGATCAGGCCGGAGTGCCGGTACAACAGTCGCATTGCCTCGACGATGCTTTCTTCGCGGACCAGCAGCGCGTCGTCCACCACCTCCTGAAGATCCCACAACACCTCCGCGATCGGAAACCGACCGGCGACACCATCGGCGATCGTCTCGGTCGATTCTGTCGTCACCACCTCTCCAGCCCGCAGAGAGAGCGTCATCGCGGGTGCTCCTTTTGGCTGGACGCAGACTACTTTAGTTTCCGGAGATCGTGCTTTGAAAACCGCACCGATGCCCGTCGCCATCGCCCCGCCTCCCAACGCGACAAGAACGCCGTCGAGTTGCTTTTCCGGTTCTACGAGCAATTCGAGCGCAATCGTGCCAGCGCCCTCGCAAGTTCCGATGTTCTCGCTGTCCTCGATCAGATAAGATCCACGTCCGGCGGCAATTTCAATGGCGCGACGGCGTGCGATCTCGATATCGCCATCGACCAAAATCAATTCCGCGCCGATCTCCGCTATCCGGTGCAGTTTCGATCGTTCGGCGGCGCGTGCGGCGACAACGACGGCGGGAAACCCGCTTCGCCGGGAACAAAACGCGACGCCTTGCCCCAAATTCCCCGCGCTGGCACAAACGAACGAACGATGTCCCTCTTCAATCGCCCGACGGATTGCAATTTCAGCTCCACGCCCCTTGAAGCAACGGATCGGATTGCAGGTTTCGATCTTCAGCGTGACTTCGCAATCCAGTTCCCGGCTCAATGCTAGGCAGACGTACTGTGGGGTGTCTGAGAAGGCTGGCGAAAGCGATCGCTTCGCTTGCTCGATCCGCGACAAGTTCAATCTCATGTCCGAAGCAGCAGATTCATTCAGCATTCCCTGTGAGACAAACCGTTTCGATGCCGCTTCCGGTTAGATCGAGATACGCCACCGATTCGGCGTCGATCGCTCCGAAATAGTCCCCGCCCTTAAGCGGGCAATGGATCAAGCCATCGTTCCCGGAGGGAGAAGTGGCCACGAAAAACATCCTCTGCGAGGACAGCCAATCGGTAGGCTTGCAATCGATCTTGTCATAGAGCATCCCCATGGTTCACATCGTCGCATGTTCGACGAGAATTGGCAATGATAGAGGATTAGGGCACTATCATTCCTTCGTATTTCTGTCACTCTTGGAGTTCGCGGCCTTGCGCTCCGAAACCTGTTACAATAGTCAAAGTTGCCTTTCTCTAACCACTTTGATCGTTTTCATGAGTTCACGGTCCTTGAGCATCGTTTAGCACATTTTTACCAACGGACCTACTGGAGCTTCCGAGATTCGCTCGGAATTCTACCTCGCCTTCAATCTTCGCGCCGAAAATTGGATCAGTCAGAAATATCGAAACTGGATATTGATGAATACCAATTCCAGGGAAAAATGGGATCACTTCTTGCCCGTGAATATTGATTCAAATCACCTTGGACAGCCGATCGGAAATGGCGTTGCAGGCTGGGTCCCACCAGCCGCACCGGTTCGCGAAGCATCGGTGGGGCGTTTCTGTCGACTTGAACCCCTGGATGTCACTTGCCACTCCAAGGATCTGTTCACGGCTTTTCAAGACGACGATGAAGGTCACGACTGGACCTACTTGCCTTACGGTCCCTTCCCGGGATTTACAGACTACCGCGAATGGATGCAGAACGCCTGCCTTGGCGACGATCCTCTCTTTTTTGCCATCTGTGATTTGAAAACCGGCGAAGCGACGGGTCTCGCCAGCTATCTCAATATCACTCCTGGCAACGGCTCCATCGAAGTTGGTCACATCCATTTCTCACCAAAACTAAAGAAAACGAATGCCGCCACGGAAGCCATGTACCTGATGATGCGGCGCGCATTCGAAAGCGGATACCGACGATACGAGTGGAAATGTCATGCGATGAACGGAGCATCACGAGCCGCAGCTCAACGGCTGGGATTGTCTTTTGAAGGTGTCTTTCGTCAGCACATGGTCGTCAAGGGTCGCAATAGGGACTCGGCATGGTATGCGGCGATCGACGAGGAATGGCCTGCCCTTCGTGAGGCCTTCACAAAGTGGCTTTCCCCGGAAAACTTCGACGATTCCGGGCGCCAGCGAATTCGTTTATCAGATTTGACGGCACCGATCTTGCAACGGAAGCATCATGAAACCTAGCATTGACTGGCAACACACCGATATCGATTCATTCGAAGCTCTGACGGGAGACCTGATCCGCGAAGCGGCCGAATTGATTCGCCCATACGTTCCCGCAAGTTCGATCTCCGAGATCGAGCGAAAGAACGGCGATCGCATCCTCGCGAAGTTCGAAGACGAGAACCCAACCGGTGCGTTCAAGGTTCGCGGCGGATTGGTCTATTTCGATTGGTTGAAAACGATCCATCCCGAAACCGAATCGGTGATGGCGGCGACCCGTGGGAACCATGGTCAGAGCGTTGCGTTTGCCGCCGGAAACGTGGGTGTAAGCGCGAAGGTTGTAGTGCCTTTTGGGAATTCCACCTCGAAAAACGAAGCAATGCGTCAACTCGGGGCGGAAGTCATCGAACAAGGGCGGGACTTTGCAGAAGCGATGGAATTCGCGATCTCCGAAGCGCGTTCGACCGGCAACCATCTGGTGCCGTCTTTTGATTGGAAACTCGTGCTCGGCGTTGCGACGTACGGTTTCGAGCTCTTCTCCGAGCGTTCCGACGTCGATGCCGTATACGTGCCCATAGGACTGGGATCGGGGGTTTGCGGAACGATCGCGGCGCGAAACGCCCTCGGAAGCTCGGCCAAAATCATCGGGGTTGTTGCTGAAAACGCACCTGTTTACGCGGATGCCTTCGCCACCGGAAAATGGTGCATTTCAAGTGAACCGCCTGAAACGATCGCTGATGGTGTCGCGGCTCGCGTTCCAAGCGAAGATAGCTTTTCAGTCATCAGAAGGTATGTCGACGAAATCGTCTCAGTTCCCGAACCACATATCCGCGATGCCATTCGCGAGTTGTACGAATTGACCGGGAAGCGGATCGAGGGTGCCGGTGCCATCGGCTACGCGGCGTGGGCAAGTGACGAAAACAACCGTTTTCGGAATCCCGCAGTGATCATCAGCGGCGGAAACATTGATGACGCCGTCTTCGATGGCATCGTCCGATCGCAGGAGCATCGCTGACAGACTGATCTAGAATACCGCTGCAATTCGACGGATGCCCGCTGAGATATCTTTCGGCGTACCACAGCCAAACCCGAAGACAAGTCCATTATGATCGGGGGAATTCGTGAGGGAATCGATAGACAATGCCTGAACTTTAAACCCAATGTTCGCGATCTTTTCTATGAGGACGGTGTCGGGTTGATCTATCAGAATCCGTGCGGTGCGATGGAGACCGGCCGGGGCTCCGACGAGCTGCAATTTATCTGGAAGAAACCGATCGATCGCCTCGATCAATGCCGAGTGCCGCTGCTCGTGAATCTTTCGCATCCGGCGCATATGTCTTTCGAGGTGTCCATGTGCGATGAAGTCGTGGACGACCTGTTGCATAAACAGGGACGGCGACCTGCCGACGATCTTGAAAGCTGACTCGAAGGCCCCGACCAGCGAACTTGGAACAATCAGGTATCCCATGCCGAGTGCAGGGAAGAGAAGCTTGCTCAGACTGCCCATGTAGAACGTGCGTTGACTGCTGTCCAGTCCCTGAAGCGAGGGAATGGGTGGTTGTGAATAACTGTAGACACTGTCGTAGTCGTCCTCGATCACGGCGGTATCATGGCGTCGCGCCCAATCGAGCAATTCGATCCGGCGTTCGATAGACATCGTCACACCCAATGGGAATTGGTGAGAGGGCGTTATGTATATCAACTTCGCGCTTTCTGCCGGTGGCCCGCAGGATCTGATCGACGCTCCGTTGGCGTCGACCGGTAAAGGAAGCAATGCCGCACCGTTGGCTTTCAGCGCTTCCCGGGCTCGCCAGTATCCGGGGTCCTCGAAGAGTACTGTGTCACCGGTATCCAGCAAAAGTCGGGACGTTAGATCGATCGCTTGCTGAATGCCAGCGGTGACAAAAACCTGCTCGGGGTGACATTTTATTCCACGGAACAACTTGGTGAATTCACAGATCGCCTGGCGCAATGGCATCCAGCCGGACGCCTGCTGATACGTGAGGCCAAAGATCGAGATTGCGCGCCCGCGGTCACGGCAAATCTTCGTCCAGACATCCAGCGGGAATTCGTCAAGAGCAGGAATGCCGAGCGAAAACAATGCAGGCTGATCCTTGTAAGTAGGACGCATGCCCTCGTCCGTTGCTGCCACTCGACGACCTCTGGCAGAAAGTTTCGGCTGCACACTATCCCCTGCCGATATGGGGGCCATGGCAGCGCCTTCTTCGGCGGAACCGAAAGAAAACCGCGCCATCTTAACATCGTCCGGCAGATTGCAGTTCACGAACGTCCCCGAACCTGCATGGGCTGTAAGATAGCCTTCGGCAAGCAACTGGTCATAAGCATTCACGACCGTCATCCGCGAAATGTTGAGTTGCTTGGCAAGACTCCGGGTGGCAGGTAGTGCGGATCCTCGCTCCAGCTTCGATTCGAGGATCGCCCTTCGGATTCCTTCGTATAGCTGACGGTGCAACGGTGTTTTCTTCCGTCGGTCCAATTGAATCACTCCCACCCCGAGGATCACTTTTCCCATAATTGGCCTGCTGATTATATTGGAAACTGGATATTGTTGAAGGCCAATATCGGGCAATGATGAGAAATCTGCAAGTACAACTCGACCCTGGGACCCTGGGCAATCAAATATAAAATTAGATGAAAAGCATCGAAACCATTAGTGTGCACGCCGGTGCTCGCATCGGAACTGCGGGAGTAGTGAATGCCTTGGAGCTGTCTTCGGCGTTCCGATATATTGACGAGGACTCACAGCCTTATCCGAGGTATTTCAACACTCCGAATCAAGATATCATCGTCGAGAAGATTTGCGCGCTCGAGAGTGCTCCAGACGGATTGATCTTCGCGTCAGGTATGGCGGCGATCACCACCACTTTGCTCTCCCTCTTGCATCGTGGCGATCACATTGTGTTTCAAAATGCCTTGTACGGCGGCACGCACTCGCTGGCATCAATCGAGTTCGAGAAAGCGGGAATTTCCTACACATTTTCCCCATGCGATGCCCGCTCCTTGATTGAGGCGATTCAACCAAACACGAAAGCGGTTTACATCGAGACGCCGTCCAATCCGTTACTTGACACTGTCGACCTGGAATCGGTTGCGAAAATAACCGGCCCCCAGCGCATCTTAACGATAGTAGATAATACATTCGCAACTCCGATCAATCAGAACCCGGTCAAACTCGGAGTCGATGTCGTGATCCACAGTGGCACAAAATATTTAGGCGGCCACAGCGACTTGTGTTTTGGCGCTGTTGTAAGCTCCGCTGCGATCGTTGAGCGCATTCGACAGAAGGCAGTCCTTTTCGGTGGAAGCATCAACGCTCTTTCCTGCCATACGATCGAACGAAGTATCAAGACGTTGGCGATTCGAGTCCAGAGGCAGAGCGAAAACGCGATACAAATTGCAGAATCTCTCGACCGGCACCCGAAAATCGAACGAGTGTTCTACCCGGGACTTTCGTCGCATCCTGGTCACGAGATCGCGCGGCAACAGATGAGTGGATTCGGAGGCATGCTTTCTTTCCGTCTAGCCAGCGGAATCTCTCCAAAGAGCTTCCTCAAGAGACTTGAGTTGATTGTTCCCGCGATGAGTCTAGGCGGCGTAGAATCTACCGCAACGATCCCTGCCTACACATCACACAAGGCCATGCCGGAGTCGCACCGGGTCAAACTTGGAATCACAGAACGGCTCGTTCGACTATCCGTTGGAATTGAGTCCAGTAGCGATCTGGTCGACGATTTGGTACGGGCTTTGGGTGATTGACGGCAGGGCCGAGTGCAGGGCCGGATGTCGGCTACGTTTTCCTACCAGTCGTCCAGGTTTTGTTTCCAGGCCTCGTTCGCTGCATCCAACGTTCAGTGCCTTCGAACGATACAAACCCAAATGGTGCGTACAGCCCCTGCGCATCCCGCGTTTTCAATAGCCACGTCCCCACCTCGGAAAAGCGTGGTTCGTTGAGAATATGCCTAACCAACATGGACGCGTAGCCACGGCGTTCGTATTCCGCGAGGACGAAGACGTCCATCAAGTAGGCCAGGGCCACTTCGTCGCTGAGTACGCGGGCAAAGGCGATCTGTTTCCCGTCGTGGAAGAGCGCGAAAGGAATGCTCGATTCAAGGCTGCGCACCACCCGTTCGATTGGCCGTCCCTTCGCCCAGTAGCTTTGGCTGAGAAACCCGTGGATCATCCCAACATCCATCTCGGAGGCCTCGCTACTGATGCGGAGGTTCTCGCGAAGCGAAATCGCCATCACGGGAATGTGCCTCCCACTGATGCTGGTAGCGTGCTGACCGATGATCCGCGCGCCGTGCTTTTGATAGAATCCTGTCGAATTTGGATCAGCGATCAGGGTGAGTTCCTCGGCATCGAGCGCTTTGGCCTCTTCGAGCGCTGCGCACAACAACCGGCGACCGATGCCGCGTCCGAAGCAAGATGGATCGACGAAAAGATGTTCCAGTTCAACACGGCCGTCTCCATGACCGCGCAAGGTAAAATAGCCCACGATCCGATCATTCACCAGAGCGACCTGTGCGTCTGTCAGTTTCCGAAGGTCTTCCGAAGACAATGTCAGCTCTTCGGCGAAGACGCTCATCGATGCCGCATCGTAGCCCCAGCTGGCTTTCGAGCGGATCCCCAGGGCCGAGACGCTTTCCAAGTCTTCCACTGCCATCGACCGGAGTGTGCACGGGGTGTCGGTGGGAAGCATGAGTTGAAAGATTTCAACGTCCAGCAGTCGCCCGAATTTTCTCCCCACTTCCCGCATGACTCCGATGCGTTTGAAACCCGCTTGACGATTTAGATGAGCGCTGGCCTCGCTGCCTTCGGCCACGCGCGCGATGAGGGTGTGGTAGCCAAGCGTTCGGGCTTCAGCGATGATTGCCGACTTGAGTTGCCGTCCAACGCCTTTCCCGCGTTGCGATTCTTCGACATAAAAAGACGTCTCGGCAGTCAAGTCGTAGGCCGCCCGATCCGACCAGGCGGTGAGCGCTGCCCAGCCGACGACCCGCCCGTCGATGAGTACGACCAACACCGGGTGCCGGTCGTCGTGGCCTCTCACCCATGCCAATCGATCCGCAACACTTTTCGGTTCCGTGTCGAAAGTGGCCGTCGTGTTAGCGATGGCTTCATTGTAAATTCGCGTGATTGCGGGCACGTCGTCTTCGCTCGAACGGCGGATCGTGATGGATAGGGACATCGGGCGCGACTTTACAGCATGTCCAGGGAGACACCAACCGAACGAACATTGGAGAAAATATCTGGAAATTGGTCACACCGCTGCCACTGCCGGGCATTATTCTGCTGAAACCCTCATGCCCGAAGACGATCACGCACTGTTGCACGCCTACACAAAGACCGGCTCCCACGCGGCCTTTCGGGCCCTTTTGGAGCGCTACGCGGGAATGGTCATGGCCGGCGCGCGACGGCGCACGGGCGATGATCTGCTGGCGGAGGAAGTCGCTCAGGGTGTCTTCATCACGCTGGCCCGCAAGGCGAAATCGCTCCAAAAGCACCCTTCGCTGCGGGCCTGGCTCCACACCACCACGCGCCTGCAGTCTCTCTCAGTCATGCGCGCCGAGCGACGCCATCGACGAAAACAGCTTGCCCTCATGAAGCAACCCGAATCCGCCACCGAACCCGTGCTTGATGAGAGGCTGCCGCTGCTTGACGAAGCCCTCGACGAACTCGATGAATCCGATCGGCGGATCGTCCTGCTGCGCTTTGTCGACGAAGCCGATTACGCTGAAATAGGCCGTCGCCTGGGGAAAACAGAAGCCGCCTGCCGCAAGCAAGTTTCGCGGGCAATGAAGAAACTTGGTCGTTTTCTCCAGGCGAAGGGCTGCACCGTTTCCACCCTCGCCATCTGTACGGCGCTCGGCGCCCAACTAGGCAAAGCGACCGCGGCCGGCTTTGGCGGAACGCTCGCCCAAGCCGCACTGGCGAATCTTTCTAACATCCCCACTTCTAGCCTTATATTAAACACGCTTGAAACCATGACCTACGGAAAAACGAAAGCCTTTGTGGCTGCCACCGTGCTCGCGACGATTCCTTTAAGCCTACAGTGGCGAGAAATGGGCAGTCTTCGCCGGGAAATCGCCGCGCTGCGGGCCACTGCGACGACGCCATCATCGCCTTCCCTTTTGGAAAGCCCGGAGAACCTAACCAGCAAGCCGACTGCTGACATCCATCCGTCGCTGGAGACGGCTACCCAGACCCGGCGTCCCGGGGATCTTCCAGCCGTGCCGGGTTTGCTCGGAGAGGGGCTCGTGTTTCCACTTCCTTTCGAGGACGTTGCAAGTCTTGGCCTAGTGGCCGTCTCGGAAGACGGTCAGCTGAGCGATCAAGTCATTCGTCTGCTCCGCATGACGCCTTCGGAAGTGGCTGACATTAATCAAGCCCTGACAGAAGCCCGCAAACGCGTCTGGGCCCTTGAAAAGCAGCAAGTGACCGCCGTGAAAGTGACGGATGAGGAGCAGGTCTACAAGATTAGCGCGTTTCCCGAAGCTGGCGAAGAAGTGCAACAGTCCCTAACCGATACCTTTTCCCGAGTGCTCGGCGGCGAGCGCTCCGAGTTCCTCTCTAGCCGATTTGTGCGCGGACTGGATTCCCGCCGGAAATACGGGCTCTTCGGCGAGCGGCATCGCACGATTTCCTTCAAGCCTGAAGATGAAGGCCGGGTTTTTGTCAGTATTACCGAGCTCAACGAAGATGGCACGCGGTCGCAATCCTACTCAAACGCCTACGACACCATCCCGGAAGAATACGCCCATCTCTTCCGATCGGAGGCTATCGAGGAGTGACGCCCTTCTCAGAGCGCAGGCATTCCGTCTCGCATTCAACGATTCACCATGGTGAGACCCTTTGGCAAATCATCGGTCTAGGAGTGTTGTAAGCATGCTGTGAGTTCGCTTGCATGGCCACACTGTGCTACCGATCAAGCCGACAACATGCAGACTCAGATTAAGATTTGCGAGATCGCCTCACTAGCGGAAGCACGGCTTGCCATGGATGCAGGCGCAGACGCTCTGGGCTTCGTGTGCGCGAGACCCAAGTCGCCGCGCACAATTGATGAACGATTGGTTGCCGAGATTGCTCCCCGAATTCCGCAGACGATCACGACCTACCTGCTCACATCGGAACTGACCGCTCGAGGCATCGTTGACCACGTAGAACGCACTGGCACCTCCGCCGTGCAGATCCTCGCGCCCATCAATGCAGAGGAGTCGAGGCTTCTTCCACGACTCCTGCCTGGCATCCGTCTTGTCCAGGTGATCCATGTCGAAGACGAGAGTGCCCTAGAACACATCGAACGTTATGCGCCCGACGTAGATGCCTTCCTTCTCGATTCCGGGAAGCCGATGTCTCCCACCCCTGAATATGGTGGCACGGGGCGTACGCATGATTGGTCAGTGAGTGCGGAATTTGTCAGGCGAAGTCCGCTTCCCGTCGCTCTTGCCGGAGGACTGACCCCAGTCAATGTCAGGGAAGCAATCGAGAGCGTCCGACCGCATTCTGTGGACGTGTACTCGGGCGTCCGCACCCTTGGTGCACTTGACCAAGAGAAGTTGTCGGAGTTTGTTCACGCGGTTCGTAGCGCTGAAGAGATGTGAGGCCAAAACAGATAAGGTCGCAGTCCTATTCGATCGCCTACGACACGTTCCAGGAAAAGTAAGGCATCCTCGGCGTACACGGTCTGCACGGCCGTTCAGTTCGCATTCGCACAGGACGCGGTCTCCAGCGACGCCGCGCAGCTGTAAGCCTCGCCGCCATCCTCCTGTGTCCTGTATCCAAACCCGAACCGCTGTCAGCTCAAGAGCCGATACCCTTGGTGGACTCGAAGCCGCTCCATTCATCGGCACTGCCCGCACCGGAAGTGCCACCTCGTAATCCCGACTTTACTTACCTCAGCGTCAATCGGTAGCTCGTGAAGGAGTGCGCGGGTAGCGTGTCGAGGTAGCTGCGCCCACTGGCGGAAAGGGGCGCAATATCGATGGCGTCTTCGGTCGCGCTCGTGCGTTGGCGCTCAAGTGGCACCGTGTTTCCGGCGATCCCAAGGGCGATTTCAACGGCTTCGTCCGTGTCGTTGAGCACGTGAATCACCATGGCGCGTTTCGCGGAGAGGAAGGCGACTGCCTTGACGTCTTCCTTCGATGACGCGCAATCGACCACCCGCATCTTCGGTTCCAGTCCAGTAGACCACTGGCGGAAAACCCAGTAGGGTTTCTTCAATTCATAGTCATTGCCCCAATCCACATGGATCAGCGCTTCGCCGCCTTTGCGCGGAGGATACACCCAGTCGTAGGCCATCCATGCATTGGCACCCTCGTTGAAGGCTTCCTGCATGGCATCGGCATACGCAAGCCCGGCGTCGATTTGTCCCGGCGACTCGTCCTCTTCACGCGAGCACCACTCGGTCATCCAGACCGGCCGGCCGCGGGCGAGCTTTTGCATGTCGACCCACCGATTAGGGCGTTGATCGTAGTCGTGCGCGCCGAGGATGGCAAGATGCTTGCCTGCCTTTCGCTGGAGCACGGGGAGGTAGCTTTTCACGGCACCGGGTGCGCTGAGGGTGTTCGGCCCTACGAGCAGGGGACGGGGCACGGCAGGAAACTTTGCGGCCATCTTGTCGAGATAGTCGCCTACGATATCGAACAGCTTCGCGTAACTGTCCGGCTCGAAGAAGCATCCCGGCTGGGTGTGATCCCAATCGCATTCGTTGGAGATGGCTAGATACTTCACCGGACAATCGTGGCGCGCCATGTGCGCGAGGAAGGCCCAGAGATACTCGGCGAATTCCAGTTCGAGCTTCGGCTTTAGTGTCGCTTTGCCCTCGCCGCTTTCCTCGTTGTTCGTTTTCATCCACGGCGGCGGCGTCAGGAGGGTAGCGAGAAACTCGATGTCGCTCCGGCGCGCCTTTGCCGCCTTGGCGATGGCGATGGTGTGCTCGTAAGAGGCGAAGTTCGCGTCATCGAAGGCTAACGTCCAGGGATCGTCGTTGTCATTCTGCGGTTCGTGTTCCGCCCTGATCATGAGATGCAAGAAACGGGTGTTTACTTCTGTAAACATATCATCATACAGTTCCTTCTGTCGCTCGTCGTTGTTCCGCGCGGCGAGACTCGTGATGTGGCCTTCGTAAAACATCGCCCCGCAACCAAGCCCCTGGAATTCCTGCCGGAACTTCGCTGGATTCACCGAAATACGCGTGGGCGCGGCATGAGAGGCGTCGATCAGGGTGAGCGTGGCAAAGACAATGCAAGGTAGCTTCATAACGAATTGGATAAATGTTCGCCTACTGATTCGGGAAGGTGAGGTTTTTCTCGATGAAGTAATCTTTCGCCTCTTCGGGAGCGAAAATGGCCCACTGCTTAAAGATGCGGTCGAGGAGTCGCTGTTGTTGTTGCGGGTTGGAAATCGTCTGTGCCCAGTCTACCGCCGAAGCTGGTTCTTTCATCGTGATCCGTGCCGCGAAAGCGGTTGTCGCGATATCGCGATCCCCGCCTGGTTCGAGATCGCGCAACCAAGCGGCGGCGCCATTGTAGTCGGCGTCTGTCCACCGCTTCACGATCGTTTGAAGCATCTCATCGCGGTTGGTGGCTTGTGCGTTTGATAGGAACCAGTCAGCGCGCTCAGCCGTGCGCACGCCAATCTCAGTTAGGACGACTGCGGCAGCGGAGGCGACGCGATGTTCTGGCGAAAGCGAGGCAGTTTCGACGGCGGTCTTTAGCTCCTCAAAGGGAAGCCGCGGCATCGAGGTGATGACGATCCCTCCAAAGTCTTCGACCTGGGACGCTAGGGTTTCACCAAGCCCATACAGCCAGCCCCTTACCTGCGCACCCGATTTCAGATCGCCGCCGAGGCTGCCGGCAGTTGCGATCGCTTCTGTCGGCGTGAGAGTCGCCATTTCTTTCGCGAGTGCTTCAGGCGTCATTTGCGTTCGGAATTTGTCTTCGATCGCGCGCTCTATCATTTCCGCATCGCGATCGCCATCCGGGAAGTCACTGCGGTGCGCGCCTAACCAAGCGCGAGCCGCCGCGGGATCCGATTCGGCAAGATTCTCAAGCGTTCCCCGAACAGCGTCCATCCATGTCTTTGGAGCTTCTTTGAAGCGAGGTGACAACAGTGATAGGGCAACCTCTGGTTGGTGACTTGAGACCATCATGATTAGGATCATGAGCATTTCCTCCCGTTGATGATCAGGCATCTCCAGCGCTGACATGCGCGTTGCAAAGTCGTGCAACCAGGCCTCGGAAGCCGTCGAGGCTTTCGTCATGAGTTCCAAGATCTGAAGGGAGGCTTCTTTGTCACCTTCGTTCGCTCGCGCCACCATGCTTGCCATCCGGCTAACGGCTTCTTCGGGTGATTCGACTGCTTTGCCAGAGCGTTCGCTCTCTTCGGAAACGCTGGGAGTTGCTTCGGCTGTCTGTTCCCAAGCCGAGAGTTCAACCCGTAACGCCGCTTCGTGAACGCTGAGCGTGTGATAGCGCCAGGTCTGAATGGATCCGATCAGCAGTGCAAGGCAGACGGAGAAAAGGATAAACGTTTTCATACAGCTTAGGGCGTTACGGCTCTGTTCGTGACGGCATCGATCCGTTCCGCCGTCATCCCCGCCGCCTGGGCCTGTCTACGAAAGATTTCGGGACTCCATCGTTCGACCAGGCCCGCCAGCGTTTCCTCCCGAGCGGTAGGGTCGGTTATCCGATCGGTTAGTGGGATGATCTCGGAGATCTGATTGGGACGGGTCACCGAAGCGCGGACAAAGGAAGCGATGAGCTCGTCAGAAGGGTGTTTGTTCCATTCGTCCTCAATGAGGCTACGAACAAGTTCAGGTTTCCTCATTGCTGCGAGTCCTAACATTTTTCCCACTCCCAAATCGACGTCGGCATCCGGCAAATTCAAACGCAGCCACTCCGTTCGCTCCACCATTTCGCTTTCCGACATACCTCTCGCGGCACCTTGGCCCGCACCATAGACGAGCGCCTGGGTCGTGAGGGCTGGAGAGAGTTCGCATAGACTCACAAATTCGCTCATCGCATAGAGTCCTCCCGTTCGGCTTAGAGCTAAGACGGAACCTTTAGCCGCTTCGAAACGATCTGCATCGGAAAGCGTTCGAAAGAAGGGCAGCAAGGGCGTCACATCGTCGATGCTGCGCGCACTTTGCCCGGCGACACGCAATGTCGTCGTCTGGGTAGCGCTGTCCAATCTGGTAAAGAAACTCTGAGCCCGTTCGGGATCGCCTTTCATAAGTCCCTTAAAGAGAGCGCCCGCAAGCAATCGAGGCGAATCAGAAGAACGGCTAAGCTGGCGATCCTCAAAAGCTCCGTTCGCATTCTGTTCATCAAACCAAGCTTCTGCGGCCGAAGGGTCTGACGCTCCCCACTTTTCCATGCTCTTGGATAACACATTCACAAAACTGGGCATCTCATCGACTGGAATGTTTGATGCCAGGCGCAAGGTCTCGGCGGCGGCCAACTTTGGATCGTGACTCGTCAAATGGAGTAGCAGGGTTTTATAGAGCACGGCGCGCTGATCGTCGGTGAGTGCTTCCCGCTCCGTCGCCAGCACCAGCTCAGACAACGTAGCGCCGTCCAAGTCATTGATCTGACGCATGATCGGCAGCGCCTTCGTGAGGTCACCTCGGTTTGCTTCAGCAAGCGCCGCAGCCCATTCGGCCAAATTGATCCCTTCATCACGCTTAGGCTTTCTTTGTTCTGTTAGTGTTGTCACTGGTGCGCTTGGCGGTAGCACCGACGACTTGAGCGTTTCGACTCGGGTTTCCAATGCGGCGACGGCATTCGCGCGCTGCTGGACTTGAGCCGCCTGATAGCTCAACGGCACAAGGAGTAAGAGGGCGATCCCAGTCGCCGCAGTGAGTTGTTTGATCGTCATGGCATGGAGCAAGTGATAGAGATGAATGTTCAGCGTGATGGGTGTGACCGCCTTTGAAGTGAGCGTCGAAACCAAGGCGGCGGGTGCTTGTGGCGTCGCTAGGGCCGATAACCCTGCCGTTAGGGTGGCGACGGGCATGGCCACTCCTGTCGTGGCAAGCCGGTGCCGGAGACGCTCAAGGGCGCGCTCCGAGCGCTTCCTCCACGTCGCCGCTAGACCGCCATGGCGGCGTGAGATCTCCTCGAATCCCAACCCTTGATAAAAGCGTAAGATCAGCACCTGACGGTCAGGCTCGCTCAGACGATTGAGACTGGCTTCGATCTTGATAACCACCTCTTCGGACTTGGCTTGCGGGTGATCGGCCAGCACTTGTGATGGCTTGCTGGTTGGGTCATCGGCAAACTTTTTCATACGAATCAAGCGTCGGCGTTCCTGGTCGTAAAGCCGGGCCGCTTCCAGGAAGGCAGTGCGATGTAACCAGGCCGGAAGGCGCTCTCCAGCAACGGATCCCGCCTTTCTGGCGAGAATGGCAAAGGCATTCTGAGCAGCTTCTTCTGCAAGAGTCGTCGACCCCGATCGACGACGTGCCACGTGGTAAACAAGACCGGCATAGCGTTCCACCAACACGGCAAATGCCCGTTCCGAGCCCTCTTTAGAGAAGGCGCGCAAGAGTTCGGAGTCGGTATCGGTGGGAAGCATGAAACTGAGGGATTACCCTTAAACTCGATCTCATTGCCGAAATGTGACGCCATTTTATAGCATTCTTTGCTTAACGGTTTTGTTTAGCCTACTCGCTCGAAAAAGATTTTGTGTCACCAACAGGGAGCGGACGGAGTCTGATTAGTGTGCCTCTGCGTTTGCAATGACCAATTCTGACGACGACCCAGTTGAAAAATCCGATCCTGATCTCGTGCTGGCTGCTCGACACGGTGATCGAAGTGCGTTCGTCGAGATCGTCGCGCGGCATCAGTCGCTCGTGTGTGGAATGGCTTACGGAATTTTGAACGATCTCGCGGCAAGCGAGGATGTTGCTCAAGAAACGTTCCTCAAGGCATGGATGAAACTTGCCGACCTTCGCGAGCCTGAGAACCTTCGTCCATGGCTCGCGCGCATTGCCCGAAATGCCGCTCTGGGAAAACGGCGCGTCCAGCGAGAAGGCGCCTCCCTTGAGGAGATCGCCGAACTCAGAGACGACGGGCCACTTCCCGATCAGGTCGCGGCTACCGCGGACGAGGCCACGCTCGTGCGCCAGCAATTGGCTGCCCTGCCTGAGGCTTACCGCGTGCCGCTCGTGCTCTTTTATCGCGAGGGAAAATCCGTCCGCGCGGTGGCGGAGGCCCTGGAACTCAGCGAGGACGTTGTCAAGAAGCGCCTCGCGCGCGGGCGATCGCAATTGCGCCAGAGAATGGTCAGTCTAGTCGAAGTTTCGCTGGCAGACTCACGCCCAAACGCGGTCTTTACCATGGCAGTCGCGGCCGCTGTCGGTGCGCTTACGAATCCCTCATCTGTCGCCGCGTCTGCCTTCACTGCCTCGGCGAACAGCGCGGCGGCTGCGACGGCCACCAGTAGCACATCCGTCATCCTTACCACCATGACCTCCTTACAAGCTCCCATCTTTGCTGCCACGCTCGTAGCGTTTTTGTGCCTCCCGGTTGGCTATGCCACGCGGAAGTGGCTCGAACCCGAGCCGCCAACACAAGCTCATTTAACCAACCCGTCGCTGCTTCCTGTGGAGACCGAACCGCGCGATCCTTTCGACATCTGGCCGAATAGTAAGCTGCTTGCCCAGTGGAAACTCATGCACGAGACGCATGGGTATGGGCCTGACGCCATGCAGGCCATCATGAAGGAAATCAACGGGCTTCCGGACCCCTTCCGACGAGGTTCATTTCGTGCAGCCCTTCTGGCAGAGTGGGCCGAGATCGATCCCGAAGGCGGTTTTGCCTTCTTCAGCTCCCGACAGCATTCCTGGCTGCGAGGCCAGTTTGTCGACGAATGGCTTATTCGCGACCCAGATTCGACTATTACCGCACTGATGGCCAAGCCAGACGGCTGGGACACACTCGCTCTCGATCGATTGAGCGTGATCGCGCAGGAGTCTCCGAATCGGTTAGGCGAAATCGTCTCTCAATTGCCTGAACTCTCGGAATCTTGGAGTGAAAAAGTAACGAAAGCGTTCGCTGATTTGGCGGCGGTGGATCTTGAGAATGCCAGAGTCACCGCCGAGAGTTTGGGCGACAGGCATCGCGTGCAAGCGCTAGCCGGCGTCGCCAAGGCGTGGGCGATGCGCGATCCCGACCGTGCGCTCACTTGGGCAAAGGCTATCCCCGAGGGAAACGAGCGGGACGAAGTAATCCGTGGGGCATTGAAAGGGCTGGCGCATCGCTCACCGGGTGAAGCGCTCGAGCTTATCGGACTAGTGCCTCCAGGTGGTGCAGACAGTCATTTCGGCTCAACCACGGCTGCACGCGTGCTAGCGGAAGCGGCCGATGCGGATTTCGATGCGACGACGGCCTGGTTGGCTGCCAATCCAAAAAGATTGAGCTCTCTAGATATTGATGGGCTCACCGCTGAGATCTCGAAGCGCTTGAACGCGGATCCGAAGGCCTTTCTCGACGCGAGGGTCGCTGATGGTTCATTGCGCTCACTGGTCCCCTCGATTAGCACTGCGCTGATGAATGATTCCGGTGGCCAGGTAAAGGCCATCTGGGAATGGCTCGGACAGCACTCCCATGTTCCCGGCTGGAGAGAGCTACAGCGCCGCGTGGTTTCCAGCACCGCGTATTCGGATCCAGATAGCGCGTTGACAATCGTCGCGTCACTCGATGAATCGGAGGAATTCGACGGCCTTCGCTACGAATTTGGCTCGGCGATCTTTAACGGGGGCAGATTGCTTCACCGTTTTGATACGATCATGCAGAAGGCGCCTGCCTCCCTTCACGCTTCGATTTTGGCGGGTGCCTTTCGGAGTCTGAACAGCGACGCAGTCGGTGATCCTCAGGTCTGGGTGGATCGGTTTGACGCCCTACCATCGGAAGCAAGAGCCGAAGCCGCGCGAGGATTCTCGCGCGCCTGGGCGGGAAGTGATCCGGCAGGCGCGGCGGCCTGGGCGCTCAAGTTGCCGGAAGGGCAGGTTCGTGAGGATGCGATCTCTAGCCTCTCTTGGACATGGACGGCAAACGATGCTCCTGCCGCGTCCGAGTGGATTGCCTCGTTACCAGAAGGCTCAGACCGCGATCGCGGAGCCCAGGCGCTGGCGACTGGCATCGCCTCCTCTTTGCCCGAAGAGGCATGGCAATGGGCAATCAGCATCTCCTCGCCAGAACGACGCGGAGAGGCCGCCTCCACCGTAGTCGCTCGAGCACTGGCCGGGCCGGTCGGCAAAAGCGCGGACTTCGCGTCATGGATCGAGTCCGCTCCCCTCGCCCCCTCCCAGAAGGAACAGCTCCGTAAACAAACCTCAACGAGCGCCCCTTGATGAAAAATCGATTTCCTATCTTCGCCGGCGCGGTCACGCTTGGCCTCTCCTTAGGCTTCGCCACGCGGGTGATTTCTCACCGTTTGGACGACGGGCGGATTCAACCGCCTCTCGCCGAATCTCCTGCCGGGAGCGCCCATGGCGCTGGCCTACTCCCGCCAAGCAGACAGCTAGCCGAAGAGGCCCCTGGGTTGGGAAAGACGGCACCGGAAAGAGAACTCCTTTCGAGCTCGAGTGGGGCCAGTCGCTGGTTGCATTGGGTAGGAGCCGCAGAGAGTGCGACGCTCGCCGACTTGCCACGTCTCGCAAGACTCTCCGAGGGGAGGCCTGCCGCCATTTCCATGCTCGTCGCTCGCTGGAGGGAACTTGATCCGGCCGATTTGCTGCGGGTGGTCGGTGAACAGGCGAATGACCCGCGCTTTCCAACGATGGAACTTGCTCAAGAGCTGCTGGACGAATGGGTGAAGTCCGATCCCGCTGCGGTTGCTGCGGCCATGCGTGACTCAGAATCGGCCGAAATCCATCGATGGCGGCACCGTGTAGCAGCCGCTATTTTCAAAAAAGATGTCGAGCTGGGCTTGGAACTCCTGTCCGAGTGGGGTTTCGATTCCTATGCCCCCAGCATGGACAAAGTGAAGGAATGGGCTCGCTCTGATCCACGCCGGGCGATGGAGTTCACACTCGCGCATCCCGCCGGAGCCGCTACGGTCGCAGCGCTTGAAGCGATTGGTCAGGAATGGGGCAAAAGCGATCCGGCCGCAGCATTGGCGTTTGCCTCCCAGACCTCCAGCGTGCTCGGAGGGAAGATGGCGAATGCTGTGCTCACGACTTGGGCAAAGCAAGATCTCGAAGCAGCGGGCGCGTGGCTCGCTGAGAACGATCCCTCCACACTTCGCCGGCTGGCCCCAGGCTTCGTCGAAGTCTGGGCTGGCAAGGATCCTGACGGCGCCCTCAGCTGGAGTCAGGCGTTCCTGGAAGGTGCCAATCGAACCGCAGCCGTCGCCTCGGTGGTGCGTAGCCTGGTAAAGCAGGATCAACTCCGAGCGGCTAACGTCGTTGACAACCTTCCGGCTTCACCCGAGCGCTCTGCAGCGGCTCTCGCCGTCGCGTCCGCATGGTTCCCTCGATGGGGGGAGACCCAGCCAGTGCCACCCGAAGCGATCAATTGGCTTAGCAAGCTCGACTCTGATTCCCTTTCGAAGGTTCTCAGTTCCATTTCCTGGCAGTGGCTTCAACGAGATCGTGCAGAGATCGCGGACTTCCTCACGACACCTGCGGCAGGGATGACCGACTCCACTGCCTACAGCCTGGTGGGGAGTGAACTCGCTCGACACGACCCACAGAGTGCAACGGCATGGCTTGATGCCGTCCCTGAGAATCGCGCAGAAGCCGCCGCAAAAGCCGTGTTTCAGAGTTGGCAAAACGCACAGGCCGACAAGGCAATGGCCTGGCTAGAGGGCCTCTCAGACTCGACTAGGGATCAAGCACTTCGACGCGGGGCCGTAGCTCACCTCGTGCTCAATGACAGATCGCCCCAATCCGCAGAAGCCATTCCCGAAGCTCTGCGGCCACTCGCCCGAGAGATTATTTCCACCACACACATGAGCGCCGAACAGCGAACTGCACTACTAAAAATATTCGAGTGACGAAGAGGTGTTTTGATAACATTCCAACGCGAACCGCTACTCAATGAGTTTCTGCTGTAGCTCGGCAAGTTGCTTGCGCAACTCCTGAATCTCACGCTGCATACGCACGGTCGTTGAACCGACGAAGAAGAAACACATGGGCAGGAAACAGTAGAATGCCGGCTTCCACACTCCCGAGTCAGAACCCATTTGGATCGAAAGCGCGAGCAGTGAGAGGAAAGCACAAAAGGCGGCGGGTATCCAGTGAGCGATGGTTTTCATAGTATTGGGTGCGGTAAATGCGAAAATTTCACAGTTCACCTTGCGTTGTCAATTTATCTGTGAAAAGTTCACACATGATGAAGAAGCCATCGGTGACTGATTTAAATTCGGTTGAACTAGAAGTGCTGGGAATTCTTTGGTCGGATTCCCCGCTGAACCCTCCAGAAATTGAAGCCGCGTTGAGCCGGGACATCGAGAATGCCACGCTGCGCTCACTGTTAGTCGGTCTTGTTGAGAAAGGCTATTTGAAACGGGAACGCCGTGGAAGAGCCTATTTCTATAAGCCCGCCCAGCAGGCGCGCGTGGTTAGGCGCAAGCTTGCCGATCGGCTTGCAAACGTCTTTGCAGAAGGATCCCGCCTCGGCCTTATCGCCCAACTCATCAAGGACGAAAAGCTCACGTCGGCTCAGATCAGAGAGCTTGAGAACCTAGCAAAGGGCGAGTGAAATGCCGATGCTCCTCATCTATCTGATCAAAGCCACACTTGTGTTAGGAGCGGCGCTCCTGGGTTACTCTTGGCTCATTCGACGCAATCCCCGTTGGCGAATCCTTTTGTGTGAGCTCAGCGCGGGCCTCGTACTCGTGCTCCCACTCGCACCATTGCTACCCATTTCGATCACCCTCCCGTGGCTTCCTTCGCCGAGTGTCTCAGGATTCCCTGATTCGACCAACTCTCTAACGTTAGGTTCCACACTGAGCCGCATCATTCCGGATGACCCGTCCCAAGATCTTATCGCAGACACCAGCGCATCGATGGAGGAATTCGCCGTCACCGAGGGTGCTTTGGTAGAGAGTCGGATCCTCTCGATGACGACCGTGCCATGGAGCATTTACATTCTTGGTCTGCTTTGGCTAGGCTACCGACGTGTCCGGTCCCACTATCAATTGGCGTCGGTTCTCGATGAATTCGTGGCACCCGACCCTGAGATCCGAGCCGAATTCGAAAAGATCTCCCACGAAATGGGTCTCACCAAGGCACCTAGGCTTATCATCGTTCCCCTCGATATTTCGCCATTCTGTATGGGCGTTAGGGATCGTGCCGTCGTGCTTCCGAAAGCGATTACGCGACGCGTCGATTACCGAACCATGGTGCTGCGGCATGAATTGAGCCATGTGGCGAGGCACGACGTCCTGCGCACGACTTTCATGGGGATCGCTACCGCGCTGCTTTGGTTCCATCCTCTCATTTGGTTGATTCGCAGGGGGCACACGTCTTCGATCGAAGAACTCAGCGACCGAGTCGCTTCGGGAAACGCCGACGGCAGAGGGAAGTATCGCACGATGTTGGCAGATCAAGCCCTATCATTGAGACATGCTCGCCAGAAGGTGCCATTTGCGCTCGGCATTTTCGGGACACCACAAATCATCGTCCGACTGCGCCGTTTGGAGGCGATGCGCACTTACACGCCATTGCATCGTGGATGGCTTGCTCTAGGTGTCCTTGGTGCCGTATTGCCGTTGTTTCTGTTAGTTGCTTTCACCGACCTCTCTCATGGTCAATCCACCACCCACACGCAGCGACCACTTTCATGGATTCCCGACCTAACAGAAGAACAAAGTCTCCAAGCCGACCTCTTGGTGAAGAACTCCCTGGCCCGACTGGTGGCCTGGCAAGCACCTGATGGCAGCTTCCCGAGGGAAAGCAAGAAGCGGGAAGGCATGCATGAGGCGGGCGTGACCGGACTTGCAGGTATGGCCTTCTTTTCTCACGGCGGACAGCTCGGGAACTCGCCTTACCACGAGCCCATGACACGCTGCGCCAGGTATATCCTCAGGTGCCAATCAGACGACGGGTGGTTCCACGAATCTCCCGGCGGCAACAGGAATCCGCTCTATCATCATGCCATTTCGATCTGGTTCTTAGCCAATGCGAAAGACGCCCTCCCGGAAAACATGGCCATTGAGATCGCAGCGGCGTTGCCTAAAGGGCTCTCCAACTTGATCAAGGCGCAAGCTGTGCCAAAGGTCGCGAGTGCGCAGGGTGGCTGGAGATACACGGCGGAATCGAAAGACAGCGATATCTCCTGCACACTGTGGGCGATGAAAGCCCTCATCGCCGCGCTCGATCACGACAACTCGCAAGAGTGTTATCGCGCGCTTGATGCGGCGACCGCTTACGTAGCCGGATTGCAAGCCAACGATGGCGGATTCAGTTATGTTGCGGGCTTTCGATCGATGCCGTCTACCAGTTCGCGTACCGCTATGGGCCTCTACTGTTTGCAGGCTGCGGGAAAGGGCGATTCCGAATCCGCCAAGCGGGCGATCAAGCTCATCCTAACAAAACGCTTTGAGATCAACGAACCCTATGAGTTTTACGGCACCTACATGGCGGCGGAAGCCGTGTGGCTTCGTGAGGGCGACGATGCTCAGCAGTTCGCGACGTGGATGTTAGACCACCTGAGCTTCAGGCAGGAAGACGACGGCGTTTGGCCTAGCAAACTCGGCGATGTGATGGGCACGGTATCGGTGGCGCTTGCCTTTTCGCCGCCTCGCTTTGTCCAATGGCATCCACCGGTTGAAGAATGACCATCGAATCAATCGGAGATTTCGCCTTTCGGGATTTCTCATGGGCGGCATTTCGAACCAAACGTGACGAAAGGAAACGGTCTTTTGCTGTGGTTTGAGGTCGATGACTTCGACGAGGCCCTGCGGCGGATCGAGGATCTTGGTGCGGAAGTTATTCTCCCGAAACACCGTAACCCACCTGAAGGCGACGGCGGGCCCAATCACTCGTCGATTCGGAAATGACTGGGCGTTTACATGTAGTAGGCGAGGCGTATCAGAAAGAGCCGAAGCAGGACAGAAGGAATCGACGAAAATACCATTTCCCGATCGGGAAACAATCGTTCCATTGCAGCGAAACCAGAAGGCAGCGACGCGGAGGACCGAAAACATCACGTATTTCGATATCTGATGTTTTGCCAGGAAATCTCTCGGATACTGGTTCAATTCACGGTCAAACTACCTCCAGCAGGATCGGAAGCTAAAAACTGTTCCAGGCCTGCCGGATCCTTTTTTTGCCACACGTGGGCAACGCCGTTCATGACACGAAGCCGCTGATCAGGATCGGTGATCGACCTCGCCCAGTTCATCGCCTCGGGAGGATTGGCATGGCGTACGCGAGCGACGTATCGTTCAAATGGCACATCCAGCAACGGGGAGGGCTTCGCGTCGGCCAGCCACCTCGCCGCTCCCACTTGGTCGAAGCTTAGCCATTTTTCCAGAGCGCCACCGAACTGTTCTTTCGTTTGCAGCTCGCGGGGGAGTGAGGTCAGCCAGTCCATGGTGGCTTGCGGGTCAACCTGCGCCCACCCTTTTGCCAGATAAAGTGCGGGCTCGGGATCGGCACGAAGATCGACATGCGATTCCATCCACTCCTTTGCGGCAGTGGGATCGCTGAGAGACCATCGTTGCACGAGTTGCGCACTGGCTAGATTCCTTAGGTTTCCCTCGGGGAGGTCTCCAACCCAGGCGGGCATCCCGCTGGAGTCTTTATGTTCGTAAACGTGGGCCAAGGCCTGCCAGAGTTGCCCGCCGGAAAGAAGCACCAGATCATCCGAATTGGCTTCGACAAAGTCGTAGAACTCACGGGCGCTGAGATCTCCTTCTGCGGCACCCTTCATGATTTGCCAGTAGGGATGGCTGGCACGTTGCTCCGGCGGCAGGGCGTTGGCGTACGCCCAAGCAGCGTCTGGATCGTGGGCAGCCCAACCGGCGTAGGCGGCCCCGAGGGCATGTGCTCTCAGCGCGGAAGCCTCAATGGAATTCGCCGCAAGTTCGACGGCGAATCTGCCATCGTGGCGGCCAATCTCTTGCACCAGCTTGAGGAGGGTGGATCGCTGATGTTCGCTCATTGGCAGACCGACGACTTCGTCAAACATGGTCTGCAGTTCCGAAAGCGACCGCTTTTCACCAATGAATGCCGAGATTTCCTCGGCATGCGGTCGCACCTGCTGCATCAGGACGTTGCGCAGAAATTCTGCGTCCGATGTCCCGCTGACTAGGGCCTGTGCCAGCAGACTGTCCGGATCCAACCGAATCGTTGTCGATGCGGGAGTCTTCGCCCGTGCACTTGCGGTGAGCTCAATTTGCGGAGTGATTCTGTCTGCCGATAAGGCCTCGCGGAGTTCAGCCTTTGTCCTGGCAAGCTGGCGATTCTGAATCCCGATGGGAACGGCGGCGAGGAGCACCACGGTGATGGCGGTAAGAGCGATTTGTTTTCCGTAGGTCATGGTCTGTAGGGTGTTGAGGGATAGTGAGGCGTGAGAAAGAGACGCTGCGGTTGTCCCAGCCTGGTTGCAGATTGAGGTGACGAGCCCGGCAGGGGGGGTCTCGACGAAGGCTTCTGAAAGGACTCCAGCTACCGCTGCGGTGGACAAGACGACGCCACGTCGATGCAACAAGCCGGCCAGTCTTGAGAGAGCCCGTTCCGATTGCTTCCGAACCGCTGATTCCGATTTACCTAACAAGGGCGCCAGTTCCCTCAGCGTGTGGCCTTGATAGAATCGCATCACCAGAAAATGCCGATCGCTCGATTCGAGTGCGGCTATTGCCTCGTCGAGATGACCCAGGGCCGGATGTTCTGCCGTATTCGAATCCTGCCATTCCCCGACTGAGGTCGAGTAGTCGCTCAGGACGCGCCGGTAGTTTCGTTCTTTTCGCATGATCCGCAGGGCTTCCAGAGTGGCGGTTTTGTGCAGCCACGCCACCACGTTGGAATGATCGACCAGGGCGCTGGCCTTCCGTAGCAGGATGGCGAATGTCAGTTGCGCGACGTCCTCGGCCATCTCCCGGTTTCGCGTTACCCTCAACCCAGCACCAAACACCACGCCCGCGTGGCGGCGGACGAGCGCCTCGAATGCGCCCTCCGATCCCGTCTCGACGAAGTTTCTGAGGTGTTCTCTATCGCTTTTCTCCATGGGAATGGACACCGGCATCATGAATAGTACTTCGCGTGCGGGCAAAAGAGTGACAGGAAATGACGACTTTTTGATTCCGCTTAGATTTCGTTGCTGGAAGGACACCAGTCTCTGAACTAAGGTCGTCACCGCATCAAAAGAAGACACCTGCTCCCCTTTTAAACGGTTCCCTTCTGAGCAATTGCCTCGAATGCTTCCTTCCAGCAGCACGCCGCCAGGTGTCAATCACTGACCAAAGACGGCGTTTACGACCTTTGCATATTTCTCAGCCAAGCGCATGGCATCCAAGCTTTCCCGCGCCATTCGACGTTCGTCGGCACTGAGCTGGTCGGACCAGTCTCGGAGCCGCTCCTCCCCAGCGAAGGCGAGTTCGCGAGAGATGCCTTCGATGGCACGTGTGCGTTGATCTCCACGAGCTTCTGTCAGGGCCCATTCTTGAGCGGCGGCGGGTTGCAATTGGTGCCAGTGTTGGATGACCGCCTTTTGAGCCGTTTCGGCGACCGATTCTGGTAAACGGAGGGCCCAATCCATGGCCTCGTGAGGATCTTTCCGCACATCATCCTGGACGAGTTGTCGAATCATGGATGAGGGGGCCAGGTGACCTCGCTCGGAGGAAATGAAGGCTTTGGCGGACTCGGGGTGTTCGCGCGCCCATTGCCAAGAGACGCTCTGGAGAATTCTCGATTGCGTTGCCGTGTCATCGATGTCGCCTAGCCATTCTCCGAGGGCGGAAACGTCAAGGTCTGGCTGCTTGAGCCACGTTTGTAGAAGTGCCTCGGACGCCTGCCATTTGGCGCCGCCGGGTGCCATGTCGTCAACCGCAGCGATGCCGTTCTGCAGATCGTCCTCGGCAATCGCGCGGATGATGGCTCCTATCGCCCGCGCACGGGCGGGTGCGGGTAAGGTTTCCTCGCTCCAGGCTAAGGCCTTCGCGGGATCCTCCTTGGCCCAAGCTTCTACCAACGGTACACTCAAGGCCGACAACAGCGCGGTATCTTCCTGGCTGGAGGCGAAAGCGAGCGCTTCGGTCAGATTCGTCTCAGCCCATCGGGTCATGACGGCTGCGGAAAGCTCACGCTGGGCGGCACCAACGAGATTCGTTTGTGCAAACTGCAAGGCTGCTGCGGGATCCGTCGTCACCCACGTTTTCGCGAGTTCTTCAAAGGCGGATTTGCGTGCATAGGGATTCGTCATGTTGCCGATGACGGAGCCAGCAGCTTCGGGATCGGTCGCGGCCCATTCAGAAACTTTGGTGAGAGATGGCGTGTAGTTCTGGATGTCCCATTCGGTGAGCATGCGTAGGCCTAACCCCGGATCTTCCCGGCAAATAGAGCTTACCGCGTCCATGAGCAAGCCGCCGTAACCGACGAACATGGCCTTATCAGAGAGCGCTTCGGCAAGTTCATTGGCATTTCGTTCGCCCCACTCACGAAAAAGCAAACGCAGGAGTTCTCCCGGGTCATCAAGATTACTATTGGGCGACTTGATCTCACTCACTAAGGTACGAAGCATGTGATCCGGGGCGGTTTTTCCCCATTGTGATGCCAGCATCTTTCGCAATTCGTAGTCGTTTCCCGCCAAGCCGATCAATCGAAGCATATCGCTGGCCGAAGCCGTTTCCGCCTGGGTGGCTAACCAGAGCCAGCGCTGGGTTTGCGGAGCTCGCTCCAGCGCTTCGCGCTCTTGCGCCATTTGGGAAGGCCTACGCTGCGATGACAAGACTATGGAATTACGGCTAGCTTCCGATCTCGACATTGCAGTGATGGTCGTCGACTCATCCTCATGGCCTCTCCATACGGCCGTCTTGATCCCATAGCCTAGCAGCAATCCCACCGCGGTTCCCACAGCGATACTTCCCAACGTGGCGTAGCTTCGTTTCATGGGATCAGAGGGTATTCATGAGTTGATCCACGTCTCCTTGTGACAAGCCGGCATCGTTCAGAAGAGCGTCCGCTGTCTGAGGATCCTGCGATTGCATTTGCGAAAATGCTTTAGTCAGCGCCTCTTTTCGCAACTCGGGTTCACGAATCGTTTTCGCCCATTGCCAGGCAGAATCCGGTTCGGCATTGACAATGCGATTGATCATGGACGCAGTCGCATGATCGCGGCGCGTGCCCTCCGGCAGTCCCGCAATCCATTGCGAACACTCGTAGCTGTCCGTGTTCGCCCACGTGGAGACGGCCTCTGACAGAGCTGCCTGCGATTGTGCGGGTTCGGCAAGGGTGTCAGCCCAGGCGATGGCTTCTCTGGGATCCGTGTTCGCCATGGCGCTGGCGATCCTGGCACTTGCTGCCGGGCGTTTGTCATCGGGCAAGCGCTCTATCCGTTCGATCCAGGAGTCGAGATTCGTGGCCGATTGATCCTGATCAACGTAGTTGAATCCGTGTTCTAGCATCTTCAGCCCGAGTTCTCCCGGTGCGTCGTCGATGAGGCTTTCAATCACACCGAGATTGCTACCACCATTGTACATGCTGCTGACAAACTGATCCCTTTCCTGATCATCAAACCAATCGGGCTTCTCCTCCAGCCACTTGATTGCTAGCAAGGGTTCTTTCCATGCGGCCGACCGCACCAAGCGAGAACGCACTTCGTCGACCATCTCGGAACTGTCCTGACTTTGCAACCACTCCCAAACCGCGTCGCGCTGAGCATAGCCTTCGTTCAACAACTGGCTACTCAAGGCGGGCATTAGATCTTTGTGAGCCGGATGATCTCGGATCCTATCAAGCAGGCCCATCGGGTCTTCTTTTAGACGTTTGCCCATTTCCTCACTGAGGCCTCCCAGGGCCTCGCGTCCAAGTTTTCCGACATTTTCTCCGAGCCAATCCAGCGTCGCGTCGAAATCGGCTTCTGCCGCCGCTCGCATGACCTGCCCTCCCGTGTCATTAGCAAATTCCATATCCGCCCCGCCTGGCGGTGCGAGGTCGATCCGATCCAAGGCCGCAGCCGGATCGGTCTTTGCCCAGCCAACCAACAAGCGCCTCATCACCGATCCCTTGGTATCATCGGACTCCTCCAGCGATTGCGCCCACGCGAGTGCCTCAGGCCCATTCACCTTAGCCCACCCTTCGGCAATGCCTTCTAATGATTCCGTTCGTTGTGGCTCGGTGAGGCTTTCACACCTTGTCAAGGCCTCTGTTGGATTGCTTTCCGAGAGTTTGACAAAGGCCTCGCGCACCGGACTCGACCAGGAACTTGAATTCTCGACGTACTGCGCCAACGCAGGTACCGCGTCTGGAGCCACATCGGCGGCCTCGCGAATCAACGACTTGATCGATCCTTTCAACTTCTCGCCATCGGCCAACATGGCTGCGATGGCTTTGTCAGGATCAGTTTGCAGCCACACCCGCAGGCAATGGGTTACTCGTCCCGAATCATTCGCCTGAAAGTAGGCGAGCGCCGTTGCCGGGTCGCGTTGGATCCACTCGGTGATCAAGGCACCACGGAAGGCGCGTCGTCGAAATGCATCGTCAATATCTTTGATCGCTTCGTAGACACTTTCCAGAGAACCGCCGGCAGGGCCGTGGTTTGCCATCAGGGCTTCCCATTCAGCGATGAGCCCACTGGAGGCAGCATCGGGTAGTGGCACGGCAGGCGCTTCTGCGACGAGTTCGACGTCGGAGGGAGGTGGCGTTTCCGCTCCCCTTCGCTCCCAGACAGACATGGAAATGGGAACCATGACGCCGAGAACGAGCGCACTGACAAAGAACCCTTTTGTGGAAGCCATAACAGTACAGATGGACGTAGTGGTAGAGGTAGTGGCACTCATGCTAGCGTTGAGCACTGCTGATTGGATGGATGCCACCGTGAGGGTTTGCGGGACGGCCTGCACGCTGTGGGCGGCGATCGCGGAACCGAGGGCGATCGCGGAGCAGGCCACACCTCGGTGAGTGAACCATTGGCGAAGTTTTTCGAGGGAACGCGCCACGCGTTTGCGCGCCGCGTCTTCGCTCACGCCCAACGATTGGCCGATCTCTCGAAGTGGCCGTTTCTGGAAGTAACGGAGGACGATCGCAGTGCGGTCGGCATCGCTGAGAGCTTCCATGGCTTCTTCTAGCAAAGGCGCCACACACTCCCAATCAAGATCATTGTCAGGGTCATGGGCGAAGGTATCATTCATTTCTCTGACGTGGGATTCGCGTTGGCGGCGCGTGAGTTCCCGGTGACGGTGTTTCTTTGCCTGCAGGCACGCGGCGCGATACAGCCACACGGACAGGGCACCCTTGGGCTTGAGCTGAGGAGCTTTCTCGGCCAGCAGAATGAACACACTCTGCGTCACTTCCTCCGCCGCCGAAGCATTCCCAAGAGTGCGGTAGGCCGCTGAGTAGACGAGACCCAAATGCGCTTCCACCACTTTAGCGAAAGCGGTTTGATCACCGTGCGAGGCGAAGGCATTCAATTGTGACCAGGGATCTTCCATTCACCATATCATGCCGGGAATCGGTGAAACCGGACAGAATCCGATCACTTTATTTCCAGGAGGATACGGATTTGCCGCGATCTGGGCTCAATCTCTCCGTCTCGTTTACCGCCCGATCTTATCGATCATTACTGCGCCGCCGGTTGGTCACGACCCGAGATCTATCGGGATGAAAGCTAGCCTGCCCGATCTGGATCAACGTGCTTACTGCCCTCACTATCCCCGCTTCATCCTGCCCTTCATTTTTCGATTTTATCATTTATAGCATTTCCACGAATGCTTTGAATTGCGGTTTCGACCACGTCTTTCAGAGACTCAGAAGCGCCTGGAAGCACCGCTTTCAACGCGGGTAGAGCGTCTTTCGCTGCTGTTCCGATTTTTCCCAGCGCGAAGGCGGCCGACTCCTGCTCGACAGTGCCGTCCTTTCGTAGAAGCGGAAGGAGACGCGGCACGATGTAGTCGCTGCGCTCTTGATAGTCGCCTAACAGAGAGCCAGCGCGGTACCGGTTGCCCTTGCTCGTCTCATCCGCAAGTGCAGCGATTACGGTGTCGAGAATCTCATCGCCTGGGTTCTCCAGTTTCTTCAAGGTGCCGAGGCAGCGGCATTTGGTGGCGTTCTGTCCAGACTTCACGAGCGCGAGCAAGGTGGGCAGGGCCGCATCCGGAATCGCAATCTCCGGTTTTCCGAAGCCAAGGGACTTCAATGTTTCGCGGTCGCTGTTTTTCGCCATCGCCAGCATTTCATCCCATTCGCGTAAGCTGCGGTCGAGGTAACCGGTCTCTTTTGCCGCCGGATTGTGTTTCTGAATCTCCGCCTGCACTTTATCCGGTGCTCCGCCATAGTCGTCCGGTGTCTCTGCCCACTTCCAGCGCGTTTCTTTCACGTTCACCGGATCGGAGAAATCGACCCTCCGCATAGCCTCCGTCTCGGCGATCCACAGAGCCGCACCGCCGCGCCACCAGAAGATCGGCACGAGCGGCTCTTTCCTGTCTCGGTGTTCCAAGTCGATGGTGTGCCTCTCGCCGCTGTCCCATTCGATGATTGCCATCGTCTCGGTCGGGCTTTGCGAGCGCTGAAGTTTGACGCCGTCGGCGAGATGATATTTGCCGAGGTAGTTAGCGATTCCCAACTCGAGCGGATGATCCGGCACGAACTTCGTTGTGGAGAACACAAAGTTGCCTGAACGCAGCGTCGTTTCTTTTTCACCGGGATAAGTCAACTTCACGTCCCAGGCGCAGGTGAACTTGTCGCCCGCGTCGGCGGGCAGGTCAACGGTTGTGTACACCTCTGCCGGCTCGTGATCGTAGGGGACTGTTCCGATTCTGACTCCCTGCGCACCAAGCTCGCAAACTTCGCCGGGGCCAAGACGGAATGGGCCGCTCAGATGAAAGCCTAGGCGTTCCGCGATGCGCGGTTTGACCATCGCTCCACCGTTCTTCGTGCAGAGCCAGGCGTCGTGCTGGTGCCAGTGATCTGTCACGAACACGATCGGAGTATCGCCCGTGTTGTGAAATACGACGCGCCCCTCAACGCGGTTGCCCATCTCGTAGCTGTCCTGACGAGGTTCAAAGAAGCGGGCCACGCGCAGCCCGTGCTTGTCGGGCACGCCAAACGGCAGTTTCGCGAGTTCTCCCTCTGGCCAAGCCGTGCCGGACTTGGCGTTTGTCGTCGATTTAGCATCCACTGCCGCCGATTCCGAATCATCGCCAGTGATCGACACTGGTACGGCATCGCTCAACACCTCGCCGGCCCATTCTCCAGCAGGGCGAACAATCTCGCGACCGTCACGGCCTTTCCAATCGTCAATTCCGATATGGCAACGCACCCTTAGCGAGTATTCACCGGGTGCCTCCACGGGGAATCGATTGCGAACCTTCGCACCGGATTTTCCGATGAGAAACTCAGCGCCGGTTTTCACGTTCAGCATTTCACTCGGTTCAAGTTTGCACCGCTGGCGAACGATCCATCCGGAAAACATGGTGATCTCCGCTCGGTAAACATTGCCGTCAACATCGCTCAGCTCTATCGAGAGCCCCTCGTCGATTCGCGGTGTCCATGCGAAACGCAGCGGATCCGCGCTGCTGTTGCAGACAAACACATCGAGCTTAATCATTTCGCCTATTTCCCAAGGTGCACCTTCCTCCACACCTGCTACACCGATACGCAGCGGAGAATCTGATTCCTCGCTCCACAGAATCTTCCGGCCATCTTCCGTCCTCATGGCTCCCGCAACTCCGGGCTGATAAAGTTCGTCGGACAGCTGCTCACGCTTTCTGTCCCATGCGACCTCCGATTCCGCATTCGTGCGTATGAGTTTTTCGCTCACGGCTTTTGCGTTTTCTGAGTCAGGGTGATCAAGCAGGTAGGCTGTCACCTCGTCGAGCAAGCTTTCGTATTCATTCGGAGGAGACGGCGGGTCAAATGTCAGTATCCAGTCAAAAGCGATGCCTGCGAGCAATTCATCTCCACAGCGAATCATATCGTGGGCCACGCGCCGGGCGTAACCGGGATCGCGATGATTCGATGACTCACGCAACCATCCCGCGAGATCGAGTTTTTCCACAGGATTGCCAGGAATCGGGCCGTAGACAATGTCTTTCACCACATCGGGATCAGGTCTAACGGAAAGATAAAAGTGATCTGCTCCCGCCGGGAAATACAGCCACGGGCCGACATCGCCGAGGCTTTGGAAAAAGACATTCTGCTTTCTCCTATCATTGTTATAGAGGTCGTCGAACTTTGTGATGTCGTCTGATTGCGGCAGGCCGTCCAGCGACAGCCCACGCACAGATCTCTCTTTCGGCTTCGCTTTTCCTAGGGTCACTTTCGGCCCGATCTCCGCGTCATTGCAGATTTGCATGGCTTGATTCACCACAGACAACGGCAAGTGAGACGGAGCAGAAAGGGTCACCGTTGGTTTTGCATCACTGACATCGCCCATCTCCTTCAGCTGCTCTGGTGTTCTGGTGGATTGGTAGTTCTTCCACTGCGCCATTTTGTCCGCAGCCGCTTTGCGCAGCGCGTCCTCCAACTCTGACAGCGGCAGACTCTCTGGCTTTCCGCCCTGTGGCAGTTGGCTGAAATGAAACCGCTCGCCGTTGTCCTCCAGATTCACATGAATGTTGAGCATGTTCAGCCAGAACTCAGTCGGATTGTTATTCGCCCTTTGAATCGAACGGGAACCGACGCTGCCTTCTGCTTTGATAGCCATAAATTTCTCCAGCGCTGCGCGGCATTCTGCGGACGGCGGATTGTATTTCGGCCATCCGTTCAGATGGATCTCCTCCACGCTGTTCGGGTCGCTGAAATCGACTCTGGAGAGAGCAACCGAAGTTCTCGGTTTGTCAGGATCATACCCACCCATTGACTCCAGATCACTCTTCGCACTCCACAGGACGGGCTTGTCCGCTTCCCACGCAACCGCCCACGGTTCGCGATTGCCGAAGGCATCCCCGGCAACAAGTATCGTCACTGTGCGCCCGTCCGGCCATTTTAAGACAGCGCTCGTCATCAGGTCGGCGCCGTGGATGTTCTCACCTCTGATCTCCATCGAGACACCACCCGCCATCGGCCACGTTCCATAACGATTCGTCGCCCAGACTTGTTTGTCGTTCGCATCAATCACGCTGAACTTGATTTCCCTTACGGAAAGACCTGGGTAATTGTTCTTGTCCGTCGGTGCTTTCGGGTAGGGAAAGTTGACGTTCATGGAAATCGCCTCGCCACTGCGCACATCGGGGATAGCGAAGTGCGACCAATGCTTCGTTGGAAAGGCGGCTTCGCGTGGCTCACCTTCGCCGATCTTCAAACGATAGCCGCCGATTGCCGCTGTCTCGCCCGGCTTCAAAATCCATTTGGCGGTAAATTTCACCGGCTCCACGGGCTCTGCCTTTACGACAATGATTCTACCAGCCTCGCCGCGCACTTGAAACTCCGGTTCCGGGCGAATTCCCGGTGATTTCGTGTCGAGACCGTTTCCGGTTGTCAGCGTTTCGTTACCCGTATTCCAAAGAGTCAGCGTCGCGTTGACGACGTCGCCAAGGACGTAGGTATCTCTTTTGGGGCTCAATTCCCAGGCTGCCCGCAGTCCGTTTGCACCCGCCGGGCCGAACTTTGACGCATCCTGTTCAACGGAACTGCCGCGCCTTGGCTCGTGGTTGAACGCGAGCTGGATCAAATCTGGATTTACCGCCGCGATGGCATTCAACAGCGAAAGAACATCGGCAGCTTCATGATCGGTTCTATCCGAGCCCCACTTTCGATACCTTGTTAGCTTCTCTCTGGCGTCCCCGGATGGGTTTTCCTCACGAAGGTAGTTTTCAACCACGCGCCGAATTCCCTCCACTCGCGATTCCGGAACGGGTGACACTTTCTCCTCCAGCTGCTGCCATCGGAGTAGCAAAGATTCTGACATTCCGTGCTCTGGAGCGTCGGGCAGCTTTCCATTGTCACCCGGTTCCTGAGCTTGTACGAAATGCACGCTGGCGAACAACCCGAACACGAGAAGGGCGATCGCGACACCGACTGGCCACGGAAAAGCCGTAACGGAATCGCTGGCCGGAACGCCAAGCAGTCGGCGGATGCGCCCCAGCAGCGGGCCGCTCGCAGCAGACAGGGCACCTGCGGGGACTTGATTCCGAATCTCCTCTAGCCCAGTCAGCGCACGGGCGTAGTCCAGCACATTTCCGCAAGTCGCGGCGGCGGCGTCATCACAGCAGTGCTCGCGTTCTTTGCGCATCTGAACGGACACCCACCAGACCGCTGGATGGTAAAAGAAGATCGTCTCGACAATATTCTGCAGCAGATTGACGAGGTAGTCGTGACGTCGGATATGCGCCAGTTCATGCGCGAGAATCGCCTCGACTTGCCACGACGGCATGCAGGTGAAGAGTGTAGCAGGGACAATGACCGCTGGACGCAGCCAGCCGACGACAAGTGGCACGCTGGTCTTGTCAGTGCTCAGGAGCGCCACAGGTCGCGTAAGCCCCATTTTCTCCATTAGCCTCTGGAAAACAGAAACAGCATTCGCGTCCGTAAACGGAGCGGCTCTCGACCGGAGCCGCTTCAGCGCCCTCCAGCTGCGCAGAAAATTGAGCGACAATATCGCGACTCCTATCGCCCAGAACGCAACCACCACGGGGAGCCAACGCTCGGCATCCAGCGCGGATCTTTGGTCGAGTTCCGCGATGGGAACTCCGACCGAGTCAGAGGCAACCCCCGCGGCAAGTTCCGATTTGTCGACTACGGGCAGGCTCGGTCTCGCAGCGGAGTTCGTTTCCCGATCAAACTTGGCCGGTGCCGTCGGACTAGTGAACACGCTTCCCTCCAGGTGAGTGAACTTCGGTTCCGGCCAATTCTTAGCAGCGGTGAATGCCGCGCAGCCAAGCATCGCCAAAAGCGAGCAACAGGATAGAACGTAGCGCCAGCGGGCAGCGTGGACGAACCACAGGGTGATCCATAGGACAGCCCCGACAATCGCGGCCTGCCAGACAAAATGAATCAGTGTCCAGCCGAATGTTTCGATAAGAGGGTTCATGGTGTTTTCTTTCTGTTAGTGTCTTCTTTCTGCTCCATCTCATCGAGCAGTTGGCGGATCGCGGACAGATCTTCCGCGCTGGCCCGTTTCTCCGAAAGCGCCTGCACCACCAGCTGCAGCGGCGAACCGCCAAAGGCGCGTTGCAAAAGATCCCGCACCAGCTGGCGCTGCGTCTTCTCCGCAGTGATCGCCGCGCGGTAGACATGCGCGTGCTGACTTTCATCGCGAAGCACCAGACCTTTCTCCGTCATGCGCTGGAGAAGTTTCAGCGTCGTCGTGTAGCCCGTTCCCTGTCCCTCCCGTGCCTTGTGGACCGCCCCTACAGTATCCGGCCCGCGCTCCCATAGAATCCGCAACAGCTCCAGTTCAGCCTCCGTCGGCTTTGGCACGTCTTTGTTCACTTTTCCGGAAGAACTCATATATTCTTTCTTTACGACACCTGTCGTATCGTGTCAACGACAATTGTCGTAGAGCGGAAACAGGTATACCAGGGAGGACGCCGGTGGCCTGAGTTCCTTAGATAATTCCGATAACTTCCTGTATATTGGTTCTGTCGAACCACATCACGCCGAGCGTAGTATCCGTGCTGATGTGGATTTCAATAGACGGAATGCGAGAGGAAGCCGATTGTTCCAGCAAATCTAGCGTGATGACTTGGGGAAAATGGCGAATCTAGGGGTGTCATGTCCCGATCTTTAGACTCAGACGAAACCACTACCGATGATAACAGCCCCACGGCGGTTTTCGACTAGTGAAGGCATGTCTACGAGGAATCTGCGGAAGAGCATTGATCGGCTGTGGGCACGCTTTGACCGGTCGAGGCATCGCGTATGGACTGATTGCTAATTTATCCTTGGAATGTCAAGCGGACGGCAATAGACGCTTCGTTCACTGTCTGGCTCGGAGGCACAGTGATTCCCGTTGCATCAATACCCATGAATCCTAGCTCCCCAAACATCCTCATTGCGGACGATCAAGAAGATGTCCTCGAGGCTTTCCGCCTTCTTCTCAAGCCGGAAGGTTACCAAATGACGACAGTCACCTCGCCGGGGAAGGTGATCGAATGCGTGAAAAAGCACGCGTTTGATCTGGTGATCATGGACTTGAACTACGACCGGGACACGACTTCTGGCAGGGAAGGACTGGAACTCATTGAAGCGCTCATTGCGTTGGACGAGACCCTTCCCATTGTGGTCATGACGGCTTGGGGAACGATTGATATCGCGGTCGAGGCCATGCGCCTGGGTGCCAGGGATTTCGTGCAGAAACCTTGGGACAATACAAGGATACTGGCCACCGTGAAAAACCAGATCGAACTCGGGCGTGCACTTCGCCAGGGTAGGCAGTTCGAAGAGGAAAATCGCACGCTGAAGCAACGCAATCCGGTCTCGATCATCGCGGAGTCACCACCCATGAAAGCCGTGATGGACATCGTCCATCGGGTGGCCCCGTCCGACGCAAACGTCTTCATTTCAGGCGAGAACGGCACCGGGAAAGGCCGAGTGGCACAGCTGATTCACGCCCTTTCTCCGCGTGCTGAAGCGGGCTTCATCAGCGTGAACACCGGCGGACTCGCTGAGGGTGTCTTTGAGAGTGAACTCTTTGGTCATGTCCGAGGGGCGTTCACCGATGCGAAGACGGATCGAGCGGGCCGCTTCGAGTTGGCGGATCATGGTACGCTCTTTCTTGACGAGATTGGTAATATCGGTTTGGCGCAACAGGCGAAGCTTCTTCGAGTAGTAGAAACAGGTGAGTTCGAAAGAGTTGGCTCTTCAACGACGCGAAAAACTTCGGTTAGGATCGTTTCCGCGACGAATGCCAACCTGCGAGATGCTGTGGCGGATGGGAGGTTTCGTCAGGATCTCCTCTATCGATTGAACACGATTGAAATACAGCTACCCCCTTTGCGGGAGCGCGGCGATGATATTTTACGTCTAGCGGAATTCTATCGTTCGCACTTTGCACAAAAGTATCGCCGTTCTCTTCAGAGCTTCGACAAGAAATCGGCAAGTGCTTTGTTAGGGTATTCATGGCCAGGAAATGTGCGCGAACTCGCTCACGTGGTTGAACGCGCGGTTCTGATGGCGAAACACTCGTCAATAAGTATTGCGGATTTGGGCTTGGTAAATGATTCGTGCGTGCAGCAACTCGATGCGATGAGCCTGGACGAAGTGGAGGAATATCTCGTCAAAAAAGCATTGGAACGGCACGGGGGTAATGTCAGCAAGGCTGCAGAAACGCTGGGATTGAGCCGAAGTGCGTTCTATCGTCGAATGGAGAAGCATGGCCTTTAGTAGAACCAGCTTCAGAGTCCGTGCGCTGTGCACTTTGGCCATCGCCACTGCGCCATGGCTTGCGATCATCGCCTATTCAGGCGAACTCCCTTCACCTTGGAAGACGACGAGCATTCTGGGCGGATTTTTGTGGTCTGCCTTTTGGCTGCAAGCCTTGTGGCGTGACTGGGGGCACCAGCTGCGTACGCTTTCGAGTGTGCTTGCCGCTTATCGGGAGAACGATTTTACCGTGCAAGCCCGGCAGCACTCGGGTGGAGATGACCTTGACCATCTCTTCACCGAGGTCAATGCGCTGGGTGAGCGTTTGCGCAACGAAAGGATGCAGGCGCAGGAAGCGACGGCTCTGTTGACCGCAGTCGTCAAGGAACTCGATGTGGCCGTGTTTGCCTTCGATCGTCATCGACGATTGCGTTTTATTAATCCGGCAGGAGAGCGCCTGCTGCCGCCGACGAGTAAACCCTTCCTCGGGAAGGTTGCCGAGCATTTGCACCTCGATGTCTTTTTAGCGGGAGATTCATCGCGTATTGTGGAGCACGCTTTCATTGGAGGACTTGGGCGATGGCAACTACAACGCCGAAACTTTCGTGAAGGCGGCGTGCCGCATCAGTTGGTCGTCTTGACGGATTTGAGTCAGACACTGCGCGAGGAGGAACGCGGCGCGTGGAAACGCTTGCTCCGCGTGCTGGGTCATGAGCTCAAGAATTCTCTCGCACCGATGAAGTCGATCGCCGCTTCGATGCCCAACTTATTAGACAGAAAGCCCAGGCCAGACGATTGGGAAGATGATGTTAGGCAAGGATTACGCGTGATTGGCTCGAGGGCGGAATCGTTGAATCAATTTCTGGATGCCTTCGCCACAGTGGCTCGCCTTCCAGCTCCCGAGCGCAAGCTCACGCGGATGAACGATCTGCTCCATCGGGTGGCGGCTTTGGAGTGGCCCGTCAAAATCACCCTGTCGCTACCACCTGAGTGGACGCTGCTGGTGGACGCCGTGCAAATAGAACAAGCACTTATCAATCTCACCAAGAACGCTTCCGAGGCGTCACACGCGCGTGGAGAAACGCCACTCGTGGAAATCGTCGGCGAGCAAACCGAGGGCACAGCCTCCATCACGATCTCCGACAACGGCGCGGGATTGGCTAACGAAGACAATCTATTCGTCCCCTTTTTCACCACAAAAAGGCGAGGAACCGGGATCGGCCTCTTTATCTCACGCCAAATCGCCGAAGCCCACGGTGGCTACCTGACGCTGCACAATCGTCAGACCGGGGGGCCGGGATGCTGCGCGATACTGACTTTGCCGATTGATCAGCGATCCCAGGCCACCCAAAAGCGTTCGATATCGGACACTCGAATCCCATAACCGGACACAAACTCTCTCAAAGCGCAGCAAAGAGAAGTGACATAAAACGCTTATAACCAATCCGTTACAACTCTTTAATGTGGATTGGCACGGCATGTGCATAAAAATGGGCTATGGACATCGCCCGACCCGACCGTGCACGCGCCCTCCGCCGCCGCCGCTGGCTCATCGCCACCATTGCGGTGGCTGCCGTGGTGGCGCTCA
>JAGROY010000129.1 GCA_020439995.1 Verrucomicrobiia bacterium
GATGTCGAACGAAGTGCTCCCTTACCAAGCACAATTCATCCTGCGTTGCTGGGACGCAGACAAAGATGGCTTGCGCGCCAAACTGGCTGCGCTGAGAAGCGCCATATCAAAGCTAGGCGGGGCCAAATACTATGATCCGGCCCTTCCCACCAGCAATCGCAACTACTTCTACGCCAGCATTCCCGGTTGGTGCTGGGACAAGTATCAGGACTTCAGCCACTACATCGAAGACGCCAACCTTGCTAACATGTTGCCGGTTTCCGCAACTCCTACAGGTGACCTTGCTGACGCAGAAGCGCTCTACGACGGTGCCAATCGCAATCTGATAGGCATCAAAACATTTGCCGGTTTGCCAGGTTCAGAATCGCCCCAGCACGGCGTCATGTTTGGCATGAGCGGCGCTGGCAAGTCAGTCAACATGATCGATCTGCTAACGCAGACCGAACCCTACTACGACTACACGGTGATCGTTGAGGAAGGCCTATCCTACGGCATTTACACCCAGACCGTTGAGGACAATGCCAAGCCTATCATTATTCAGCCTAACGGAACGCTGACATTCAACTATCTGGATACCGGAGGCCTGCCATTGACTTCATTGCAGATTGCCAATGCCACGGCGCTTTGCCAACTCATGGCAGGCGTCTGTCAGGACGAAGACAAGAACCGCCTGAGGGCCGCTCAACTGTCAGGTGCGATTCGTCAGCTTTACCGCGACTACTACGATGACTGGAAACGGCGCAATAGCGGTGCACACCGAGAACTCATGCGGATGACTGCCGCTCTGGGCACGTGGTTGGTAGTGAAACTGCCTCCGGGTGCGACGATGTTAGACGCGTTTATCGACTACCGGGATTCAACCGAGGGAAACGAAGAATGGCTCGCTGCCGTAACCGATGAGGACATTGACGCTACGAGTCGTGACCCGGTGGCAGTTGAAGAAACCTTCCGACTCGCTTTCGCGAGCATGCGTCCCGAGCAGATGCCCATGCATAGCCAATTGCAGGAAATGCTAGGGATGGACGCACAAGGGGTGAACGGAGACGATTCTCGTCATCTCGCGCAACTCCTGGAGCCGTGGTGTAGCCACGGAAATTACGGGGCACTGCTCGACGGCGTGAACAACGTCGATCTGCGAGGACGGATTGCTCACTTTGAACTTGGGTACATTCCGGAGTCGGCACAGGATCTCCGCGCCGTCGCCGCCTTCCTCATTACCAATCATGTAAGGAACGAAGTCATGACTCGTCGTCGCGATGTCAGAAAGCGTGTGATTCTCGAAGAGCTGAGCGCATTTTTAACCATCCCTGACGGGGATCGCATCACACGCGAGTTCTATGAGCGCATGAGAAAGTTCAACTGCTGGGTGTTCTCGGTGATTCAGCAGTTCGGGCGATTCTACGACAGTCCGGTGCGCACCAGTGTCATGGGGAACTCACGGATGCTGTTCTTGCTCAAGCAGCGAGACCGCCAGGATCTGGATCGGATCTCCGAAGCATTCCCAATTCCCGAGGTCACTCAATCGGCGATCAGCACCTTCCCTGAGCCCAGAACTTTCTCCAGCTTCGTCTACTATCGCGAAGACGACGGCAAACCCGTCATAGCAAATGCCCGCAACCACGCTTCCAAGGAAATGCTTTACGCCACCGCCAGCGATGGTGCGACTTTTGAGCGGCGAGCCAAAGAAATGATAGGCGACGAGCCTGTGACGCAGCGAATCACACAGGCAACTGAGAAAATCACCCAACTGAAGCATTGAAACTGAAATCAGAAACTGACACTATCATGAATCCCTCCGACTCCACGAATGCCATGACTCACGCAGCCCTATTTCCTCCCACGCGTTGGAGTGTTGTCGATCGAGCAAGAGGCACCGATACAGACGCCTCCGAGGCGGCAATCGAAGCTCTCTGCGCCACCTATTGGAAACCGATCTACGGGTATATTGTCCACCTCGGACAATCCGTGCAAGACGCCGAAGACTTGACGCAAGAGTTCTTCGAGGAACAGTTCGGTCGAAGAAACCTGTTTCTGGAAGCACGCCGGGAGAAAGGCAAGCTCCGCACTTATGTCTGCTTCGCGGTTTATCGTCATGTCAATGACGAGCTAAGGAAACGGGGACGTATCAAGCGTGGAGGAGGGCAGGACCCCGTCCCGTTGGACACCGTTAAAGAATCAGCGACAACAAACAATGGTGGGACTCCGGACAAAGACTTCGATCAACGATGGGCAGCGGCGCTAGTCAATCGCGCTCTAGCAGAACTTGAGGCCGACTACGTGGCGAGGGGAAAAGAAGCACTGTTTAACGAACTGCGGCCATTCTTGGAAACAGAGGGGCAAGATGCGCCGCAACAGGAGATTGCTGAACGACTCGGAATGACAGTCGGTGCGGTGGGAATGAGCCTGACACGGATGCGCCGCCGACTTGGTGCCCACTTTCGGCGCAAAGTGGCCGAAACGGTGCAAGGCGACCGAGCAGCCGTGGACGAGGAGATTCGTTACCTTGTGAGTTTGTTCTGAGCTAGGGATTAAATGAAAAATGAAAAATGAAATTGTTTTGGTCGAACGGACAGAGCAAGCGGTGCTGACAGAGCACTAGGCTCGATGTTCACCGTGAGCCGAAGGCCGCACAGCTCACATCGAGCCTTTAATTCGCTTGATTGACGGCGCTCGTAACCGCCCGATTATTCCTCCTCGCCGTGCTCGCAAGTGCAGGCGTACTCCTTGTTGCTGCAAGTTGGGCAGTCGTTAAGATTTAGATTGAATCTCTCGCGCACTGTCTCTGCTGAGGGCGTTGCTTTGATCTGCACGACGACGGGAAAATCGTTTCCGTCTGGTAGGGCTTTATCGGATATCAGCACATCACCGCTCTTAGCGAACGCCAACTGCGTTGGATTTGATCGGTCACCAGCGATCACCGTCACGCTCTGATCGGCAACGGGAACAGCTTTGATGTCGTCGTCAACAAAAGCGATCTGCACTTTGCGATCTGCAGTTACGAAAAACTCTGCGTGTGGCTCAATGCTAGTGATGACACGCCCGCCATTTGGGCCGACTACGATCTCTTCGTGATCATGATCGGCGTGATCTTCGTCTCCATCGTGATCGGCATGATCGGCATGGTCTTCGTCACCATCGTTGTCACCGTGAGCGTGTTCTTTGTGTTCATCGTGATCTTCGTGATTGTCCTTTTCGCTACAGGAGGCGAGGCCGTAAATTGTGGCGAGGCCGATTGCTATGATGGGCAGTTTAATCAATTTCATGGATTCTTGGATCTATTATTGGTTTATGGTAGTGGCGGTATTGACCTTTATTGGTCGGTTGCTGCCAGTTTCATTCTTGTTCCACTCACACCAGCCCTTCTTTTCATCAGGTGGCGCAGGGGCGTTGGCACGAGGTGCCTTATCCCTGCCTCTTTGGACGCGTTCCGCGAGACCCTCAAGCGACCAGGCGTCAGGAGGGGTTATCGCGCTCGGCCTGGTGATGGCCGGTGATTCTATAAAACTGTAATGATGCTGTGCCATGAGTTAGACTTCAGCGGGGAGCACATCTTGGGATGATCTTTCGAAGGAAATCCCAAGATCTTGGGAGCGTTGTTCTATCAAACTTTCAAACTCGTACCAAGGGAAGGAGTGAAAGAAACCGGATTTTTCACGTTCCCAAAGAATCTTCTTACATCCATTGCGTTGGGCGTAGGTCAACACTTCAGCGCAGGTTTGCTTGAGGAAGGTGGCTATTCGGCGATGATGTTTCGCCGCTAATTTGGCTCGATATTCGTTGATCGGCAAGCGTTGCCTGGCTGTCTGCAGTCGTTCGTATCCTTGATCATCCGAAAGACGGCCAAGGCGTTGAGTATAGGTCGCAATCCAGCGTCGCACATGTTCGGCATGCAGCCGCCACTTCTGGGTTCCAGACAACGAAGCCATTAGGAAAAACTCATCACCTGTTTGAATGTGGAGATGGCGTCGCTTTACCGGGCCACTACTAGAAGGAATGGGAAACCAAGCCGTTAGTTTGATGAAGACTTGGGATTGAGCCCTCTGCCCCCCCCCGGGAGCACGCGTGACGACACTCGATCGATGCGAGCCATGACTAACTTTTCGATAGATCGAACCCTCGCAAAGCTTTGCCTCGCCATTGATGATCTGCTCGATAGCATTTTTGAAGTTTTTCTGGTGCTTGGCGGTCAGTTGTAAGCGGATACGTTTCCCGCCAAGCCGGACGGTCACAATGGGAACCTTGTCGGAATCCGATAGCCACTCAAGTTTGGTGGATGTACTCGGAAATGGTGCTGGCACGGGATATCGATACTGCGGCAATGAGCGTGAGCGTCGCCAGAACACCTCCAACCGATGACGATTGTAGGTTCGTTGAACCGTTTGAATAAGCGAATTTGCGCTCTGCAAGTCCAGGTCTGGAAACTGCTCGCGAGCCCAAGGATAAAGATACGGGCTTGGTGCTTTCGGCATCTTTGTCATCTCTGAAGTTCTAATGGGTTCCAGTAGAGCCAGCTTAGTGATGATCGAGTTGGAAAGCTGCGTTGTTTGATTCCAGGCCGACTCCAACAGCGGCTTTAGTTCTTCCCATGAAATATCCAACGGTTTGGTTATCGCTAAAACGAGTGATCGCTGGTGATAATTCTTCTTCCAGCACTTATCGCAATAACATTGGCCTTGAAATCGTTTCCACCCTCTTGGAATGCGTTCTTTACCATGCTTATCAATCAAGGCATTCGTTGCTGTGCAGATAGAACATTGCATAAGATTCTTGTGAGACGGGAAACGAAATACGGGAACCGGCAAATGCCGGCTCCCGTGTGAATGTCAATCGAATCGGATATTCGGAGATGATGTTACGACTTTACTTCTTCTCGTCGTCACCATGCTCGCAGGTGCATGCATACTCCTTGTTTTTGCAAGTCGGACAATCATTGAGATTGACGTTGAACTTGGCTGTTACTATTTTGCCTTTTTTGCCAGGCTTAATCTGGAGAACGACTGGGAAATCGTTTCCAGCGGGCAACGCAACGTCGGAAACGAGAACACCGTCTTTCACTGTGAATGCAAGCTTTGTTGGCTTGGATCGTTCGCCAGCGATGATGCTTACCGATTGATCGCCGATCTTGGCCGGCTTATTGTGGTCGTCGAGGGCAGTGATCTTAACGGTGCGGTCTTTGTTAACCAGGAATTCCAGGTGGGGTTCAACCTCAGTAATAACGCGACCTCCGTTAGGCCCAGCAACAATTTTGCCGTGATCATGATCATCATGATCCTTTTCTCCGGCTAGTGCGGGCTGGAAGGCATAGAATCCCAGAGTAAGGACAGTTAGGATGGAAGTAGCAATTTTCATGTTTAGCTTGTGGTTTAGTGGTTTGGTGGTTTGGTTATGGATCCCCGTTTCAGAGGGAATTAATTGATGATCCGTTAGCCTGTTGCTGGGGCTTTGCGCTCGACGGAATGTAGAGCAGATTTCCGGCAGAAGCTCCAAAAGATGGCAGGGGTAATTCCAAGACCAAGAATGGTGGAACTGAACAAGCCGCCGATAATGACGATGGCCACCGGATTGAGTATCTCTTTGCCGGGCTCATCGGCTGCAAGGATGAGCGGGATAAGCGCGATCCCTGCTGCAAGCGCCGTCATAAGGACAGGAACGAGTCGCTCCAGCGTCCCTCGCACGACCATCTCTAATGTGAATCCTTCTCCCTCGTGGCGCATGAGGTGGAGATAGTGTGAGATCATCATGATGTTGTTTCTCGCGGCAATCCCGGTGATGGCGATGAATCCGACGAGGGTGGCGATGCTGATGTTGTCCAAAGTGTAGCGAGTGTAGAGAATTGCCCCGATGAGAGAAATCGGGATATTCGTCAGGACAAGGAGGACAAAGTTGAAGCTCTGAAAATAACTGTAGAGAAGGAAGATGACGACCACCAGAATGATACCTGACGTGATCATGATGATGCGCGACGCTTCCTGTTGGGCCTGATATTCGCCCTCAAAGGCAATGGAATACCCTTCAGGGAGTTTCAGCTTCTCAGTAACATCAAGCTGAAGTTGTTCGACGACAGCGTTCAAGTCTGACGTGGTCGGATTAATGGACACTACGAAACGACGCAAGGTGTTCTCGCGAAGGATGGTGTTAGGCCCAGTGGCTTGTCGAATTTCGGCAACATAGCTTAGCGGGATTCTTTGGCCGCTTTGAGTATCGATGTATAAATTTTCAAGGCGATCCGGATTCTCTCGCCATTCGATGGGAAGCCGGACAACGAGATCATAGACTCGCTGACCTTCATAGACCTCTGCCACGGCTTCGCCTCCCATCAGCGACGCTAGTTCATCATTGAGGTCGCCTGGAGTTACCCCGTAGGCGAGCGCGCGTTTGCGGTCGACTTCGATCCGCAATTGAGGGATAGGTGCCTGCTGTTCAGTGCGTGCCTCCTCAAGCCCAGGAATGGCCCTTGCAATGCTTGCAACTTCCTCACCGAGGCGGCGCAATTCGGCAAGTTCCGGGCCGTAGATTTTCACCGCAACCTTCGCAGAGACACCACTTAACATATGTCCCACACGATCCGCCAAGGGCCCGCTGAGCGCACTGAAGGTTCCGGGGATACTGCGCATTGTCTGACGCACCTCGTCGAGAACTTCCTGTCGATTGGCTTCTCCGACTTCATTGAATTCGACATCGAACTCGACGGTGGAAACTGGCACGACATGATCACCTCGTTCGGCTCGACCGACACGATAGCCTACGGTCTCGACGCCAGAGATTTTGAGTAACAAATCCTGCGCTGTCTGGGCAAGCTGGGTAGTAGTCTTAAGGGAGGTTCCAGGGGCCGTCGTCATGGCTACCACTGCGGTCGGTTCGCGGAACGCAGGAAGGAAATTTCCGCCCATCTTAGTGTAAGCGTTATAACTAAAGAACAAGAGGATTCCAGTCAGAGCAAAAACGAGAAAGGGTTGTGCTAGTGAAAGCCGAAGCCACGTGGCGCTGAAGATGGATTTTAGAATCCGCACCACGAATCCATCCTTGTGTTCCTGGCCCGGTTTCGGGTTGAGCAGAAAGGAGCTGAGCACGGGAATGACTGTTAGTGAAACCACGAACGAAGCACTCATGCTGACGATGGTCGCAATCGCGATTGGCGTGAATAGGCGGCCCTCAACACCACTCAATGCAAGTAGCGGCATGAAGACGAGGATGATAAGAACAGTGGCGTAGAAGATTGATGATCGGACTTCGCCTGACGCACGCGCAATCACTTCCAGTTTGGCAACTGGTTCGGAAAGCGATGCGTTCTCTCGCAATCGTCGGAAGACATTCTCAACGTCTACGATGGCATCATCGACGACCATGCCGATAGCGACCGCAAGCCCTCCCAGCGTCATCGAATTGACGGTGAGATCCAAAAAATCGAAGACGAGGATAGTGATGGCCAGGGATAGCGGGATCGCCGTGAGCGTGATGATGGTGACCCGTAAATTGAACAGGAACAGAAAGAGCACGACCGCTACCATGATTGCTCCATCGCGAAGCGCTTCTTCCAGGTTTCCGATGGAGAGGTCGATGAAGTCGCGCTGACGGTACAGCGTCACCAATTCCACACCTTCTGGAAGCGTCTTCTTCAGATCTGCAATGATCGTTTCGATCTTGTCGGTGAGAGCAATGGTATCAAATCCAGGTGATTTCCTAACATTAATAATAACGCCTTCATCGCCCTTGACTTCTCCTTCCGCATGGCTGCCATCTTGGTTAAGCTTTGTGCCCATCCCAGCGTCGCCGCGCATCGGTTCGATGCCCCATTCAACTGTGGCTACGTCTTTAATGCGAATCGCTCGGTCGTTTTCATGGACGACCACGGTGTCCCCAATAGCGTCTAGGTCAGTGGTCATGGCGAGGTTGCGCACCATGATTTCCTGATCCTGCTCAGTGAGGAATCCGCCGGTCGTGTTCCTCACGGCTTTGGCCGCAGCATCGTGGATCTGTTCGAAGGTGACTCCCATGGCCAACATGTTGTTGGGATCCGGCTGAACCTGTATCTGTTTTACCCCTCCTCCCATTGACAGAACTTCGGCAATGCCAGGGACAGATTGGAAACGCCGACCAATGACCCAGTCAGCGAGAACGCGAAGATCGCGCGGGCTGGTGGCTCCGGTAGGATCGCGGACGCCGACCATCATGATGTCCCCCATAAGCGAGGCAACCGGCGTCATGTATGGCGTCACTCCCTCCGGCAGTACCTCGACCGCACCGGTGAGACGTTCCTGGACAAACTGGCGTGCTTGATAAATGTCAGTGCCCCAATCGAACTCAACGAATACGAGTGAGAGCGAAATGTCGTTCACTGAGCGCAAACGACTGACGCCAGTCACACCCATTAACGAATTCTCGAGCGGAATGGTGACAAGCGTTTCCACTTCCTCAGGGGCGTATCCTGACGCTTCGGTCAGGATTGTGACCATCGGCTTGGTCAGATCGGGCAGCACGTCCACGGGCAACTCGAGCGTTTTCTTCACGCCGAGGACAAGGAGCACAAGTGAGATGGCAAGAACGAGCGCCCGCTGGGCCAGGCTGAGCCTGATGAGTTTGTTCAGCATGGCTTAGGCTTTGGCTTTGCGGTTTCTCCAGAGGAGTTGTGCCACGATAATGAACAGCAGGGAAATGACGACAGCATAGATCTGGAGATACCTATTCATCTTCCCTCCGGCTTCATGATCATGACCATCGCCACCACCCTCCTTCGCGGCCTTTTCGTCGGGAGTAAGCTCCGAACCATCTTCGTTGTGCTCGTGTCCATGTGCGGCATCAAGGGCTTCTTTGAGCGAGACAGATCCGCCACCAGCGAAGCCGAGGGAATACGAGCCTTGTGTCACCACTTCGTCACCGGGAAAGAGGCCACTCACTATTTCAATGAAGCCGTCATTCTGTTCGCCAACTTGAACGGGCGCTTTCACGAATGCATTCGGCAGATCAAAGTCTTTCACAAACACCACTCGTTTGGAGGGATCACCCTGCAGAGCAGTTCGGGGAACAGCCATCACATCTTCTCGCATACCCACGATGATGGAAAACTCGGCCCGCATTCCTGGCTGCAAACGGCCTTCTGGAATGTTGGGGATTTGAAAGATACCCTCCACCGTTCCCGCCTCACGATCAGCCATGATACCAAACCGGGTCAGCGTCGCTTCGATCGGATCTCCGCCAAGTGCAGGCACTTGGATACGCGCCCGCGTGCCGATCTTGATCGTCGAGGCTTCTTTCTCGGGAATCTTAGCGACCGCCCACATTTCAGAGCGTTCGGAGATGTCGAGAAGTTCAGTATCGGGTTCTATAGGTTGACCAACACGAACATGAGAAGCGATGACAATGCCGTCCTGAGCCGCTTTCAGGGAAATGACAGGAGGAGGATCTCCCGGCTGACGACTCTCCACCTCAACGAGCACCTGGCCCTGCTGCACATGGTCGCCCTCAAATGCATTCACCTTGATTGCGCGTCCTGAGATACGTGAAGATAGCACTGAACGGTTCACGGGAATCTCTTCTATACGACCAATAGCAAAGACTGTGGTTTCAAACTCCTGTTCTTCGACTGCCACCGTCTTGATTCCCAAGTTCCTCACGCCATTCTCGTCGAGGATGATCGTGTTGGCGGCACGGCCTGGGTCGATGGCTTCTTCCGCAAAGCCACACGTCAGGCATGAAGTAGAGCTAATGGCAATCAAGCCAGCATGGAGCATTCGCATCATTTCTATTTCTTGTTAAAATTATCGTTGGTGTAAGCAGACAGTTGGGGGAGCGGGTAGGTGCCTGCGATAAATCGGACTTCCGTTTCAGTGATGTGATAGTTCGTCTGAAACTCTAACGCTGAACTCTCTAACTGAAGCAGCTGAGTCTGCGCCTGCTGCACTTGAAGCAGACTCGCTTGGCCAGTCTGCTGCGCGGCCTTGAAATCATTAAAACTCTTCTTCGCCAGTTCAAGAGCTTCTCCGCTGGCGCTCAGAGCGAGTAGATGAGCGGCTTCACGAGCGCTCAGTGCTGCCCGAAGTTCACTGTGAATTTCAAACATCTTGGCCCCCCGGGCGCGTCGTGCCTTCTCAATATCGATCTTTGCTTCTTCAATGGCCTGCTCATTGCGGTTGCGAAGAGGAAGTGGAATGGATAGCCCGATGCCCGCGAAAGTATTGCGTTCGAGCCCCTCTGGAGCGTCTTGTGCCAGTTCTCTTGAGGCGAAGAGTTTGACAGAGATATCATCCCAACGTTGAGCCGTGGCCAAACTGAGTTGCGCTCTGCTGAGATCGCCAAATGCTAACAATGAGGCATAATCGGGTCGGTTCTGTAGAACGGCATTCAAATCTATCGAAGATGAAGGGGCTTCAGGCGAAAGAACAAGAGAGTCTGAGATACTAACAGTTTGATCAGGGTCGGTTCCCAGCAGTTTCTGCAATCGGGATCGCGCATCTGTGATGGCGGCCCGTGCCGTGCCAAGCTCCTGATCAAGCAGCTGACCATTGAGAGAAGCCTGAGTCACGTCGAGTGGAGACATCTCCCCCAGTTCGACCCGGTTCGCCATAAATGTAACGATCCCTTTGTTAAGTTCGATCAGCTGGCTCTGAAGTAATGCCTTACGCTCGGTCGCCAAAAGCGTAAGCGCTGCCTTATCCACTTCATAGGCCAGCTGGCGCTGTCTTACTTGAAACTCGATCTCGGCAAGTTCGACATCGTGCTTTCTAACGATCTTCTCGTCCCGCAACCGAGAGGTGACCGGGAATCGTTGGCTGAATGCGATCTCAATACTTCCTTCGTCTTCGTTGAGCCCGAATTGATCAGTGGAGCTTGAAAGTTCGAGTTCTGGATTCTCAAAACGTCCGGCCCAGCGAAGTCTTAACTTGGCGCGTTCGATTTCAAGAGCGGCGACGGAAAGTTCGGGATTGTTTCGAACGGCACTCTCAATCGCGGCCTCGCGACTGAATGTGAGAGATGAGACATCCTGTCCAGTTGCCGTCAAACTGGGGAACAAGAGCAGCACGTAGAACAGTGTGAGTCGCTGGTGGAGAGTGGTCATCGATATCGGAAATTAACTAACTACAAACTCAAGCACTCTGTTTTGCTGGCTCAATGGCTGAGAGAAGATGGCGCTCCAGATGTTGGAGATCGCGCATGACAGGGATGAATTCATCTGCGCCACTCGCAGTCGCATCCACCGCACGTTTTAAATCTGAGCGGAGCTTTACGACGTCGTCAGCCGCTTTTCCAATCGCTTGATTATCGGAATTATCTTTGAGGCGTTGCACTAGTAGATTGATTCCTTCGACAACGGTGTCGACTTCTTCAATACGGGAATCAAGTTCGAGCGGGGCCAGTCGGCCCGATCCGACGTGATAGAGATGTTCGAATATTTTCTTAACTGGCGCGATCACTTTTGAGTGAAGAAGCACGTTCAGCGTAATCGAAACAACTAAGCCTATGAATAGCGCTGGAAAGAGGTGGTGGGTGAGAAACTCTGCAAAGTCGGTGGGAGTCGAGAAAAGATACTCAAAGCCCGTGTAAACAAACATGCCCACGAACACCGCCACCAAAGTCGCGCTGACGACGGTTCGGCTAAGTGTTTTGGAAGGAGCTGCGCTGAGGTTGAAGGCTGCTTTTGTTGTCGGCATGGGGCGAATGGATTGCAAGTTGCTGGTAGCCATATTGGTTTGCTGCCGAGTTGAATGCCGCGGAGGCGACAATCCCCCCCCTTTTTTTTCAATTCTTCTTGATCCTGCTGTCAGTCGCTCTGTGGCCCGGGGAATTGGGGCTGGCGATAGGCGAGGAGCCGGAGAGCATTAATGACGACCATGAGGGTAGATCCCTCGTGAAACAGTACGGCAATTCCCATATTCAGCCCGAATACGGTGGCGGGGACGAGCAAAGCGACCATCCCAAGGCTGAACCAGAGGTTCTGCCGGATGATCTGGCTGGTCTTCCTGCTCAAGCCTACAGCAAAGGGCAGATGCGCCAGGTCATCGGCCATGAGTGCGATATCGGCGGTTTCAAGAGCAACATCGGATCCAGCAGCACCCATGGCGATTCCTACAGTGGCATTTGCCATGGCCGGGGCGTCATTAACGCCGTCCCCAACCATCGCGATATCCTCCTGTGCGCGGATCTCCTTAATGGCAGTGACTTTATCATCAGGAAGTAAATCGCCCTTAGCTTCGTCAATCCCAACTTCGCGGGCGACGGCATCAGCAACTTGCTGATTGTCGCCTGAGATCATGATCATGCGGCGTACGCCAAGAGCGCGAAGTTGGCCGATCATGCGTTTCGCGGCTTCGCGCGGGGTGTCCATCAGCCCGAGCACACCAAGGTACCTCTCTCCCCGGCGCACAACCATGGTCGTGCGACCTTGTGTCTCTAACAAATCAACCTGCTGGCGCACTTTCTCCGGTAGACCTGGCCCATCGACTTCGGCAAACAAGTCGTCCTTTCCGATGTGGATCGTATCGCCATCTAAACTCGCTTCAATACCTCGACCGGTGATGCTCCGGGCATTGGTGGCTACGCTAGTCGGCGAACCACCGAGCCTTTCCTCGCCACCCCGAACGACGGCAGCGGCCAAAGGATGGTCGCTGAATTTCTCAACGGCCACGGCGATTTCAAGTAGCTCGGATTCGGCGACACCGTCACAGGGGACGACATCTGTGAGACGCGGTTTGCCTTCCGTCAGGGTGCCCGTTTTGTCGAACGCGATGGCAGAAATTCTTCCGAGGCTTTCCAAGGGGGCTCCCCCTTTTATCAGGACGCCACCCCGCGCAGCTCGGGCGATACCGCTGAGGACGGCGCTTGGTGTAGAAATGGCAAGCGCACAAGGGCTGGCAGCAACTAGGACGGCCATCGCCCGATAAAACGAAGCACTGAATGGTTCATCGACGACGATCCAAGCGAAGAATAGAAGCCCAACGAAACCAAGCACAACGGGTACGAAGATGCGCTCGAACCTGTCGGTGAACTGCTGGGTGGGCGACTTGCGGGTTTCGGCTTCGCTGACCATCTTCACGACCTTCGCCAGGGTGCTTTCGCTAGAGAGCTTCGTGACCTGCATTTCCAGCGCCTGGCTCTGATTGATAGAGCCCGCAAACAGGCGGTGTTCGGCAGCGAGATTGTCACCCTGAGCAACAGCCGCTTGTGGATCGTCAACTGGCCGTTTGTCTACCGGCACACTCTCGCCGGTAATCGGCGCCTGATCGACACTGCCCGAGCCTTCCACCACAAACCCATCGGCAGGAATACGTTCGTTCGGCTTTACGATGGCGATATCACCGCGCTGCAATTGCGCGACCGCCAATTCCACGATTTTCCCATCGCGCCGAACCATGGCAACGTCTGGAGCGAGTTCTGCCAGGGCCTCGATCGCACGTCGCGCACGTCCCATGGCGTAGTGTTCGAGTGCATGCCCCAAGCTGAACAGGAACAACAGAAGAGCACCTTCCGCCCACTCCCCGAGCGACGCAGCGCCGATGGCGGCGACTAGCATCAGTGAGTCGATCTCGAATCGGCGCTGGCGGAGATTGTCGATCGCCTCGCGCAACGTGAACCAACCGCCAAAAAAGTAGGCCGCTACGTATAGCGTCAGGGGCACCCAGGGCGGAAGACTTCCGAACTTCGCTAGAAGCACTCCGCTCAACAACAGGGCACCGCAAGCACACGCGAAAACGAGTTCGGTCTTATCCCCGAAGACTCCTCCATGCTCGTGACCCCCGTGACCTTCGTGAGTGTCAGCTTCAACAATAGGCACGTGCGCGGCGTGCATTGCGTGGAGCAGCGTATCCTCATCGGTTATCTCTCGATCAAACTCGACTCGCAACACGCCATCGGGTGAGCACGCGGCTTCTAACACACCATCTATTTTCTCGATGCGTCGAGAAACAGAGCGCGCACGTCTGGCGTGCATGGTTTCTGTTTTCAGCATCAAGTGACCAAAGCGTTCCTGAAGCCTCGTGCCGGCCCGCGTTGCGAATTCTCTTAGCGCACTGATGCTGAGCCGCTGCGGATCGTAGTGAATACAAAGCTGTCCGAGCGTGCTTTCATCGGCATTGATCGCATGGGCACGATTCACACCTTCCTTTGCTTCGAGAAGATCAATGAGGCGCTGCACGCAGGCATCTCGGGCATCCACCAATTCGGGTAAAACGAGACTAATATCGAGTGTGGATTTCTGGCTCATGGCTTAGTTTATCAACGTCTCCATTTGGGCTCTAGCATGGAGCGTAATCGCTCGCGTGCTTTGGCGAGTCGGCGTTCGACCGCCTTCTCGGTGCATTTGAGAACCTGTCCAACCTCACGGTAGGATTGCCCCTGAATTTCAAAGAGCACGAACGCTACACGGAGATCGTGTGGCAGCTTCTGGATGGCACGATCAAGATCCGAGGCCAGGGTGAGGCGATCGGTTTCGACACTTGGATCAGTTGGATCAATTTGATCAGTGATACGTTCTGTAGACTGTTCGCGATCTGCTTCGAGCACTTCGGGGTGACGCGTGCGCCACCGTGCGCGCATGCGACAGAGATTGGCCGCAATGCTAAACAACCAAGTCGAAAACGCAGCACTCGGTTGGTAACGATGCCGACTTCCATGCACTTTCACAAACGTCTCCTGCGCAATCTCACACGCATCCGTTACATTGCCCGTGTAGCGCAAACAGAACGTCACCAGAGGCTCCTTCCATCGACGCATCAGATCATTCAGTGCGAGGTCGTCCCCCTGCCTGAGGCGCTCCATGCAGTGCGCATCATCATGCTGCTGATCCTTCATCGGATACTCACGGATCAATTGGCAACGCCCGCCCGATCAAGCCAACCTTTCATTCGGTGAAGGTATCGCTGCGACTGAGCCTTATCCATCTCGCCAGCGATTCTGTAGACGAAATCGATGAATTTCTTGTCTGCCTCCTTCTCTAGTTGAGAGAGTTCTCTCGCGGCTTCTTTGTGCTCGGGGCTATTGTCGAGCTGCGGATCGTTCGTGATCATTGCCAGCGTGTGTCGAGTATCGGCGTAGTGCACGCAGTGATCTTCGCACTCGGGGAAATACTCCTTATGCAGGGCCTCTATCTGTGCCCGTTGTTCACCAGTGACTGCGAACTCCTCGCAGAACCACTCAAATGCTGTCAAATGCGCGTGGTGGTCGTCAATCCGGCTTTTCTGCCAGAAGAAGATCGCCGCGTAAGCAATGCTCCCCAACAACGCGGCGAGTAGAACGGTAAGGCCGAGATTGCGCATGGTCTTGCTAGTGTCCTGTATGAGAACCTACGTGGTTCGCACTCATCATCACAGGATGAATGGATTCCACATAGCGCTGCTCCAGGGCGAGGGATGCTTGTTTTCCGTAGGATTCGGCTTGAGCGAATCCGAGCGTGATGCCCGCGCCGATTGCGACGATCGCCACCGCCGCAGTGGCAGGTGCGGGCATGAGAAAACGCCCCCCTTGGAGCCACTGCAACAAGGAGCCGCGTTCGTCACGAATGGCGATTTCAGACCATACATGGTGCTCAAAACCAGAAAGCTCGACCTCACCAGATCGCTCTTTCAGGGAATTCAGTGCTGTTTCAAACAGGTCGTCGGGTTCATTCTTCATGGTTCATCAGTGCTCGTTAAGCTGCTTGTAGTGTTAAATGCCGCTCAGTGCGAGTTCCCCCCAAAGATTTCACAATTCGCCCATTAAGGGGCGAAAACTGCCTTTTGGAAAAATCTCTTGACCTAAGACCTCTCTCCAAGGTTATTGAGTGCAGATGCTCACAGTTGGACAACTTGCCAAAGCCTGCGAAGTACGCGTGGACACCGTCCGCTATTACGAACGCATTGGCATGATCGGTGAAGCCGATCGGACGGATGCAGGCTACCGAAAGTTTAATGAAGAGGCCGCAGAGCGGATTCATTTTATCAAGAGTGCTCAGGGAATGGGATTCACCCTTGATGAGATTAAGGAATTACTCAATTTAGCTGAAGATGATGGGGCAAATTGCTCAGACATCTGCAAGTTCGCCCGCGAGAAGATTGGAGATTTGGAAAAGCAAATTCGCCAGATGCGTGCGTTCAAGCGTGAGCTTGAGGACTTGGTGACTGCTTGTTCAGGTGACGGACGACCGATCAAGTCGTGCAAGATCTTGGCAAGAATGAATTCTAAGCTAAAGTGATGATTGTGAACCGAATCCTCTCAGCGATCATTTTAGTCCTTTGGACGGGATGTTTCTTTTACTGCTCGGCTGAGAAATATGGCCTCGTTGGGTGCCCCACGGTTGAGAATGAGTGCTCGAACGATTGTGAACCTGCGGAGTACCCTGATAGTGATAGTGAAAATCCATGTGGCCTCTGTGAGTTTCTCGACCTAGGCGGCGTTCCAACCCTTTCCCAACTGGCAGTGGATGCTGCCGTCCTGATCGAAAGTGATGCGGACGATTCCTGTTTTCGCACTTTGATTGAACGACACGCGTTGTCTAACGGTGTCACTCTGGCACTGAACTCCAGTGGTTTGGAACAGCGACCGTACGTACACTTGTACGAATTTCGCGCTCGCAAAACGCTCCCCGTTCGCGGGCCTAGCGTCTAGTTCGTGAGTTAGGATCACCGTCGCACTACGCCGGTTTCTAACTCTTTCCGAATTCCAATGCCTCTCTGTGCCCCGTCGGCGTGGAGTGATCCACTTTATTCTATCCGTTTATTCCGAATGTACCGAACACTTGCCTTCAATCTAATATTGGCCGCACTGTCATTGATACCTGTTGGCCTCCTGCTGGCTCAGGAGAAGCAGGAGCCGATGAGTATCGACCAGCTTGCCGCACAGGCGCTTGCTACGAATCCCGAGATTAAATTCTACGAGAGTGAGATCGCCGCCGCCGAAGCTGGTCGGCGAGTCGCAGGTAAATTGCGCAATCCCGAATTGGATCTTGAGATCGGACAGAAGCGAACGTCTGGCGGCGACTTTTCCGCCGAAGGCTTGGCGTATGCTGTGAGTGTTGCACAACCCATCGAGTGGCCGGGTCGGATCGGCCTTCGCAAGGCGATCGCAAACGGCGACATTCAGTTAGCCCTGCTTGGGTTGGAACGGTTTAAGACTCGCCTCAGCAGCGAAATCCGTAGCCTCGCCTTTCGTCTATCCACAGCGCAGGACAAGGCGGCCATCGCTGAAGAAGTGTCCAATCGATTCAATGCCGTCAAAGATGTTCTCGTCCAACGGGAAACTGGCGGGGTGACGCCACTGTTAGAATTGAGGGCCATCGATGCCGCTTCGGTCGTCATGGAGAAAGCAGCATTCGAGGCGGCCATCGAGATGCAGAAAGCTCTGCTAGAGCTGAATCAGCTCATGGGGCGGCGAGCTGACACGCCGCTGGTCGTCATGAGAGCGGAATACGACTTCCCCGAAACGCCAAGCATCGGGGAATTAATGACCAAAGCTCTGGTAAACAATTATCGGATGCACATCCGGCGAGCGGAACTCGCGCAACAAGGGCTTCGCGTGTCGCTCGCCAAGCACGAACGATACCCCACAATTTCGGTCGGCCCTTATTACTCTCAGGCGAAAGCTGGGGAAAGCGAACGGGAAGCGGGTATTGGCCTTTCACTAGAGTTGCCCATATTCCGAAACGGAAAAGCCAGTATCGCTCAGGAGCAATCAAGGCGCCAACAAGCGCAAGCGACCATGCAAGCCACTGCCAGAGAGCTTGAACGCGAAGTCGCCACTGCCGCTCTGGTCTACAAGAACTCCCGGAAGCGCCTTCAGACTTGGTCGCTGGAACGCATTCAATCGCTACAGGAAGCAACGGAACTAGCTGATCGACACTACCGCCTCGGTGCTGTTCCCGTTGCCACTTACATCGAACTACAGCAGAACTACGTGGAAGCCCTGGAAGCGATCAATGAGGTGAAAGCTGAGGCGCTCGAAGCAGGGCTCGAACTTGAACAGCTCATCGGCACGTCCCAGTCCCTCGTGAAATCCGAATCCGAATCCACATCCAAACCAGAGTAACTCATTGGCCCGACGAAATCATGAAAACGAACTTTCTATCACTCACAAACTTGCTCGCCGCATCACTAGCGATTGCGATATCGGCAACGACGACCTGGGCGGAAGACGAGATGCCCGAGAAACCGGTCGGGCCAATCCGTGGAGACAACCCTAACGTCGGTATCAAATACGATAAGAAACAGGGCCTCTTCGTGACGCCGTTCTCGGCCAAGTTGCTTGGCTTCAAGATGGCCGACGTCGGTGAGAAAGAAATCTTGAGTAAATTAACTCTCCAAGCCCAGGTGTTCGATGTGTCTTCGAAGGGGAAAGCGCTGGCCAGTGCATGGCTGCCTCAAGAAGATGCGGAGAAACTTGAGGCAGGAACTCCGGTGACAATGGAACGCGGCTTTAAAGGGAAGATTCTCAGTGTGGCGGGCAAGTTGAACCAGCAAGGCGAGGTCTTGCTAGAGATTGAAGACGAGAACAGCGAGTTAAAGGCCGGGAAATTTCTCTCTGGAACGATCGAAGTGAGTAGCGATGGCGAGGTCGTCGTGGTGCCCAAGGATTCCGTGGTAAATTCCGCGGAAGGGGCCTTTGCCTACGTTGACAACGGCGGATGGACGACGCGTACGCAGGTGGAAGTTGGCGCAGAGCAGGACGGCATGATCGAAATTGTAGACGGCCTTTACGCGGGAGATGTCATCGTCACCCATCCGGTGATGACCCTCTGGATGACTGAACTCCAACTGCTGAAATCGGGCCGAGCTTGAAGCTGCGCCCACTGAATGCCGGTCGGCATCCACGAATAATAACCCACAGCAATGTGCACTCTAACCTTCATATCAGAACACCCTCGATGATCGCAATCAACCGATGATTAACTGGCTCGTAACCACCGCGCTCAAACAGCGTGCCATTGTCATGCTGGCTACCCTGATACTGATTGGGGTCGGCTTGTGGTCGGCCGCACGACTTCCCGTCGATGCCGTGCCGGACATCACCAATGTCCAAGTGCAGGTCAATACCGAGGTTCCAGCCCTCGCGCCGGACGAGATCGAGAAACTGGTGACGTTCCCGATCGAAACCGAGATGGCCGGTCTACCGGGCATGACAGAACTGCGCTCGTTGTCGAAATACGGGCTGTCACAAGTGACGATGGTTTTTGAAGATGGGTCAGATATCTACCTGCTGCGGCAACTCGTCTCCGAGCGGTTGCAAACGGTGAAAGAAAGTCTGCCCGAAGGACTAGCACCGCAGCTCGCTCCTGTCGCGACCGGTCTCGGTGAGATCTTCTATTATTCGCTGTCTTTCGAAGATGGGGCCCCTAACGCACCGGTGAATCCCAAAGAGCGCCTCATGGCGCTGAAGCTCATTCACGATCTCACGGTTAAGCCGCTGCTCCGCGCCACGCCTGGCATCACCGAAGTCAATACGACAGGTGGCTACGAGAAACAGATCGTCGTTCAACCTTACCCCGAACGCCTGACCGCTGTCGGCATGACGCTGCATGACGTCGCCGAGAAAATCAGTGAGAACACTGAGAACGTCGGTGGCGGATTGATAGAACTGGGCGGAGAACAGGTCGTCATCCGTGGAAACAATCGCGTGCAGTCGATCAATGAGATCGCCAAGCTGCCTCTCAAGTTCGGTGCGGGTGTCGATCCGCTACTCGTCGAAGATGTCGCCACGATCGGCATTGGCCACAGCTTTCGAACTGGCGCTGCGACCGAGCGTGGCAACGAAGCAGTGTTAGGTACTGCCGTCATGCTACTTGGCGAGAACAGTCGCACGGTCGCGATGGCGGTCGGAGATAAGCTCGAAGAGATTCAAAAGAAACTGCCCGAAGGTCTTACGATTCGGCCACTCTACGACCGATCAAACCTCGTCAACGCCACTATCAAAACCGTTGAGAAGAACCTGTTCGAAGGAGCGATACTTGTTGTAGTCGTTCTGATGCTGATGTTAGGCAACTTTCGCGCGGCCGTGATCGTTGCCTGTGCCATCCCCTTGTCGATGCTCTTCGCCTTCACGGGTATGGTCGAGGCGGGGCTTTCCGGAAATCTAATGAGCCTGGGCGCAATCGACTTCGGTCTGATCATCGATGGCGCGGTCGTCATGGTGGAAAATATCGTACGCCATCTGGGCGAAAAGCAGAAACAGCTTGGACGCCGCCTCAACGCTGGAGAACGCCTGGAAGAAGTGCTCGTCTCTGCGCGCGAGGTTGCCAATCCGATGTTCTTCGGCGTGCTCATCATCACCGTCGTCTACGTGCCTATCCTCGCTCTGGCTGGTATTGAAGCGAAGATGTTTCGGCCAATGGCGCTCACCGTGATGTTCGCACTCATCGGCGCGCTCATTCTAGCACTCACTCTTATGCCGGTGCTCTGCTCCTACTTCCTTCGGGGCGATATCAAAGAGAAGGACTCCTGGCTCGTTAGAGTTTTCAAAGCCATCTACACGCCCGTGCTCAACTTCGCTCTGCGTTTCCGGTGGGCGGTCGCACTAGCGATGTTCGGATTGTTTGGATTCTCCCTAGTGCTTTTCAACCGGATGGGGGCGGAGTTTGTCCCAGAACTCGATGAGGGCGACATGACCATCCAGCTCATTCGCAGTATCAGTGCCGGTCTCGATGCTTCGTTAGATCTCCAGCTCAAGTCCGAGAAGGTATTGTTAGAAAAGTTTCCAGAAGTGAAAACTGTTTTCGCGCGGATTGGCACTTCAGAGGTTGCCATGGATCCGATGGGGCCGAATCTCGCGGACACCTTCATCATGCTCAAACCGAAGAGCGAATGGCGGAAGGTCGATGGACGCACCATTACCAAGCAAGAACTCGGTGACCAGATGCGTGACCAGTTGGCATTGCACGTGCCAGGTCAAGGTTACCTTGTCACTCAACCCATCCAGATGCGATTCAACGAGATCATGGCTGGAGCGCGCGCGAACTTGCTCTGCAAAATCTTCGGGAAAGACTACGACAAGCTCGAAGCACTGGCCGGTGAAGCGCGGACACTCATCTCAGCCATACCCGGAGCCAGCCAAGTCGAGTTCGACAATCTTGGCCGCAACCCCACCTTGGAAATCACACCCGACCGCGTGGCGATGCGCAAATTCAACGTCCAGGCTGACGAGATCAACGCCGTCGTCCGCGCCGCGCTTGCGGGGGAGGAAACCGGCACCATGATCGACGGCAACCGCCGTTACGAAATCGTAGTCAGGCTTCCCGAGACCACTCGCACTGACATTAAAGCCATCAAACGGCTGCCTTTGCGCACGGAGGACGGGGGACTGATTACCCTGGGGCAAGTGACAAAGATTGAGATCGTGCAGCAAGTCGGCCTCATTGCGCGTGAGTCGGGAGAACGCCGCGTCGCAATCCTCATCAACAACGCCGGTCGAGATACTGAGAGTTTTGTGGAGGAAGCGCAGACCACTCTTCGTGAAAAAATGGACTGGCCCGATGGTTACTATTTCGAATTTGGCGGGCAATTCGAAAACCTAATCAAGGCCAAGGAGAGGCTTATGATCGTTGTTCCTATGGCACTGGGACTGATCTTCATCCTGATCTTCATGAGTTTCGGCAGCCTTCGGCAAGCCGCGCTCATCTTCACCTGCGTTCCGCTCGCTGTCACCGGTGGGATCTTCGCGATCTACTGGCGCGGGATGCCCTTCACCATATCAGCAGGCGTCGGATTCATCGCTCTCAGCGGGATCGCCGTGCTCAACGGCATCATGCTCATCAGTTTCATCAATCAGCTCCGCGAGGGTGGCATGCCGCTTCGCGATGCCGTGGTGAAGGGAGCTCTAACACGCTTGCGACCGAAGCTCATGACAGCGCTCGTCGCCTCCTTTGGTTTCATTCCCATGGCGCTCGCCACAGGCCCGGGTGCGGAAGTGCAGCGTCCGCTCGCAACCGTGGTCATCGGCGGGATCATTTCGTCCACAATCCTCACATTGGTGCTCTTACCCGCACTCTACGAGTGGCTCGAACGCAAGTCGGAGCGGCGGCGGCTCGACGAAGCACAGTCATCGGGAAAAGCGCCTGAGCCATCCCAGACCGTTTCATCTCCAGACAGTGCGTAGTCCGCACGCAAACCAAACTAAACTAAATCCGAACATAACAAAACAAAATCCATGAAAACATCCATGACCAAATTAGTTGTTGCCGCTTTTCTGGCGGCAGTCACCCTCCCTATGGCATTCGCTGAAGAAGCGAAGGAAGTCGAAGCAGGCCCAAGACGTGGGCGTCTGCTAGCGACCGACTATCCTCGGCCCGAATTCTTTGTCGAGAAAGATCACACCGTTTCGGTGAAGTTTTACGACAAGGACAAGAAGGTCGTGAGCCCAACGGATCAGAAAGTGACCGTCATCGCGAGTGGCACGGCGAAGGAAAAGCTTCAACTTGAGAAGAAAGGCGACGCGCTGGTATCGAAAGCGAAACTGCCAGAGGGAGACGGCTACAATCTTGTGGTGCAAGTGCGTTCCGCAGCGAAGGCCAAACCCAAGAACTTTCGCTTCACTTTCCTAAATCATATTTGCGGCGGCACATGCGGCAATCCTGAATACGCCTGCACTTGCGACGAATAGTAAACCCCAATGAGCAATTGTCATTGTCACGAAGAAGCGGAAGACATCACGCAGAAGTCCGTTCTTCTGACATTATTGCTCATTAACGGTGTAATGTTCTGTGCCGAGCTGATCTGTGGTGTCATCGCTGACTCTACTGGTTTGGTCGCAGATTCGCTCGATATGCTTGCTGACGCTACCGTTTACGGAATCGCGTTCTACGCGGTAGGGCGCGCGAATTCGGTGAAGATCTCGGCCGCACGCTGGAGCGGTTACTTCCAAATTGCTCTGGCGTGCGGAGTCTTCGTCGACATCCTTCGCAGACTCGCGTTCGGCAGTGACCCGCAATCGTGGTTTATGTTAGGCGTCGGCCTAATTGCCCTGATGGCAAACGTTACCTGCCTCATCATTCTATCCAAGCATCGGAAAGGGGAAGTTCACATGCGAGCCAGCTGGATATTCTCCAAGAATGATGTCATTGCCAATATCGGTGTGATGTTGGCGGGGCTTCTAGTCTACTTCACTAGCTCTCGCTGGCCTGACATTGTGATCGGGACAATAATTACGATCATTGTGTTGCGTGGCGGACTCGCCATCCTTGGAGAAGCGGCGGGAGAAGAGATGGAAGAGTCAGCATAGTCCGAGGCGTCAAAAGATGCCGAATGAGAGTCAAGCAAAGGGGCACCCTTATAGAAAAGATGAAGCAGTTTAAGAGTTAAACATTTTGTTATGACCGCCTGCCGCTGACTAGCTTTACCAGGCTCACCGTAGATGCCCTCGATGAGATCGATAAAGGCCATGCTTGCGCCAAGAGTGGTCGAGAGAGCGGCAGCAGCGGGATACACAAATCTCCTTCACGGTGTCAGTGAAAAAGTCACTCAAACGGTGCGTGGAAATCGATGGCGCGGGCGGTCACGATGTAGCAATCCGTGCCGCGATTAACTAAGCCGAAGTGTGGCAAAGCGAGAGCTCGTTCTCACGCACGGATGTCTTTGAGCTTCTCTTTGAGGAATTGACGGGCGCGATAGATGCGCGTTTCCGCGGCCTTTGGGCTGCATCCCACGATCGAAGCAATCTCAGCATAGCTCATGCCTTCATAGATAAACAAGGACATGGTAACGCGGAGATCATCGGGAAGCGCTTGAAATGCCGAGTGCACGGCGCGCAGCCCTTCGGCGCTGGTTGCTGCCTCTTCGGGCGTCTGGCCCGGATTGACAGCTTCTGCTAGAAGGGATTTACTGTCGCTATCATCATCTAGCGAAACCGTGGGATGACGTCGTTTCCAACGGGCATGATTGCGCCCCAAATTGGCGGCAATGGCAAAAAGGTAGGTCGAGAATTTGCCCTCTGGCCGATAGCGATTGCGTGCCTGATAGAGCTTTACGAAAGTTTCCTGTGCCAAATCCGCCGCCGTGTCCGAATGGCGTGTCATGCGGTAGAGAAACGCTGCCACGCGATCCCGCCAACGTGCCATCAGAGCGTTGAGTGCCAGATCATCTCCCGCAGCAAGCCTGGTCATCAATTCGGTGTCGGTCGCTTCCATGTCAGACGGCACTGCCGCACTAGCGGGCATGGAGATCTCCTGAATCAATATGGCTGAAATCGAGAGCAATCGGCAGCATGGCTTCCAGAAACCTCGTCGCCTGATCTTCCTTCAGAGTCGCCGCAGTCTCGTAAAGATGATTCAGCATTGCCTTCTGGCATTCAACGCGAACATCCGCGTAATTTTGCAAGGCTGCCTGATACTCAGGGGTGATCACGCGATTGGCTACCGCCAACACCCTGGTCTTCGCTTGTGCTTCCGAGATGCGATTGCACATTTCCACACACTTTGGCCGGTAGTCCGCGTGCAAATCTCGTACTTTAGCAAACTGCTCGTCGGTGAGGTGAAGTTCCGTTCTCAGCCACTCCAGCTCTGCCATCGCATCTAGAGCTATTCCGCCCTGTTGCTGCGCTCCTCCTTTGTGCCAGCGCATCACACAAAACGCTGTCATTCCGGCCAGAACAGCGACGACCAGCAAAAGTAGTCCTTTTTTCATGGTGCGTCCGCTCCGGGCTGTTCAACAAATGGGCTCACCGATTGCACGTAGGCGAGCTTCGCATCGTGCCCCGGTTCGGTGCTACGCGCCCCAAACCAGAGTCCAGCCGAGATTGTGGCGAACACCAACACACTGGCCGCCACGGGTTGTGCCAGGCTGCTAAGAAGCGATTCCAGTGCATGAGCCAACCGTGCGGTCAGCGTAGACTCCCGGGCGACAGCGATCCGTCGCCACACTTCCGACTGAAAAGCGCCCGGAAGAGGCACTTCCAAATTGGCCGAGCGCAAAAGTTGATCGAATCCAGCGTCATTACCAGATTCCGTATGGGTGGATGTATGCTTGTCCATAATGGTTACGCGGCTTTGCCTACGGCAAAGATCGAAGGCCGATCGGGGCGGCAGATCGTGCAGGTTTTGATGCGGTAGTTCTCATCGAGTCGTTCTCATGAAGTCAGTTTGGTTGGATCGGCTGATCGTTCCCCTTCATATTACACCATGGGGGCTTCAAACCCTTGCCATTTGGGGAAGAAATTGCCTGACAACCCGTCAGTGATCCGAGTTGAAACTGGGAGCGATCAATCTCTGCCCATGCGTTCCATCGGGCTCCAGCCTACAACGTTGCCGTTTCCCATGTACAAGATTACACCTCGCGGACATCTTGCGATAATTACGGTAATCCTAGCGAGACGATACTTCGCCTTAGTGGATCATGGCTACCAGCATCTGCCAGCGATGATCTAACCTGCACTCCGACTGGTGGGCTAACTCAAATCCACATCGCTGGAGAAGAACTCGGTGGTTGTGTGAGAAGGAATGCTCATCGCCGTAGGGGCGCGAGTCGGATTCCTTGTTGAGATCGTAGTTGAAATTCACTGGTTCGACCAAAACGATAGCTGCGGGTGACAAGGAGGCAACCTTTCTAAAAATCGTCTCGACTTCGCATTGAGTGAAATACTCAAGTACTCCGCCGTAGGTCATCAGCACTGAGCCGGAGCGACCGTTTTCAGAAAGCCAGTCGAGCGCGGCATCGTCCGTGAAATCCACTTTAGGGTCTTTGTGCGTCGACCGATTCCGCTCGATGACTTTCGAGTTGATGTCGATCCCAACCAACCGATGAAATTCTGGAAACCGTTCGTTCATGTGCATCAGCACCTTGCCGTCTCCGCAACCGATTTCATAAAGCTCTGTCAGCGTGTCAGGATACTGATCGCAGAGGGTTCGAAGTTGTTCGACGACGCAGTAGTGGGCTCCGAGAAACCACTCATCGAAGCGATTTGGATAGGCTTCATAAAACTCATCGCCTTCGCCACCTCGCCAGTAAGCAGCAAGTTGCGATCGTAGCATGTCCCACTCGCCGTCTTTTGCTGCCTTTCTGGTCATCCCGGAACGCACCAAGCGCTCAAGAAAGGTCTTGGTAGGTTGACCGTCCTTGATGCGCTGAGCGACAGATGGAAGCAGGCAGAGTGCTAGGGCTTCAGCTCGATTTTTGATGAGTGATTTCACTTCCACACATTAGCATAACAACGTGAGGAAATCTTCTTGTAATTATTGTTAATGTGAATATTCATCGTCAGAATGGCTCGTCGCCAGAATGACTCGAACCCTCGAGCGTTGTTTCCAACAATTGAACTAACGACTTGAATGTGAGTGCGAAGCGCCATCACCGACCGCTCAGAATCAATCTCTTCTTTCTGAAATCCAGTATCGCCATACCGCCTCGTGCGAGCAGCGGATTTCCCAGCAATCCATTCTCGCCTGGAAAAATGGGCTGTCGATGGCGAGTCGTGGCGACCTCTTCAAATCGAATCGCTCCTAACGAAACATCTATTTTCTGAGTTCTCGTCTTTTTCATCCAGTAACCGATCGTTCTCCTCTCGGTGCGATCTGACTGCCCTGTTTTAGTCGGAGACCAATGGAGTGATTGATTGCACCCTGTATCAATCCTGACATTTGAGAGAACTTGAGTTTTATTGATGGTGAGTGTGGCACAAGGATTCCCCCGAAACATGTGTATTGGGATTGCCTTGTAATGTCGTCGAGGAACCACCGCATCGAACTCTACGAGCTTCGATGCATAATCAATGCAGATGGTTCGATCAGCCAAAAAATCCATTCCGATCAACCCGTCGATCCTTCGGTGCAATGTGCGAGACTCACGGCCAAGATCCAGGCCGAGCAAGGGCCCTGACCAAGCTGTTGATTTCGAAAGCCGCAGCGTTACCGGGGCAGTGTTGTAGGCTGTCTCGTCACCCCCCACGCAAGCCACCCGTTCTCGGCCTACCAGTTCGACACCCAACTTCTTCGCCGTTCGCAGGTCGATCACGGATTGCTCCGCACCGGAATCGAGCAGGAAGTTCAAGGGCTTACTGCCATCGATGTATACCGGAACCCAAATCAGGCCGCCTCTGTCATCAAAGGGTATTCGAGTTTCCCCTGCTTCTAACGAGGAACTACTGATTACCGAAAGTATCGCAAGGGCCACTATGGGAAAAGAATTCACTTCCTACCACAGAGCACAATCCGTACCACGTATCTTTGGCACGCAAAAACTCCACTGGCGTCAAATTGCGTCAGTGGAGTCGAGCAGGGCGGCAAATTGTTAGTCGCAGCCACCCAATCGCGGGTTAGCTTCGCTTACCGCTTGTGGAAAGTAGGGCCCTTTC